>CATOOV010000027.1 GCA_951801955.1 uncultured Lachnospiraceae bacterium
TTGATTTTGACAACTTAATTATACCATTTGGAGCTGATGGTTACTATAAATTTGGAGTGATAAAGAGGTTTGCCATGCCTCGCAAAGCCGCATAAATACAGGATATGTAGAGTTTTGCTCATGGCTAGAAATTATTTATTAAGGAGGTGAGAGAGTGCAGGATGTGATTTTACTGTCTTCCAGTTCTGATATTGATATTATGGTACATGGACTGTTTTCTTATGAACTGTTTGGGCAAACCTTTTGGATTACCACGACCCATGTGTGCCTGCTGATTATTATGGTGGTACTGATTGGATTTTCCATTGCGGCGAACCGTGCGATGAAACATGCCTCTGAGGTGCCAAGCGGTTTTCAGAATGTGGTGGAACTGATTGTGGAAATGCTGGATAAAATGGTGCATGGGGTTATGGGCAAGAGTGGCGACAAATTTGTCAACTACATTGGGACCATCTTTATTTTTATTTTGGTATGCAATATCTCCGGTCTGTTTGGCTTGCGCCCGCCCACGGCGGATTATGGCGTTACCTTGCCGCTGGCGCTGCTGAGTTTTATCTTGATTCATTTCAACCAATTTAAACACCAGACGCCAAAGCAGATTTGGGTAGATATGTGTTCCCCATTACCACCATGGCTGCCCATCTGGTTTCCAATCAATTTAATCAGTGAATTTGCCGTACCGATTTCCCTGTCATTGCGTCTGTTTGCCAATATTTTGTCAGGTACCATCATTATGGCGCTGATTTATGCGCTGTTGGCTAAAATTGCATATTTTTGGCCAGGTGCGCTGCATGCGTATTTTGATGTATTTTCCGGCTGCATCCAGACCTATGTGTTCTGTATGCTGACTATGACTTATATCAGCAACGCCATTGGGGAGGAAGAGTAGACGAATTGTGTACAAAGCACAGGCAGTACATTTGGGAAAATTACCAGAGAAAATTTCTGGGATGATACATGGGCAAACCTGACTGTAAAACTTACAGGCAGCGGCACTATAGTAAAAGTTAATTAATAAGTAAATTTTATGAAAATGCAAGGAGGAAATTTCTATGGATAACATTACAGGAGCAGAATTAATCAGAGCTTGTTCAGCAATCGGCGCAGGTCTTGCGGTTATCGCAGGTATTGGTCCTGGTATTGGACAGGGTATCGCGGCAGGGCACGCAGCGGCGGCAGTTGGAAGAAACCCAGGGGCAAAATCTGACATTACTTCTACCATGCTTTTGGGGCAGGCAGTAGCAGAGACGACCGGTCTGTATGGTTTGCTGGTAGCGATCCTTTTAATGTTCGTACAGCCGTTGAAATAAGGCTCGGGAGACAAAAACAAGGAAAGGAGGCCCGGTCTTGGAACAGTTATTTGGCTTAAATCCCCAGTTGATACAAGATACTATTATTGCTGTATGCGCCATTTTGTTTTTGTTTGCCCTGATGTCGTATTTGTTGTTTAATCCCGCAAAGAAGATGCTTAAAGACAGGCAGGAGCGTATCAAAAATGATATTGATACGGCACGTAAGGACAAAGAAGATGCTGCTGCAGTAAAAAGAGAGTATGACCAGAAACTGAAAGGGATTGAGAAGGAAGCTGAGGAAATCTTAAGTGAGGCCCGCCAAAAAGCTTTAAAAAATGAAGCAAGAATTGTGGATGAGGCGAAGGAAGAGGCTGCCCGTATCATCAAGCGCGCCAACGAAGAGGCTCTGTTGGAGAAGAAGCGTGTGATGGATGAGGCAAAGCAGGAAATGATTACGATTGCCTCTATGATGGCAGGCAAAGTAGTTGCAGCCGCTATTGATACATCCATACAAGATACATTGGTGGAAGAGACATTAAAGGAAATAGGTGAGAGCACATGGCAAAGCTAGTATCCAAAACATATGGGGATGCGCTGTTTGAGCTTGCTGTGGAATCTGGTCAGGTGGATGAAATGTTGGATGAAGCAAGAAGTATACAACAGATTCTTCATAAAGACAACGAGCTTTCCAAACTGATGAATCACCCAAAAATCGTAAAAGAAGAAAAAATAAAGATTCTGGAACAGATATTTAAAGGCAGGATCCACGATGAGGTCACAGGACTGATGCGGATGCTTGTCTCCAAGGATCATTTCGGTGAAATGGAATCTGTATTCACATATTTCATTGACCAGGTAAAAGAATATAAAAATATTGGTACTGCTTATGTGACTGCTCCGATGCCGCTTTCAGACAGTCAGAAAAAGCAGGTGAAGAAAAAATTGCTGGAAACCACAAAATATGTAGAGTTTGAGCTACATTATGATGTGGATGAAAGTTTAATAGGCGGTATGGTAATTCGAATCGGAGACAGGGTGGTAGACAGCAGTGTAAAGAGCAGGCTTATGACGCTGACCCGTGAATTATCAAAAATACAGTTGAAAGTAGGTGAATGCGCTCCATGAATTTAAAACCAGAGGAAATTAGTTCTGTCATCAAAGAACAGGTGAAACGGTATGCCGCGCAGCTTGAAGTGTCGGATGTTGGCACAGTTATCCAAGTTGCAGATGGTATTGCTCGTATTCACGGTCTGGAAAATGCCATGCAGGGCGAATTGTTGGAATTTCCCGGTGAAGTCTATGGAATGGTGTTGAACCTGGAAGAAGATAATGTTGGTGCCGTATTGTTAGGAGACCAGAAGAATATCAATGAAGGGGACACCGTTAAGACGACAGGGAGGGTTGTGGAAGTTCCGGTAGGCGACGCTATGACCGGACGTGTGGTCAATGCCCTGGGGCAGCCCATTGACGGAAAAGGACCCATTGAGACCACAAAATTCAGACAGATTGAAAGAGTTGCATCTGGTGTTATTTCAAGAAAATCTGTGGATACACCGCTGCAGACAGGAATTAAGGCGATTGACTCCATGGTGCCCATTGGAAGGGGACAGCGAGAGTTGATTATCGGCGACCGGCAGACTGGTAAAACTGCGATTGCCATTGACACCATTATCAACCAAAAGGGACAGGACGTAAAATGTATCTATGTTGCCATTGGACAGAAAGCATCTACCATTGCGACGATTGTAAAGACATTGGAAGAATTTGGCGCTATGGATTACACCACGGTAGTGGCGTCTACGGCAAGCGAGCTGGCGCCTTTGCAGTATATTGCGCCATATGCCGGCTGCGCGATTGGAGAGGAATGGATGGAAAATGGGCAGGATGTGCTTGTAATTTATGATGATTTGAGTAAACATGCTACGGCATACCGTACCCTTTCCCTGCTGCTGCGCCGTCCGCCAGGACGTGAGGCATATCCGGGCGATGTCTTCTATTTACATTCCAGATTGCTGGAACGTGCAGCAAGATTATCTGATAAATTAGGCGGCGGTTCTTTGACGGCGCTCCCCATTATTGAGACTCAGGCAGGAGATGTTTCCGCTTATATTCCTACCAATGTAATCTCCATTACAGATGGACAGATTTACCTTGAGACAGAAATGTTTAACGCAGGTTTCCGCCCGGCAATCAATGCTGGACTGTCTGTATCACGAGTGGGAGGTTCCGCACAGATCAAAGCGATGAAAAAAATTGCCGCCCCTATCCGTGTGGAGCTGGCACAGTTCCGCGAGCTTGCGGCGTTTGCCCAGTTTGGATCCGAATTGGACGCAGATACCACTGAAAAGCTGGCACAGGGAGAACGAATCCGTGAAATGTTAAAACAGCCCCAGTATCAGCCCATGCCAGTAGAGTATCAGGTTATAATTATTTATGCTGCCACCAAGAAATATTTGCTGGATGTTCCGGTTGCAGATATCTTGCGGTTTGAGCAGGAATTATTTGAGTTTGTAGACACCAAATACCCAGAGGTACCAGAGGCGATCCGCACAGACAAAGAGATCAAAGAAGGGACAGAGAGCAAACTTATCAAAGCAATTGAGGAGTGCAAGGCACAATTTAAGTAGAAGTGGCAGAATTCTGCTGATGAAAAATTCCTGTTTTTGCAGGAAAAGCAGTTAGGTGGTGAATCATTATGGCGTCCATGAGGGACATTAAAAGAAGAAAAGGCAGCATACAAAGTACGCAGCAAATCACAAAAGCCATGAAGCTTGTTTCTACTGTGAAATTACAAAAAGCGAGAAACCGTGCGGAGCAGTCCAATCCATATTTCAACTATATGTACCAGACCGTAACTTCCATGCTTGCGAGAAGCGGAAATATAAACCATCCCTATTTGAAGGCAGGGAGTTCCAAGAAAAAGGCTGTGATAGCCATTGCCTCTAACCGTGGGCTTGCCGGCGGGTACAATTCTAATATTGTGAAACTTATCACAGGCAGCGATATGGCAAGGGAGGATGCGCAGATTTATATGATCGGGCGCAAGGCAAAAGAAGTATTGGTGCGCAAGGGTTATGAGATCAAAGCGGATTATTCTGACGTGATTGAGGGACCCACCTATGAAGACGCATCCATGATCTGTAAAGATGTGTTAGGTGCATTTAGCAGAGGTGAGATTGGAGAAATCTATCTTGCCTATACGCATTTTAAGAATACGGTAAGCCATGAGCCTACGCTGATGAAACTGCTTCCAATAGAATTTGATGAGGCAGAATTGAAAGAGGCGGATAGTAACGTGCTGATGAATTATGAACCGAATGAAGAAGAGACGTTAGACCTGATTATTCCCAAATATATGACGAGCCTCTTCTATGGGGCATTGGTGGAGGCGGTTGCAAGTGAAAATGGCGCCAGGATGCAGGCGATGGATTCTGCAACAAGTAATGCAGACGAAATGATCAGTGATTTGACATTGAAATATAACAGGGCGCGCCAGGGTTCCATTACCCAGGAACTGACAGAGATTATTGCTGGCGCCGAGGCCATCTCATAGAAATGCTTCGCATTTCTATGAGATGGAAAGATGCGCAGGTCCGTCCAGAGGAAGAAGCTGCACAAGGGCAGCGGACCGCCCGCGCGCAGAAAAGCCGGTTGGCTTTTCTGAATGAAATCAGGCTGAGGGGAAAATGGTCTGAGATTAACAATTTTAAGGAGTGCATATTATGGCAGAAAAAAATATAGGTAAAATCACTCAGATTATCGGTGCCGTTTTGGATATTAAATTTTCTGAAGGCACCCTGCCAGAGATCAACGAAGCCATTAATATTCCGCTGAAGGATAAAAAGAGATTGGTGGTGGAGGTGTCTCAGCATCTGGGTGATGATACAGTGAGATGTATTGCCATGGGTCCTACAGATGGACTGGTCCGGGGAATGGATGCAGAAGCAACTGGTGCGGCAATTATGGTTCCAGTTGGGGAGCAGACCTTGGGACGTATGTTCAATGTGTTGGGGGAACCGATTGATGAAATCGCTCCGCCAAAGAAGGTAGAACGCATGCCAATTCACAGGAAAGCGCCAGCTTTTGAAGAGCAGGCAACTTCCACTGAAATGTTGGAGACAGGGATCAAGGTAGTTGACTTGTTATGCCCTTACCAGAAAGGCGGAAAGATCGGTCTGTTTGGCGGCGCCGGTGTAGGCAAAACAGTGTTGATTCAGGAATTGATTCACAATATTGCTACAGAGCACGGCGGATATTCCGTGTTTACCGGAGTTGGAGAACGTACCCGTGAAGGAAATGACCTTTACTACGAAATGAAAGAATCTGGCGTTATTGACAAGACTTGTATGGTGTTTGGCCAGATGAATGAACCGCCCGGAGCGCGTATGCGTGTAGGATTGACAGGGCTTACCATGGCAGAGTATTTCCGTGATAAAGGCGGAAAGGACGTGCTGTTATTTATTGATAATATTTTCCGTTTTACCCAAGCAGGTTCCGAAGTGTCCGCACTGCTTGGACGTATGCCCTCTGCGGTAGGTTATCAGCCTACTTTGCAGACAGAGATGGGTGCGTTGCAGGAGCGTATCACATCCACAAAGAACGGTTCCATTACTTCTGTTCAGGCTGTCTATGTTCCAGCGGACGATTTGACGGACCCAGCTCCGGCGACTACTTTTGCCCATTTGGATGCAACTACCGTATTGTCCCGTTCTATTGCAGAGCTTGGAATTTATCCCGCAGTGGATCCGCTGGATTCCACTTCCCGCATTTTAGATCCCCGTGTGGTTGGGCAGGAACACTTTGAGGTGGCACGCGGAGTACAGGAAATTTTACAGAGGTATAAAGAATTACAAGATATTATTGCAATCCTTGGAATGGATGAGCTGTCGGAGGATGACAAACTTGTGGTAAACCGTGCAAGGAAAGTGCAGAGATTCCTTTCCCAGCCTTTCTTTGTGGCAACCCAGTTTACAGGGCTGGATGGAAAATATGTTCCTATTACAGAGACGCTTCGCGGCTTTAAGGAGATTCTGGAAGGCAAACATGATGATGTTCCAGAAGGGCACTTCCTGAATGCAGGTTCCATTGATGATGTTCGCGCCCGTATGAAATAGGGAGGTGGACACATGGCAGAAAATTTTCAGTTGCAGATTATTACACCAGATCGGATATTTTATGAGGGGGAGGCTTCCATGGTGGAGTTTACGTCGGTAGACGGTGAAATGGGTGTCTATAAGAACCATATTCCATTGACTACCGTATTGGCTCCTGGTGTTGTGACCATCACGGAAGCAGGAGGAAAAAAAGATGCGGCAATTCATGCTGGTTTTGTGCAGATTCTGGGAGATAAAGTAACCTTTCTCGCTGAAATTGCCGAGTGGCCAGATGAAATTGATGTGGCACGCGCAGAAGCAGCAAGAGAACGTGCAGAGGAGAGATTGCGCAACCATGGTGCAGAGGTTGATGTGGCACGCGCAGAGATTGCATTGAAAAAAGCGCTGGTCCGTATCGGTGTGAAACAGTAGAGATTACAAAACCCCTTAGAAGCAAATTCTAAGGGGTTTATTTTCTCATATAGGAAATTCCTATATGAGAAAACTACCATGCGCACGCGCACAAGAGGAAACGAATGCTGCGCAAATGTGCGCGGCGCGGAATAAAAGATGCGTTAGCAAAAGAAAGTTGTTCGCTAAGGCGCATGAAACGCACTTTTATTCTCATATAGGAAATTCCTTCGAAATTCCTATATGAGAAAACTACTATGCGCACGAGCACAAGAGGAAACGAATGCTGCGCAAATGTGCGCGGCGCGGAATAAAAGATGTGTTAGCAAAAGAAAGTTGTTCGCCAAGGCGCATGAAACGCACTTTTATTCTCATATAGGAAATTCCTTCGAAATTCCTATATGAGAAAACTACCATGCGCACGAGCACAAGAGGAAACGAATGCTGCGCAAATGTGCGCGGCGCGGAATAAAAGATGCGTTAGCAAAAGAAAGTTGTTCGCCAAGGCGCATGAAACGCACTTTTATTCTTATCAGGGAGGCTTCCTTGTAGCCCGCAGCAAGAACGCCGATGGCGTTCTTGAAGTCTATCTTAGGGATAATTCTCTGCATGTTCTTAAGATAGCAAATGAGTCTGTATAATTCAATGGGATTCTATAGACAGATGGAGTGTTTAAAACAAACATTTATGATGTGTATGGATTTGATCAAGTATCTGCGGGCAAAGCTGACTCGAATCAAGCGCAGGACTCGCGAGCGAGTTTTGAATCTATGGGAATAGAAAGTTATGGGCTTTTGTTCCCATTTGTGAATTTAAGCAATGATTTATGAAGAAAATCGTATGGACAGAAAAGTACCCGTAAAATATAATGAATAGATAGTACATACGAGGAGTTAATACAAATGATAAAAGTAGGAATATGTGAAGATGATAAAATTTGCAGAGATACAGTAGGAAAACTTTTAGAATGGTATTTTGCAAAGAGAGAAACAAAATATTTGCAGAAGGAATATAAGTCTGGCAAAGAATTTATGGAAGAAAAAGAAAACATAGATATCTTAATTTTAGACATAGAGATGGAAGGAATTTCAGGGATTCAATTAAAAGACTGGCTGTGGAGAGAAGAGAAAGATGTCAAAATTCTCTTTGTGACAAGGCATGAGGAAGGGATGCCAGAGGCATTCGGAAAGAATGTATATGGATTTCTGCCCAAACCTTTGGAAATTACTGGTTTTGTAAAATATATGAATCGGATGATGGAGGATATAGATGAAGACCAGAGTTTTGTGATAAAAAGTTTAAATAAGGATATTCCAATGAAAATGAAAAGCATTTTTTACTTTTTATCAGATAATAAGTATAGCTGGGTTATAAGCAACGATAAGAAATATTTTTGTGATGCTGGGCTGCATCAGTTAGAGCAGGATTTAAAGAAGAATTGGTTCTTTCGATGTCACAAATGCTATCTGGTAAACTTCAGGAATATAAGCAGGATTGAAGATGAAATCTATATGAAAAATGGGGATACGATCCCAATCAGCCGAAGGAAGGGAAAGGCGTTAAGGGATTCGTATCAAGAATATATTTTTAGGAAGGCGCGATAGATCAATGGAAATAGTGACAGAAGATGTATGGTTGGCTGTATTTTCCGTATTGGAAAATATGATTATGATATTTGGTATTTTTTGTGTACCAATTGCAAAGCACAAAAGATATTTTTTATTTGGTTTAGGTTTATTTTTAGGTTTATGTCTGGGGACTATTTGGTTGGGAGACAAAAAATTTGCTATTTTATCAATGCGAATCTGTATGATTCCGGTCATTATATTGTTATGGACTAGTGGAAAGATAATTAGAAGGTTTGCGATTTACATATGCAGTACTATGTATCTACATATGCCGTACCTATGTATTAATCTAGTGTGTTCTGGAATATCTGGAAAGTCAATGAATGATCTGAATGGTTATGTGGTATATAAAATTATTCGAGGAATTCTAACTTGTATAATAATAGGGCTTTTGGCGTATCGACTGCGAAAAATATCAGGGTACAAGGAGCTTATCAATAACCTGCAGACAAAATATTTTTTAGTTGGAGGTGTTTGCAGCCTTGCGGCTTCTGTGGTACAACATTTTATTGAAGAGGCAAGTTTGGTAACTTATTATGATATGGAATTGGTAATCTGCATTATTATTTGTATGGTAATTGTCAGTACCATGTTTTATGCCTTGGGAGTGGGATTTGTGGTGATGGACCTGCTTCGGCAAAAATACAAGGCGGAGAGCAGTTTGAAAGATGAGTACCTCCAGATTACCAGGGAGTATGTCCGTGTGGTGCGCAGGAATGCCAGGGAGACTAGGAAAATGCGCCACGACCTGCAGGCGCATATCAGCAGTTTAAGACATTATATGGAGAAGAAGGAGTATCGGAAGGCAGAATCGTATCTGTCTGCAATACAGGACCATATGACCCAGACCATATGCAAGACTGTGTCGGTAAACCATGAGATTGTGGACGCGGTCTTGCTGGAGGCACAGTCACGGGGCGAACCCTACCAGATTCAGTGGAAAATTGAAGGAATCCTGCCTTCCGCCTTATCCATCGGAGATTTTGAGCTGTGTACGATTTTTTCCAACCTGCTGTCGAACAGCATTGAGGCATGTGAAAGGCTGCCTCAGAGCCAGCGTCAGATTCATTTGGAGATCCGCCAGTTGGAGAACAATCTGGTCATTGAACTTGCCAATCCTGTCAGGGACCGGATTGACCTTGAGAGGCTGGGAAGCGTAACAACCAAAGAAGATGAAAAGAACCATGGGTTTGGAATTTCAAATATCAGGACGATGGTGGAGAAAAATCACGGTCGGCTGTTTTTTGAAGAACAGGAAGGAATTTTTCTGGCAAAAATCCTGTTTTTGATGTAAAATTGACCGTTGTCTCCAAAATTCGACCGTTTATTCCATGATTCTTGCATTTTGCCCTTGATATTGAGTAGAATAAAGGCAGGTACTTGTAAAGGTGTCAGGCAGTCAGACTTTCCGATGTTCTATTCCGATAGTTTTACAAACGCCGAATAAAAATAGGAGCGGAGGTGATATGAGATGCCGTTGGCATATGATGAATCATTTTGGGAGTGGTTAAAGATGCTCTTGGGCGGAAAGAAATAAGCCCTGCGTCATATATGAAAATATAAAGACCGTACAAAAGAGGGAAGTAGTGTACAAAAGAAAAAAGATGTACGGAAAAGAAAGCGTAGATTTACAAAAGAGGAAACGTGAATTTACATAAGAAATCGTATAAGGTGCAAAAGAGGATAGTAGATTTGCAAAAGAGGAATTGTAGATTTACATAAGTAGTATAAGGCGCAAAAGAAAAATACAGAATTGCAGGTATAATTTATGCAGATTTGTAAAATGAATCGATTGTACGAAAGAGGATAAGGAGTATTTAATCTTTATAAAAATGTAACTGCAGGGGAGAACTGCAGCATGACTGAAATCGGAAAGTAACATGAAAAGGACTGTATTAGGTGGGGGAGACCATACAGTTCCTTTTCATGCAGGAAAAAGATGATTTGGCATTTGGAGATCGGCAAATGAAAGTTGTTTCAAGATTTCCCATAAAGAGTATAAAAACTTTTCTAAGCAGGAAAAGGGGTGTGGCAATGGCAGACATTGTAGTAACGGTTATGGCAGTCGGAGTTTTATCTTCAGCTTACATTTGCGACAGTCCATATTAACCACATCCATGTCAGATTAAATGGATTCCAGTTGTACAGCAAGGAAGAATTGTCACAGGCGGCGAATGCTTTGGAATGGTATTTTTTCCAGCATATGGCGGGCTGTGAATTACAAGAAATCGATGATAGGAAGTGGATTCCTTGTGATATCAGTAAAGGTATGGGACAAGAGAATGGAATCAAAGATTCAAAAGAAGTATTGGTAGTATCCATATCTTACTTGGAAAAACTCGGCTTTCACCCGATTTTCTCACAGTTACCATCCAAAGGCACGAGATATACAGAAGAATGGCTGCTTGCCAGGAACGGAGATGATGCCAACTGGAAAGTGGCAGGTTTTTTGGGGGTGGGTAGGAAGGTGAAAAGGGAGCAGAAAAAGATTGTTGTAAACAGAGGGAGTGGGTATGATTGATTTTGGCATATTTATAACGTTAAGTGTTACGATATTAGGTATTTATTTTCCAATCTTTATTGATCTGAAAAAAGATATTGATGATATAAAAGAAATAAAAGAACCATCAAAAAAATAAAAAAGAAATTAGAGAACAGGAAGAAATATATGATTTTAGTACATATTTTTTTTGTTTCTTATGTTATTGTTTCTGTTAGTTCTTTATCTGTTACCTCAAATTATTAATGGAGTTCAAAATATAAGGTTAGTCACATTATCAGATGTAAGAGATGGATTGGGTAAGCTATTACCATTTAAAAAAGGATATTTTGATAATGATAATTTCACTTTTTCTTTCATTACAGAAAGCATTTTAGCAATACTTGTGTTAATCATTTTTTGGGGGGGGTACATATGAAGCCTTGGAAGATGGGCATGTGAGTTCTTTATCAGCTAGAATCATAATTTTTACAATATCCACAGTGTTTTTGGTTATGGGATTCATTTGGGCGAATAATTTTATTTCGTTATTTTTAGTACGCTGTATTATACATTTCTTTCCGTTATTTTCTATCGTTTCCAATATTATAATTTATATTGTAATATTTCTAGTAATAATGCTGTTCTTTTGGAGTATGGATAAGTAATATTAATGCATACTGCAGTATACAAGATAATGGGGCTGTTTAAAATAAAGTGCCAGTTTCGAAAATGGGGGTGTTTAGGCATCCTCATTTTATGGTTTGGCGCAGTATGTTGCTTTGCAATTGTGTTTGGCGCGCCAAAGTGTACAAGGTGCCCGATCTTCCAAATAATAAGAAACACAGTTTGCAACTGAATCTTGTCAAAGACTCTCTCGTGAGCCTGGAGAGTCTGAACGACTCAATTGTAAACCAAATAAAACTTAAAGTTGACAATCATGCTTTCTTCCTGTATAGTATACCCAAGGGCACCTCATTATGGTCATTTGGTTGTGTCATAAGGTATGGATAGACAGCCTGGAGAAATAAGATAAAAGGCAGGATTACAAAAGATTTAGGAGGAAAAAGATGGAAAAGAAATTTACAGTAAAAGAAATCGTATGTGGGGGAATGTTTACTGCGCTTGTGGCGGCAGGCGCCTTTATACAGGTTCCGGTTCCCGGAATGGATTATTTTACCCTGCAGTTTTTATTTGTACTGCTGGCGGGAATGATTCTTGGGTATAAAATGGGGGCGGTTAGTGTAGGGGTGTATGTATTGCTGGGACTCTGCGGGCTGCCTATTTTTGCGGCAGGAGGGGGGATTGCCTACATCTTTCGTCCAAGTTTTGGTTATCTTTTGGGTTTTGTTTTAGCAGCGTTTGTGACAGGATTGGTTGTGGATAAGTCTGGAATCAAAGGTTACGCAAAATATTTGACGGCGGCATTTGGAGGTTTTGTCGTGACTTATGCGATTGGTTTGGTTTACAAATATATGATGCTGAACTTCTATGTAGGAGAGAAGACAGCGTTTGCAATGGTGCTTGCAGATTGTTTTCCGCTGGATATGCCTGGTGATATCGTGCTCTGCTTTTTGTCTTCAGCGCTTGCAGTGCGCCTGGTGCCCGCATCCAGAAGTATTCTGGGAACCATCGCAGAGTAAACAGTACCATTGGAAGCAGAAATGGAGGACTATATGCAACAGCAATTAAAGAGCCTGAAACAGAAAGTTTTGGAGGGTGGAAAAATTAGTAAGGAGGAAGCACTTGGTCTGGCAGAAATGCCGCTAGAGGAGCTGTGCCCTGCAGCAGATGAGATACGAAAGGCATTCTGTGGCAGCAGCTTTGATTTATGTACGATTATCAATGGAAAGAGCGGGAAATGTTCAGAAAACTGCAAATATTGTGCCCAATCTTCTTTTTATAGAACCAATGTGGAGAGTTATCCATTGTTGGGGACAGAGGAGTTGGTCAGGCAGGCGCAGTATAATAGTGAACGGGGGGTTCCCAGATATTCCATTGTTACTTCTGGAAAGAAATTAAGCAGTAAGGAAGTGGAGCAGGTATGTGAAAGTATTCGAGCAATCAAAGAGAAGGTGGATATCTCTGTGTGCGTGTCTTTTGGGCTTTTGGAGGAAGCAGAGTTTCAGAAGGTAAAAGAGGCAGGTGCTGCGCGGGTACATAATAACTTGGAAGCATCGGAAAGGTATTTTCCAAAGGTCTGTACAACCCATACCCAGAAAGACAAGATTGGGGCGCTGAATGCTGCAAAGAATGTGGGGCTGAGTATCTGCAGCGGTGGTATTATGGGGCTGGGGGAAACCATGGAAGACCGAATTGACTTGGCGATTAGCCTTCGGGAGTTAGGGGTAAATTCCGTTCCAGTCAATCTGTTGAATCCAATTCCAGGAACGCCTTATGAACACAATCCCAGGTTGACAGAGGATGATATGAGAAGGATTGTGGCAGTTTTCCGGTTTATTTTGCCAGAGGCATTTATTCGGCTTGCCGGGGGCAGGGGATTGATGGAAGACCAGGGCAGAAAATGTTTCCAGTCAGGCGCTAACGCAGCAATTACAGGGGATATGCTGACTACGGCAGGAATCACGATTCAACGCGATCTGCAAATGCTCCAGGAATTGGGGTACCAGGTGGCAAGGGACTGTGAGTAAAATATAAGGGTCACAGGGGTGTGGATTTGTTCTTGTCAGGGAAGCTTCCCCGCACCCTGCAGCAAGAACGCCCTCATAGGCAGGTTTTTGGGAAGAAATTTTAATGATTCCATCACGATAACATATTGATACCAGGGAAGGGAATAAGGTGATTTATTTGTGGCGAAAGGGATATTTATAACTGGCACAGGGACAGACATAGGGAAAACTTACGTAACGGCGCTGTTGGTAAAAAAATATAATGAAACAGGGATAAGGACGGCTTATTATAAGGCGGCTGTCAGTGGAAACCGACAAGGAAGCAATGGGCTTTTGCCGGGGGATGCAGTATATGTGAAGGGAATCGCCGGGATCTTACAGCCGGTAGATACTATGGTTCCCTATATATACGAGCATGCCGTCTCGCCGCATTTGGCGGCAAGGCGGGAAGGCAATCCAGTGGAACTTTCTGTCGTCCGCCAGGGGTATGAGGCTCTGTGCCAGGAATATGACCATATTATTATGGAAGGAAGCGGAGGAATTTTGTGCCCTCTGCGCTGGGATGAAAAAAAAGAACTTTGGCTGGAGGATGTGATTCAGGAACTTGAGTTGCCTTGTCTTGTGGTGGCAGATGCAGGGCTGGGGACGATCAATGCAACTCTGCTTACCCTGGAATACCTGAAAATGAAGAAAATTGTAGTAAAAGGGGTAATTCTCAATCATTTCCATCCAGCAGATGAGATGGAACAGGATAATCGCAGGATGATAGAGTACAAAGGGGGAGTCCCTGTGGTTGCCTGTGTACCAGAAGGAGCCAAAGACATTCGGATGGATGCAGATCTATTTGAGAAGGATGAGGTAAAACTTTGAGGTTCAAGAACGCCATCGGCGTTCCCGCCGAGGGAGGCAGACCAGCTTTCTGAATCGAGTAGAGAAGATTTATCTTCCCTTACTCGCGCGCCGGGCATCCGTCAGCTTGCTGGCATTTTTCTTTCATTTGGGTGCCCGTGTGCATAAAAACAAATACCCCCGCAGCAAGCTGTGAGGGTATTTGTTTTAACAATATTCATCCATCATCATTCCTGAATAAATCGAAGTGACATAAGGTGTCGCAAAGGTTTTACCAGGATTCTTATAAGTAACAAGAACTTTATCCACATACCGCATAGGGTCTAAGGAAGCATTGTTTGCTTTTACATTGAGCAGATTCTTAAAATCATTCAGTACAGAAAGCCGTTCCTCATAGTTCTCAGCGGAAACCACTTCTGTAAGCATGTCTTTATCAATGGTAATTTCGCCATTGTCTTCCACCATAAGCCCAAGGTTTCCAAGGCTCTTCTCATAAGCAAACGCAGCGCCGCTCATATCTCGGTAGAGCATAACGCTCTGCTGTTGGGAAGCAGAATATTTGCTTGCAGTCTGTAAGATGGAATTATAGGAATCTACCAATGTCTGAATATTTTCTGCCATGGCATCTGCGTTGGTCTTAAAACCAATCACAGCCGGATTGTCTTTGGAACTGGTTCCATGTAATTTCAGCTCAAAGTTGTTATCCAGCATAAACTCATTTGAGTATGCCATATGTTCATGCCCATTGAGCAGGAAAACGGCATTGTGCGCTTCCTGTGTCACATGGTCGATGCCCAATGTGTCAATTGCCGCCATGGAATTGTGATTTCCCTGGGGCGAAACGGAAAACAGAAAAACCTCATTTGTACCGATGCCAGTAGAGGCGGATTCAATCTGCAGGGCGCTGTGCCCGTCTGCAGTTTCCGCAATTGATGCATTCAAACCAATATCTGCATTGGTAATCAGTCCAGCAAGTTTGCTCTGGATTGAATAATTCGTGTCCTCCGAATTAACAGTAAATTGAAATTCATAAGCGGAAGCATTGTTCTCAAGATCAAAGGAATAGGAACCAGGTCTGAGATTCAAACGGTTCTTATCCAAAAAGTTTCCTTGATTAATCTGAGAAGTAGCAAGCTGTTTCACTTCTACAAAAAAGTTATCTGAATTGTCAGAAGTTTTATTGTCCCCCACATATTTAGCGGATACTACGTCTTCTTGGGAAGAAAACGCCAATTTTTTCTGAAAGGCATTTCCGATCCCTTCCTCTGCATCAGTTAAAGAAGCAACCACATTTTTGATCATGCGGGCGCTTTCCTTAATATCAATGGCAAATTTCTGTACATCTGTTGAATGTCTGATCTTATACAGAGGCGAATCCTTGTTGATCTTTACAATATTATTGTAAATATTCCGCAGTTCGCTTTTTTTATGTGAATCATAACGGGAAGTCGATTGTTTCGCATAAGTGCTTAGATAATAATTATAAGCAGTATCAATCGCCGCCATGAAATCCCCTCCTTTCATCCTTGAAATCGTGCAGTGCACGGGGGCTTAACACTCCATGTGATTTAACACGTATATCGGATAGTTCTGGTACTTTCTTAACAGTTAGTTTTAGAAAATTAATCCAAAATGAATGATTATACCTTTTGGGCGTTTATTTGGAAATGCCATAATTAAGAACAAAAGTGCGTATCACGTACTTCCGTGACCACCTTCTTTTGCTAACGCATCTTATGTTCCGCGCCGAGCAGGGTCACGAAGTGACACGTTCCATTTGTGCGCATATTTATTTTATCCTACTAGATTAAGAAAAGTGTTGACGGCACAACGGGATTGTGCTATGCTAGACTAGCGATGGAAGTAGGTTTTTTTTTTATGCCTAAAATTAGAGATTAAGTGGAGGTGGAAGTTGTGCGCACTAGAATAACTTTGGCATGTACGGAATGTAAACAGCGTAATTACAATATGACAAAAGATAAAAAAGCTCATCCGGACAGAATGGAGACGAAGAAGTATTGCAGATTCTGTAAGAGACACACATTACACAAAGAAACCAAGTAGCAAGCGTGAGCAAAGGAAGTGAAAGTCTGAACAGATATTCACCCATCCTTGGTTTTTGGGCGCTGTGAATGTGCCAGAGGAGGTAAAAATGGGAGAAACCAATACAGAAAAAACTCAAAAAGTGAGCTGGTTTTCCGGTCTTAAGGCTGAGTTTGATAAAATTATTTGGCCAGACAAAAAATCACTTACCAGGCAGACAGCGGCAGTTGTTGCTGTTTCCATTATCTTGGGTCTTATTATTGCCGTATTAGATGTGCTTATTAAGTACGGCGTAGATACCCTGGTGAATTTATAGGAGGCATAGGTGATTTATGGCAGAGGCAAACTGGTATGTTGTTCATACCTATTCCGGTTATGAAAATAAAGTCAAGGAGAACATAGAAAAGACAATTGAAAATCGGCACCTGGAGGACCAGATCCTGGAGGTAAGGGTTCCGATGCAGAGCGTCATGGAAATGAAAAACGGTGTAAAAAAGACAGTTGAAAAGAAAATGTTTCCAGGCTATGTTCTTATTAATATGGTTATGAATGATGATATATGGTATGTGGTTAGAAATACCAGAGGTGTTACCGGGTTTGTAGGTCCGGGATCCAAGCCCGTACCGCTCACTGAAGCTGAAATGAGACCATTGGGTATTCAGGTTGACAGTGTGGTTGTGGATTTTGAAGAAGGTGACTCTATCCGGGTAATCGGTGGCGTATGGAAAGACACTGTGGGGATTATCCAGTCTATGAATCACAGTAAGCAGATGGTTACAATCAACGTTGACTTGTTCGGTCGTGAAACACCGGTAGAAATAAGTTTCACAGATATTAGAAAATTATAATATCTTTCCGTTTACGGCTTGGCGTTGAAAGCAGCAGGCAAGTGAATGGGAATAGAAGATGCATATTGCTGCAGGATTTTTACAAAACTGCGGACAAGTATTAAAGGAGGATTTTCCAAATGGCAAAAAAAGTAGAAGGATATATCAAATTACAAATCCCTGCTGGAAAGGCTACACCTGCACCACCAGTTGGTCCTGCACTTGGACAGCATGGTGTAAATATCGTTGAGTTTACAAAGCAGTTTAATGCAAGAACTGCTGACCAGGGAGACTTAATCATTCCAGTAGTGATTACCGTATATACAGACAGAAGCTTCAGCTTCGTAACAAAGACCCCGCCTGCTCCTGTATTAATTAAGAAAGCATGCAATATTAAATCTGGTTCTGCAGTTCCGAACAAAACAAAGGTCGCAACTATTTCCAAAGCAAAGGTTCAGGAAATCGCAGAATTGAAAATGCCGGATTTGAACGCTAGTTCCCTGGAAGCAGCAATGAGTATGATTGCAGGAACGGCAAGAAGTATGGGCGTAAAAGTCGAAGAATAAACTTGCTTAATCGTGGGAGGGAATACTCTCGATATTACCACTAGGAGGTTATTAGAATGAAACGAGGAAAGAAATATGTAGAAGCTGCAAAAGCTATTGACAGAACTGTGCAGTATGATACAACAGAGGCAATCAGCCTGGTGAAAAAGACAGCGGTTGCCAAATTTGATGAAACAATCGAGGCTCATATCAGAACTGGCTGCGACGGACGTCATGCAGAACAGCAGATCCGTGGAGCGGTAGTATTACCCCATGGAACAGGTAAAACGGTTAAGGTTCTGGTTTTTGCAAAAGGTGACAAGGTAGATGAGGCATTGGCAGCAGGCGCTGACCATGTAGGCGGTGAGGAACTGATCCCGAAGATCCAGAATGATGGATGGCTGGATTTTGACGTTGTAGTTGCCACTCCCGATATGATGGGTGTGGTTGGACGTTTGGGACGTGTACTTGGACCGAAAGGCTTAATGCCAAACCCAAAAGCAGGAACCGTAACGATGGATGTTACCAAGGCTGTGAATGACATTAAGGCTGGTAAGATTGAGTATCGTTTAGATAAAACAAATATTATCCATGTGCCAATTGGAAAAGCATCTTTTACAGAAGAACAATTAGCGGACAACTTCCAGACCCTTATGGATGCCATCATAAAAGCAAAACCAGCCGCGTTGAAGGGACAGTATTTGAAGAGTGTTACATTGGCTCCTACTATGGGACCAGGTGTAAAACTCAATACGGCTAAATTTGTTTAAGTTTAGTGTTGACATCTGAAATAGAAAATGTTATGCTGAACAAGCATTATGACCGAAGACAGCAGGTGCCGTAAGGCGTAACATGTTGACCTGCCGAGGAAATTTATTGGATATTTTGTGTTCAATAAGGATGAAAGATAATTTCAAGCCTCTTTGTCTCGGACAAAGGGGCTTTTAAATTTTTTAATGATTTCAGGAAGGGAGCTAAGTGCAAGCAGCGCTTGTAAAGCCTAGACTGAAGCGCAAACGCATATCCTGCCCTTTGGGAGCGGAACTGTTGATTTATCATTGAAAATTTAAAAGCTCAGATACAAAAAAAGGAGGTGCACGATTCGTGGCAAAAGTAGAATTAAAGCAGCCGATTGTACAGGAAATCTCGGAACAGATCAAAGATGCACAGTGCGTTGTATTGGTAGATTATCGTGGATTGACTGTAGAAGAAGATACACAGTTGCGTAAACAGTTAAGAGAAGCTGGTGTTTCTTATAAAGTATATAAGAATACATTGATGAATTTTGCATTTAAGGGAACAGACTTTGAGAGCATGTCTTCTTTATTGGAAGGACCAAATGCCATTGCCATTTCCAAAGATGATGCAACTGCACCAGCAAGAATCCTTGCAAAATTTGCAAAGAATGCACCAGCTTTAGAGTTAAAAGCAGGTGTTGTAGAAGGGACATTCTATGATACAGACGGAATTAAAACGATTGCATCTGTTCCTTCCAGAGACGAATTACTTTCCAAATTCCTTGGAAGTATCCAGTCACCGATTACCAACCTGGCACGTGTTCTTAATCAGATCGCAGAGCAGGGCGGGGAGCCGGCAGCTCCAGCAGCCGGAGAAGCAACCGAGACCGAAAGCAACTAGCGATTGGCAAGCCGCAGGCGCAGACAGAGCGTGTTGCGAGGTCGTTCTGTGAGATTAGCGAGAGCGAGCGAAAGCGAAGATAGAGGTTAGCAAACAGAACTTCCCAACTTATGTAAAACAGAGTTATAAGATCAAATAGAAAATGGAGGTATATCATAATGGCAAAATTAACAACAGCAGAATTTATTGAAGCGATTAAAGAGTTGAGCGTTTTGGAATTAAACGAATTGGTAAAAGCATGTGAAGAAGAGTTTGGCGTATCTGCAGCAGCAGGTGTTGTAGTTGCAGCAGCAGGCGGAGACGGCGCTGGCGCAGCAGAAGAGAAGACAGACTTCAATGTAGAGCTGACAGAAGTTGGACCAAACAAAGTTAAGGTTATCAAAGTTGTCCGTGAAGTAACCGGCTTAGGCTTAAAAGAAGCTAAGGAAGTTGTAGATGGTGCACCTAAGGTAGTGAAGGAGGGCGCTGAGAAGGCAGAAGCAGAAGATATTAAGGCTAAGTTAGAAGCAGAAGGCGCAAAAGTAACATTAAAATAATCGCGATTCAGCGGATTGAGAATAATAAAACAGGGAAGCGGTTCTATGGTGACATAGGAAACTGCTTCCCTGTTTTGTTATCATATTAGGAAATTCCTCCGAATTCCTTTGAAACAAAATTTCCGTTTAGCCAAAAAAGCGCAGACTTCCCCTATCCCTGATATTTTTTACTTTATTTTCAGGCTGTGGCGACCTGCGTTTGACTATTCGGTACCCATCCAAGTTTTTTTAACTTTTTCAGATAGGCGTTTATCTTTCTTTCACGGTTAAACTGGTTATAATAATCACACCCTAAGTCCTTATACGGGAAATTTTCTTTTAATACGTGGTATATTGCTGTCAACATTGAATGGGCTGCTGCTACATACGCCCTCTTGTTTTCTCTATCTTGTTCCGGTCTGCTTTCAGCCTCCCGTCTACCAACTCTTCCAGGCGCTTTTCATTGATCTCATTTCCTGACAGCAGCTCCTCCAGGATCTTCCTCCCGCTTTTCCCGTTAATGTTTGAAATCGTAGCTGATAGTTTTATGTTTGCACCTTCCAGCATTTTCTGCAGCCGGTTCCGTTCCTGGTTCTTTTCCTGGACCAGGCTTTTCGGGTAAGGGACCAGTCCCCTTAATTCCCCCTGGTTCCGTTCCGGAATATAACTCGCCTTTAATAAACCATGCTGCAGCAGGTCTGCTATCCATTTCGCGTCCTTTGCGTCTGTTTTCCTGCCGGGTACCGCTTTCATATGCTGCACATTGACTACCATGGCTTTTAATTCTGCGGATTCAAAAACGTTGTACAAAGGCTTCCAATAAGACGCGGCGCTTTCCATAGCGATCATTTCACACTTATTTCCCATAAGCCAGCCTGCTATTTTCAGGAGTTCCTTTGTGGTGGTCCCAAACCCCCTTAATTCATTAGACGTCCCATTTCGAAAACACGCCACAATCAGTTTCTTATGCACGTCTATGCCACAACAGCGCTCGTATACTTTTTCCATGTTCAATTCCTCCCATTTCAAAAATCTACGGCGTGAACGCCTGTCCCCCTATTATTTTCCTTTACGTCCTTCTACCTATGGCTGGATAATTCGTGGTGCAATGAGGAGTTCATGAATCAGTTTCCTATACGGGCTTCATGCCCAAAATTCGTTCAACCGCTGCCGCATACATGAAGTATACTCTTTCAGAACGTAAATTCATAGCCATGTTTCATTTATCGTGGTGCTTTATAGAAGCATGGGGGTTTCCTATATGAGAAAAGCCCTCCGGGCAGGATGCGCACGCGCACAAGAGGAAACGATTATTGCACAAATGTGCGCGGCGCGGAACAAAAGATGCGTTAGCAAAAGAAATTGGTTGCGGAGGTGCGTGAAACGCACTTTTGTTTTTTGAAAGCGCAACGCATGCCCAGGAGACGGAATGTTTCCAGGGGCAATCCGCGGATTCAGAAAAAGGCGAAATCCCGCGTGCCAAAGCATGGCATTAACTTTTATTTCCAGTTATTTCTATTCTTTTTTCTTAGAAATTGATAGATTTCTTATTCCATATCCGTAATAATTAATGTAATTACAAAACAAACTGTGCACAGGATGGAAAAGAGGAATATTTATGAGGGTTGGAGAACACAACTTTATTCAGCAATTACAATTACATAATGAGAAGGCGCTCCTGTATGTGATTGATGAATACGGCAGCCTGCTGATGTCTATTATTCGAAAGCAGCTTTTTGGAGTTCCCCATCGGCAGGAAGAATGTTTTAATGATGTACTGCTGAAAATTTGGCAACATATTTCCGACTATGATGAAAGCAAAAATACATTTAAAAACTGGGCGGCGGCAATTGCCCGATATCGAGCCATTGATTATCTGCGGCAGTACCAGCGGGAACTTGCAACTGTGGATATTGAGAATACTGTGATTGTGAAAGAGGATCGTATTCTGGCAAAGATGATAGAGAAAGAGATTTCGGAGGAAGTGGAAATGATGCTGGATTCCTTAAAGCCTTCAGACCGGGAACTGTTTATGAAGCTGTATGTGGAAGACAAATCTCTGGAACAGGTCAGCCAGGAGACAGGGATGAAAAAGGAAGTCATATACAACCGCCTGTCGCGAGGGAAAGAGAAACTCCGCAAACAATTTCATATGGAAAGAGGTGTTTAGGATGGAAAAGACAATATATGAATTACTTAACGAAGTGCAAGTGGATTTCACAGAATATGAACAGATAGAATTATCTTCCGAAGAAAAAGATCGTTATAAACAAAAAATTCTGATGGAGGTGAAAACTATGAAAGAGAACGAAAAAAAGGGAAAGAAAAGAATATGGAAGAAAGCGACGGCCATTGCAGCCGCTTGTGTGCTTGTGATTGGGGCGGCAGGAATTGCGGCGAATCCGGTACTGGCAAAACAGATCGCCAGCACAGTGTTTGGAAAATTGATTAATATTTCAAGGGAAGATAAGTGTATGGTATCACAAGAGAAAGTATATGAAAAAATTGCAGAACATGCTGTGGATGCCGAGGCAGAAATGGAAAAGCTTCAGGACACAGACGGTTATGTGACAAAGATAGAAGAAAAAGATTTCACCCTTTCCGTGTCAGATGTTTATAGTGATGGTAATTCCGTGTTTTATACAATCTCGCTGGAAACAGAAAATGAAGATTTGAAACGGGCCGATACCGTATTATTGTATGAGCAAAGGGGACAGGCGGGTTGCCCATGGATTGAAATGAAAGACGGAATGCTGCCATTTGGCGGAGCTACCTACAGCGGGCTGAAAAAATCTGAGGACGGGACATTTGTAGGTATGAACCAAGTTAGTTTTTATGGTTCCAGTTTTCATACTGAAAGTGCAAAGAAAGAGTTGCAGTCCATGATTGAAAAAGAGGGAAGGGTGGTTGTCAATTGGGATATTCATGGAGTGACAGGGATATTCTTAGACCAGGAGGATGAGAGAGGAAATTTTGCTGAGACAACTTTCATTAAGGGTGAATGGAATTTGAGGTTCCCTGTCCCGGTAGATAATTCAGAAAACCAGGAAATTGAGATTAATAAAGAGGAAAATGGAATTTTGGTAAAAAGTGCGACAAAATCCAAGACGGCTCTGATTGTAAGCGTTGATTATTCTACGTATGCGACAAAACCGCCATACGATTTTGAAATAGGAGATATATGCATTATCGTGAAAGATATGGAAGGTAACAGTTTGGAATGGTTAAGTTCTAGCGATAACGGATTATTTACGGAATCTATAGAGGTGCTCTATGATGGGCAGAAGGATTTGGTCGTTGAAGTTCTTGGACCCTCTGAAGATCCTACCTTTGAGGGAAGGAATTATAATGTACCCATTGCAGAGATACCAATTCAGTTACAATAGAAACCGATCCATGTTTCCACAAAGTATAGGCATAAACTGGGACAACAGTACTGTTGTTCCAGTTTATTCTCTTATAGGATGATGCCAGGGGCAAAAAGCGTTTCTGGCTAAATTTTATTTCATTGCAATAGGACTTTTGCCAATTTGTTTTAAAAAGTTTTTGTATCATACAACAATTGAGTGTACAATTTAAATACAATTGTGACAATATATCTGCCCATAGCTATATGTCCCTGGCATCATCCTACCGTATTAAGAAATAACATACGTGCTGGTGCAAAAAATGTATATGCCCCTGGCATCATCCTACCGTATTAAGAAATAACATACGTGCTGGTGCAAAAAAAGGAGAAACCTATGGAAATAAGAAAATTTGATTCAAAGAAGCATTTGCCTGGTGCAGGAAGCGATACCCAAAATGAGGTTTATAGTGCGATTCGGTTTGCCATAAGGTATTGTGACAAGATGCAGAAATATTTGTATGCCATGTTTGCCGCGCTGTGTCTGGTGGTTTTTTCCGCTGGATGCCAGGGAACGGATAAATATAATGAGATTTTAGATAACCACAGCGCCGTAAAGTTGTATCAGGATGGAATATGGAAACCCCGTTATACATCTGATACGGCTGAATATACAGATAGGATTAAATCAAAAACAACCTTTGTATCTATCAATGTGTTGGGAGAATTGACAGAGGAAAATATGCTGGAAATTATGGATTACTATGAGTTCACCAGAAATGCTTATTTTGGAAGTGGCACAAAATATTTAGGTGAGCGGGATACCGATTTCACCTGTTATGCCGTGTTCTTTCAGGGGGAGACCGAGGAGGAAATCCGCAGGATAAAATATTATAATAGGGAAGAAGTGGCGCAAACAGAGGAAGATGAACCCATGTTTCCTTCCCCCGTGATGCGTTCCAGGCAGAGAAGCCAGTTGCCTTGATTGTGGAAAAACAATTTGAAAGCACGATTTGGTGCAAATGAAAAGTTGCCAGACTGGAATGTTGTCTGTGCCAGGCAGCGAAAGAAGGAAATTCTCTTTCCTGCTGTTAGTCCGGTTTTTGAAAGCAGGTTTTCTGTATTTTTCACGGAAATCCATTTTCAAAATATCTTTAACCATTTTTTGAAAATGGATTTCTGTGTATTTTTTTCCAGTAATCTTGAAATCCTGAAATGTGTGTGCTATACTGGCTAATAACTATAAAGGTTTTTGCCGATATATAATATACCATACCAGACGTGAAGATATGGATGTCTATATTTTATTCAAAGGAGTGATGATAATGAGTATGAATCAAGGTTATTCTTTTTTCCAGGGTCTTTCATCCAGCAGTGGAACAGGAAATCAGAATTTTCTCTCAGATTATGCCAGCATTAAGAGCGGCAGCTACGGCAGGCTTATGAAGGCTTATTACGGTGCAGGAAAGAGTTCAAGTACAACGTCGGCTGGTTCAAGTACCAGCACAAGTAATGTTCTTGACAGAATTCTGGAAGAGAGAAGGAATCCGAAGGTTTCTGAAGATGTGAAAGAGGCCAATTCTAATCTGACAAAGGGGATCTCAAGCCTCAGGAACTCTGTTTCGACGTTACAGAACGAAAACACATATACAAATACAGAAAATGGCAAGACAGCAGCAGACAAGGCTGTTACTGCATTGAAGGCATATGTATCAGACTATAATGATGTTGTGAGTGCATCAAAACGTTCTACAATGACAAACAAAACAGCATATATAGCTAATATAATGAAAAGCACGGCTGCGAATGCAGATAAGCTTTCGGAGATTGGCGTTTCAATCAATCAGGATGGAACACTTCAATTTAATGAGGGTAAGATGAGGTCAGCAGATCTCTCGAAAGTGCAGGAGTTGTTTTCTTCCAAGGACAGCATGAGCTATGGTTCTACCGTTATGTCCCGTCTTCAGTTCACAGGTATTACCTCCAGCGCTACAGACAGTGCGGAGAAAGACAACACGGCAGGTTCCAGTGCAGCAGCCCTGAAGGAAGACAGCAAAACACTTGCATCTGATAAATTATATGAAATGATAAAGGATAAGGATGGCAAGGAAACATACGATATTGACAAAATCTTTTCCACAGCAAAGAGCTTTGTAGACAATTATAACCGTATGTTTGAAGCTGCAAAATCCATCTCAAATTCCGGTGTAACAGCAAATTTGGCCCAGATCAGGGAAAAAACAGCGCAAAATAAGGAAGCGCTTAAGCAGTTTGGAATTAGTGTGGACGAGAAAGGCACCATGGACATTGATGAGGACACATTTAAAAAATCAGATATGTCCCAAGTACAGAAGTTTTTCAAAGATTATGGTTCTTCCATTGCCACCAACGCATCTCTTGTAGATTATTATACGACTACGAAAGCCAATGCTTCCAATGGGTATACGGCTGCCGGGGCATATAATGTACAGGGAAGTTCGCGCTTTGCTGATTACATTTAATCCATGTGATGAAACGGAAAAGAAGCTTACAGGAAAGTAGCTTAGATGGGAGATAAATCCCGTACAAAGGCTTGCCAGAATGAGCCTTGGAAAAAGGAAAGAAGAAGGCTGTGAAAATAGTCTGAAAATATGTAAGGTACTGTGATTTCTTCTGGAAATTGCGGTACCTTAAATTATTATAGTACTTTAAATGATTGGCATTATACTCTATTTGGAGTTGGGTGTCAAAAGGTTTAATGGAACCATCTTTTGGTACCCGAATCTTATTTGGCAATGTTTGTCTTTATGCAGCAAATAAAATTTGTCCTTGACATGCATTGAGCGATTGTGCTATCATATAGGGTGCACTATTGTGGTGGATTATACTTATTGCCAGGTAATAGATATCATTATAAAAACGAGAGGTGAAACGTCAATGGAGAAAAACAGAATACGTCCGATTAAAGCAGGAAAAAGCGTTCGTATGAGTTACTCGCGACAAAAGGAAGTATTGGGAATGCCGAATCTGATTGAGGTTCAGAAGAATTCTTACAACTGGTTTATCAGTGAAGGCTTGAAAGAAGTATTTGCCGATATTTCTCCCATCGCAGATTACAGCGGACAGTTAAGTCTGGAATTCGTTGGTTTTACATTGTGTGAGAATGATGTAAAATATTCAATTGCAGAATGTAAAGAACGAGATGCAACCTATGCCGCTCCCTTAAAAGTAAAAGTCAGATTTTACAACAAAGAAGCAGTTGAAGAGGTCAAGGATTATGAAATCTTCATGGGCGATTTACCACTTATGACAGAGACAGGGACATTTGTAATCAATGGCGCAGAGCGTGTAATTGTCAGCCAGTTGGTGCGTTCGCCTGGTATCTATTATGGAATTGCACATGATAAGGTGGGGAAGACCTTGTATTCCTGCACAGTCATTCCAAATCGTGGAGCATGGTTGGAGTATGAGACAGATTCCAATGATGTTTTTTATGTGCGTGTGGACCGGACCAGAAAGGTTCCGGTTACAGTGTTAATTCGTGCGCTTGGCATAGGTACCAATCAGGAAATTATTGATTTATTTGGAGAAGAGCCAAAGATCATTGCAAGTTTTGGCAAAGATGTTGCCACAAACTACCAGGAAGGGCTCCTGGAGCTGTATAAGAAGATCCGTCCCGGTGAGCCATTGACTGTGGAAAGTGCAGAAAGCCTGATTAACGCCATGTTTTTTGATCCCAGACGTTATGATTTGGCGAAGGTGGGAAGATATAAATTTAATAAAAAACTTGCCTTGAAGAATCGTATTAACGGACAGGTTCTCGCGGAAGACGTGATAGACGCATCCACAGGAGAGATTATTGCAGAACGGGGAACTACTGTTACTCGTGATCTGGCGGACGCTATTCAGAATGCAGCGATTCCTTTTGTATGGATTCAAGGGGAAGAGCGCAATATTAAGGTCTTGTCCAATTTGATGGTGGATGTTGCAAATTATATTGATATAGAGGCACAGGAAGCAAAAAAACTGGGTATTACCGAGTTGGTATACTATCCTGTGCTGGAAAAGATATTAGAAGAAAATGAAACGATAGAAGAGAGGAAGGAAGCGCTTCACAGAAATGCAGCGGATTTGATTCCAAAGCATATTACGAGAGAAGATATTTTAGCTTCCATTAATTATAATATGCATTTGGAATACGGTCTGGGAAATGATGACGACATTGATCATTTGGGCAACCGCCGTATTCGTGCAGTAGGGGAGCTTTTGCAGAATCAGTACCGAATCGGGCTTTCCAGAATGGAGCGTGTGGTTCGTGAGAGAATGACAACCCAGGATTTGCAGGGGATTTCCCCTCAGAGTTTGATTAATATTAAGCCAGTGACGGCAGCGGTGAAGGAATTCTTTGGTTCCTCCCAGTTGTCACAGTTTATGGACCAGAACAATCCATTGGGCGAGCTGACCCATAAGAGACGTCTGTCTGCACTGGGACCTGGCGGTTTGTCCAGGGACCGTGCTGGTTTTGAGGTGCGGGATGTGCACTATTCCCATTATGGCAGAATGTGCCCGATTGAGACCCCGGAAGGTCCCAATATCGGTTTGATCAATTCTCTTGCGACCTATGCAAGGATTAATGATTATGGTTTTGTGGAGGCGCCTTACCGCAAGATTGATAAATCGGATCCCAAGAACCCCAGGGTAACAGATGAGGTTGTCTATATGACGGCAGATGAGGAAGACAATTACCATGTGGCGCAGGCAAATGAGACATTGGATGCAGAAGGGCATTTTGTGAGGAATTCTGTTTCTGGCCGTTATCGGGAAGAGACGCAGGAATATGAGAAAGTAATGTTTGATTATATGGATGTGTCCCCGAAGATGGTATTCTCTGTTGCTACGGCTTTGATTCCGTTTTTGGAAAATGACGATGCGAACCGTGCGCTGATGGGTTCCAACATGCAGCGCCAGGCAGTGCCTCTTTTGACCACGGAAGCGCCGGCAGTGGGAACTGGTATGGAGATTAAAGCGGCAGTGGACTCAGGCGTTTGTGTACTTGCCAAACATGCTGGCGTCGTAGAACGTTCGATTTCCAACGAGATTACCATTAAGACAGAGAGCGGAAAGCGGGATGTCTATAAACTGACAAAATTTACCCGAAGCAACCAGTCTAACTGTTATAACCAAAGACCAATGGTATTTAAAGGCGATAAGGTGGAAGCTGGGCAGGTAATTGCAGACGGACCTTCCACTTCAAATGGAGAACTTGCGCTTGGCAAGAATCCGCTGATTGGCTTTATGACCTGGGAAGGCTATAACTATGAGGATGCAGTTCTCTTAAGTGAGAGATTGGTACAGGAGGATGTATATACCTCCGTCCATATCGAGGAATATGAGGCGGAGGCGCGTGATACCAAACTTGGACCAGAGGAGATTACCAGGGATGTTCCAGGCGTGGGCGATGACGCGCTGAAAGATCTGGACGAGAGAGGAATTATCCGTATCGGTGCAGAAGTACGTGCAGGGGATATCCTGGTAGGTAAAGTAACTCCAAAAGGGGAGACGGAGCTTACCGCAGAAGAACGTCTGCTCAGGGCTATCTTTGGAGAGAAGGCAAGAGAAGTAAGGGATACTTCCTTAAAGGTGCCTCATGGCGAATATGGTATTGTTGTGGATGCCAAGGTATTTACCAGGGATAATGGGGATGAGTTGTCTCCGGGAGTGAATCAGGCAGTTCGCATTTACATTGCCCAAAAGCGTAAGATTTCTGTGGGTGATAAGATGGCAGGCCGTCATGGGAATAAGGGTGTGGTTTCCCGTGTGCTTCCTGTGGAGGATATGCCGTTTCTGCCGAATGGTCGTCCCTTAGACATTGTGCTGAACCCTTTGGGCGTGCCTTCCCGTATGAATATTGGACAGGTGCTGGAAATCCATTTAAGCCTTGCGGCGAAGGCGCTTGGGTTTAACATTGCCACGCCTGTATTTGATGGTGCGGATGAAAATGATATTATGGATACCCTGGATTTAGCAAACGATTATGTCAATAGTTCCTGGGAAGAGTTTGAGGCAAAACACAAGGAAGAACTGCTTCCAGAAGTGATGGAATACCTGTATGAGAACAGGGACCACAGAGAGGTGTGGAAAGGCGTTCCACTGTCCAGGGATGGCAAAGTAAGGCTACGCGACGGGAGGACAGGGGAGTATTTTGACAGCCCAGTTACCATTGGGCATATGCATTATCTGAAGCTCCACCATTTGGTAGACGATAAAATCCATGCCCGCTCCACTGGCCCTTACTCACTGGTAACGCAGCAGCCTTTGGGCGGCAAGGCACAGTTTGGCGGACAGCGTTTTGGAGAGATGGAAGTTTGGGCGTTGGAAGCATATGGCGCCTCTTATACCCTGCAGGAGATTCTTACTGTGAAGTCTGACGATGTGATTGGACGTGTGAAGACTTATGAAGCGATTATTAAGGGCGACAATATTCCAAAGCCAGGCATTCCAGAATCCTTTAAGGTACTTTTGAAAGAGCTTCAGTCATTGGGGCTGGATGTAAAAGTTCTCGATGAAAATAGAGAAGAAATTGAGCTTATGGAAACCAGTGAATATGGCAATACAGATTTAAATTCTATTATTGCCGGTGACCGTAACTTTGCGTTCGAGGAAGAAGAATCTTTCGGGGCAATGGGCTTTAGCAAACAGGAATTTAATGAGGACAGCGAAGAATTGGTTGATATAGAAGAAGATGACGATGAGGAAGAAGCATTAGAATTAGAAGATGATTTTGCCGATTTTGAAGATGTTCTCTCATAGAAATAACCTTTAATTTAGCAGAAAGGGACTGTTGCAAAACAAATGGATTCTACAACATATCGCAATAATATAACAAATATTTGTATTATTATGTTGTAGGAATCTCTTGTTTTGCGATGCCCACAAGTGTCAGAAAAGAGAATCGTAGAAGGGAGAGTCACAATGCCAGAAGCTATGAATAAAGAAAAGTACCAACCAATTACCTTTGATGCAATCAAGATTGGTCTGGCGTCACCGGAAAAGATTCGTGAATGGTCCAGAGGCGAAGTAAAAAAGCCGGAGACCATTAATTATAGAACGCTGAAACCGGAGAAAGACGGGCTGTTTTGTGAGAAAATTTTTGGACCCAGCAAGGACTGGGAGTGCCATTGTGGGAAATATAAGAAAATTCGATATAAAGGCGTTGTCTGTGACCGCTGCGGTGTGGAAATCACCAAGGCAAGCGTGCGCAGGGAGCGAATGGGACATATTGAACTGGCGGCTCCAGTTTCCCATATCTGGTATTTTAAGGGGATTCCCAGCCGTATGGGGCTGATCCTGGATTTGTCTCCCAGAACCTTGGAGAAAGTGCTGTACTTTGCTTCCTATATCGTATTGGATAAAGGAAACAGTGATTTGCAGTACAAACAGGTGTTGTCTGAGGCTGAGTATCAGGAGGCAAGGGAGAAATTTGGCAGTGAGTTCCGTGTGGGAATGGGTGCTGAATCCATTAAGGAATTGTTAGAGGCAATTGATTTAGAGAAAGACGCAGTGGAATTAAAAACCTCTTTGAAGGATGCTACCGGACAGAAACGTGCACGGATTATTAAGCGCCTGGAAGTGGTGGAAGCATTTCGGGGATCTGGAAATAAGCCAGAATGGATGATTATGGATGTAATCCCTGTCATTCCTCCAGATTTGCGCCCAATGGTACAATTGGACGGCGGACGTTTTGCGACTTCTGACCTGAATGACCTGTACCGCCGGATTATCAACCGCAATAACCGTCTGCGCAGGCTGTTAGAGCTTGGCGCGCCGGATATTATTGTCAGAAATGAAAAGCGGATGCTTCAAGAAGCGGTAGATGCCCTGATTGACAACGGCAGAAGGGGGCGTCCGGTCACAGGACCTGGCAATCGTGCACTGAAATCCTTGTCTGATATGTTAAAGGGTAAATCGGGACGATTCCGTCAGAATCTTTTAGGAAAACGTGTGGATTATTCAGGACGTTCCGTTATAGTGGTGGGTCCAGAGCTGAAAATTTATCAGTGTGGACTACCCAAAGAAATGGCAATTGAGTTGTTTAAGCCATTTGTTATGAAAGAGTTGGTCTGCAACGGCACGGCGCATAACATTAAGAGTGCTAAGAAAATGGTAGAACGCCTTCAGTCGGAGGTATGGGATGTTTTGGAGGAAGTAATCAAAGAACATCCAGTTATGCTCAACCGTGCGCCTACCCTGCATAGATTGGGAATCCAGGCATTTGAGCCTATTTTGGTAGAAGGAAAAGCAATCAAGCTGCATCCATTGGTTTGTACGGCGTTTAATGCAGATTTTGACGGTGACCAGATGGCAGTCCATCTGCCATTGTCTGTGGAAGCGCAGTCTGAGTGCAGGTTTTTGCTGCTCTCACCGAACAACCTGCTGAAACCATCTGATGGCGGACCTGTGGCGGTGCCCTCTCAGGATATGGTCTTGGGCATTTACTATCTGACGCAGGAAAGACCAGGAGCCATGGGGGAAGGGAAATTTTTCAAGAATGTCAATGAGGCAATTCTTGCATATGAGAACGATTCTCTGACCCTGCATTCCAGAATTACAGCGCGTATGACCCGCACTCTGCCAGACGGCGAAGTGATGACTGGAAACGTAGAGTCAACCTTGGGACGTTTTATTTTTAATGAGATTCTGCCCCAGGATTTGGGGTTTGTAGACAGGAGCAAACCAGAAGATAAATTAAAACTGGAAGTGGATTTCCATGTGGGCAAAAAAGGTTTAAAGCAGATTTTGGAGAAAGTAATCAATATCCATGGCGCAACGAAGACGGCAGAGGTATTGGATGATATCAAAGCGATGGGGTACAAATATTCCACCCGTGCGGCGATGACGGTTTCGATCTCTGATATGACAGTGCCTGCAAAGAAACCAGAACTAATCAAACGTGCGCAGGATACCGTGGATAAGATTACTAGGAACTATAAGCGTGGTCTGATTACGGAGGAAGAGCGTTACAAGGAAGTGGTTGAGACCTGGAAAGAGACAGACGATGTTTTAACCCATGAACTGCTCAGTGGTTTGGATAAATACAACAATATTTATATGATGGCAGATTCTGGGGCGCGTGGTTCTGATAAGCAGATCAAACAGCTTGCAGGAATGCGTGGATTGATGGCAGATACCACAGGTCGTACCATTGAGCTGCCAATTAAATCCAATTTCCGTGAAGGGCTGGACGTATTGGAGTACTTTATGTCAGCACATGGAGCACGGAAAGGATTGTCTGATACCGCGCTGCGTACGGCAGACTCTGGTTATCTGACCAGACGTTTGGTAGATGTGTCACAGGAGCTGATTATCCGCGATATTGACTGTTGTGAAGGAAAGCCTGCGCCTGGTATGTATGTAAAAGCGTTTATGGACGGAAAAGAAGAGATTGAGAGCTTGGAGGAGAGAATTACAGGACGTTTCTCCTGTGATACGATCTGTGATGCACAAGGGAATGTCCTGGTGAAAGCAAACCATATGATTACGCCAAAGCGTGCGGCGCTGGTGATGAGCAAAGGCATCAATGAAAAAGGAGAGCCTCTTTCCAGAGTGAAAATCCGTACCGTATTGACCTGCCGTTCCCACAATGGAATCTGTGCAAAATGTTATGGTGCGAATATGGCAACCGGGCAGGCAGTGCAGGTAGGCGAGTCTGTCGGCATTATTGCAGCACAGTCAATTGGTGAGCCAGGAACCCAGCTTACGATGCGTACCTTCCATACGGGCGGTGTTGCTGGAAATGATATTACGCAAGGTCTCCCACGTGTAGAGGAGTTGTTTGAGGCGCGTAAACCGAAAGGTCTTGCCATTATCACAGAATTTGCTGGTATTGCCACAATTAAGGACACTAAGAAGAAACGTGAAATTATTGTGACGAACGATGAGACGGGAGAGACTAAGGCATACCTGATTCCTTATGGTTCCCGCATCAAGATTATGGATGGCGCTGTATTGGAAGCAGGTGACGAGCTGACAGAAGGCAGCGTGAATCCCCATGATATTTTAAAGATCAAGGGTGTGCGTGCTGTGCAGGATTATATGATCCAGGAGGTACAGCGTGTTTACCGCCTGCAGGGTGTGGAAATCAATGATAAGCATATCGAGGTGATCGTGCGCCAGATGCTCAAGAAGATCCGCATTGAGAATAATGGGGATTCTGACTTCCTGCCAGGCACACTGGTTGATATTTTGGATTACGAGGATGCCAATGAGAGATTGGAGGAAGAAGGCAAAGAGCCAGCAGAAGGAAAGCAGGTAATGCTGGGTATTACAAAGGCTTCCCTTGCTACTAACTCTTTCTTGTCTGCCGCATCGTTCCAGGAGACGACAAAAGTGTTGACAGAAGCAGCTATAAAGGGGAAGGTAGACCCATTGATCGGCTTAAAAGAAAATGTTTTAATTGGTAAACTGATTCCTGCCGGAACTGGTATGAAGAGTTATAACAGTATCAAATTGTCCACCGATGTGGATGAGATGGACGAGATTTATTTTGATGAAGAAATGTTAGATTTCAGCTATAAGGAAGATGAATCAGGAGATTTTGAGGAGTCTGATGATTTACAGCCGCAAGTTGGGCTGGAGCAAGAAACTGCGGTTACAACAGAATAAGTTTAAAACCCCTGAAACAACTTTCGTTATAGGTTGTTTCAGGGGTATTTTATATCATAGGCAATTTTACTTTTCCTATGATATAAAATACAATTATGCGCAGCCGGCGAAATATAAGTTGCTGCTTTGCAGCTCGCGCGCATGGGGATTGTTGCAAAATACAGGGAATCCACAAAATGTAGTAACAATATGACAAACATCTGTACGATATATTGTGGAAATTTTCCATTTTGAAGCAATCCCTTCTGTTCTCAAATAGGAAATTTCTTTAACATTCTTCCGGCAAAACGATTGGGCAGACATTGCGAAACGTGCGAGGGAAGTTTCTGATTTATTTCTGGTATTTTCAGATTCTTTCGGCAAAACTATTTGGAGCAGTTGTTTTTTGATACTGTTTTTATGGAGGATGTATGTTTGTTCAGGGAAACTGCCAGGGGGCGTGGTTTGGGTTTTGCGCTGTTTTTGTTGCCTGTGGTCTTTCCTGGATACATGCAGTTAGAATACCAGGAAACACAGGTTGAAATGGAAGGGAAGATTTTGTCTGTTCTGTATCAGTTTCTAAAAGGCATTGCTAGAATCAGGATTGCCGGGATGGAAAACAGGGCATTATTTAAATAATTTGAAACTTTATTCTGAAAACAGGAAACTTGAAGTACATAAGAAAAAACGGGAAATTTTTAAAGAAACCCTGTGTATGTTGCTTCCTGGAGCCTGCATGTTGTCTGTGTTCGGCATGAGGAAGGGCTGCCCAATAACTACAGGATCCTTTTTGGCATTTGTCACAGCGATGGGGGATTTTGCAACGCAGCAAGGCAGGCAGTGGAAAATATTCTGGAAATGATTAAGCTGCTGCTGGATTACAGGTGCTGCAAAGTAATTTTAGATGCGGGGGAAAATTATAAAAAGACACTGTAATTCCAGGAAAGATAACAGGAGAAATTGAGGTCAGCAACCTATCTTTTACCTATCAGGAAGAGAAAGTTTTGAAAAATCTTTCTTTCCATATCTGGGCAAGAGAGTATCTTGGGATTGCAGGTTCTTCTGACTGTGGAAAAATCACCGTGGTCAATCTTTTATTAGCGTTTGAAAAACGCATACAAGGAAGGAGCTTCTATGATGGGATAGATATGGAAAATATAAGGAAAGAAGAACTGTGCCAGAAATTTGGAATTGTGCTGCAGGAGGATCAGTTGATTCCAGGCAGTATTTATGAGAATATTACCCTTATGTCGCAGGAACTGTCCAAAAATCGTTTGGAGCAAGTGATTAAAGAGGTAGGGCTTTGGACAAAATGACTATGGGATGGCACACCATATTGCCCCAGGGTGGCGTGTTATCTCCGGCGGACAGGAACAGAAAATCCTTCTTGCACGGGGGCTTCTTGTAAATCCCCAAATCTTGTTTTTGGACGAGGCATTCTGTGCGTTGGACAACTAGAATCAGACCAGGATCCATAAAGTCTTTTCAGGTAAAAAAATAACCAAGATTGTGAATTCGAATCAGATGAATTTCCTGAAAGATTATGACAGGATCCTGGTTATGGACTAAGGGATGATTGCAGAGGAAGAGGAGTATCAGGAACTTATAGAGAAGTGAGGATTGTTTTACAAACTTGGCAGCAGGAACGAGTCTTGAATGGGATAGTTAAAAAAAATGGGTAAAAATTAGAAAAAGTCCTTGACATGCCAATTTTATCTTTATATAATGATTTAGCGTGCATACAAAGATGCACATATAATTTTACAGGAGGTGAAAAGAATGCCAACATTTAACCAGTTAGTAAGAAAAGGAAGACAGACATCAGAGAAGAAATCTACAGCACCGGCTTTGCAGAGAGGATATAATTCCCTGAAGAAACGCCCAACAGATACTTCTGCTCCCCAGAAGAGAGGTGTTTGTACCGCAGTTAAGACTGCAACTCCTAAGAAACCTAACTCTGCTCTTCGTAAGATCGCCAGAGTACGTCTTTCCAACGGAATTGAGGTAACAAGCTACATTCCAGGAGAAGGACATAATTTGCAGGAACATAGTGTTGTCCTGATCAGAGGCGGAAGAGTAAAAGACTTACCAGGTACCAGATACCATATCATCCGTGGAACTTTAGATACAGCAGGTGTTGCAAACAGACGCCAGGCTCGTTCCAAATATGGTGCAAAGAGACCAAAAGACGCTAAGAAATAAAGATTAGCAGACCAATAGTATCACATTTAGTATGGAATCGGACAATAAGGGTTCCATAGAGAGAAACTACTATAGGTTTAGTGTTGGAAAGCGCCATAGGCGTACATTCTTTTTATATATAGACAGCGATCAATGGTCGCTGGCTGCGCAGTAGGACAGCGATTCTATGAGGCAGAAGAGTGTTTTTGCCGCCATAGGCGATTGGGTGTCAACCCCCTTTCAGAGACGGGATGGGGGTCCCATCTAATATATGTTCTATAAGGACGCGCAGCCGCCAGGCATTATTTATTTGGCAATGTCAAGTATAGATAAATTTTCCGCACGAATACACAGATAGTAAGTTGGAATCACAGGCAGATGGCGAATGCCAAAGCGTGTTTCCCAGTTGCATAAAGTGTGTAACTGACACATGTGAGTACCGTTGAATTAATCGAAAAAACCAAAAAGAGATGATTAAGGAGGGAAGCAACGTGCCACGTAAAGGACATACTCAGAAAAGAGACGTATTAGCAGATCCATTGTACAATGATAAAGTGGTTACTAAGCTTATCAATAACATTATGTTAGATGGTAAGAAAGGTGTCGCTCAGAAAATCGTATATGGAGCATTTAGCAGAGTTGCAGAAAAGACAGATAAGCCCGCAATTGAAGTATTTCAAGAGGCTATGAATAACGTTATGCCAGTATTAGAGGTTAAGGCGAGACGTATCGGTGGTGCGACATATCAGGTGCCGATTGAGGTAAGGCCTGACAGACGCCAGGCACTGGCTCTTCGCTGGCTGACTCTTTACTCCCGTAAGAGAGGCGAGAAGACCATGCAGGAGAGGTTGGCAAACGAAATTATGGATGCAGCAAACAATACAGGTGCATCTGTAAAGAAAAAAGAAGATATGCACAAAATGGCAGAAGCAAACAAGGCATTTGCACACTATCGTTTCTAGTTTTTGAAATGAGTGAATGTGCGAAAGCATATATGTCCACAATTTCGTAAGGAAGAAGATTGCCTTGCGGCAATCCGAAATTGGGACTGCACTTGCTATAAAGCTTGTGCGATTCACATGGATTGTGAGAGATTGCTTTTGCTGTAAGAAATTTAGGAGGAAAGAACCTTGGCTGGAAGAGAATATCCATTAGAGAGAACCAGAAACATTGGTATTATGGCTCATATTGATGCGGGTAAAACGACATTGACAGAGCGTATCCTTTATTATACCGGTGTTAATTATAAAATTGGTGATACTCATGAAGGTACTGCTACCATGGACTGGATGGAACAGGAGCAGGAGAGAGGAATCACAATTACTTCAGCCGCTACAACTTGTCACTGGACAGAGCAGGAAAACTGCAAGCCCAAGGCAGGCGCCTTGGAACACCGTATCAATATTATTGATACTCCGGGACACGTTGACTTTACGGTTGAGGTTGAGCGTTCACTCCGTGTACTGGATGGCGCTGTGGGCGTCTTCTGTGCAAAAGGCGGGGTAGAGCCTCAGTCCGAAAATGTATGGCGTCAGGCTGATACCTATAATGTACCAAGAATGGCATTTATCAATAAGATGGACATTCTGGGAGCTAATTTCTATGGTGCAGTAGATCAGATTAAGACACGTTTAGGAAAGAATGCAATTATTCTCCAGTTGCCAATTGGCAAGGAGGATGAGTTTAAAGGAATTATTGATTTATTTGAAATGAAAGCCTATATTTACAATGATGACAAGGGCGATGACATTTCAATTACAGATATTCCTGATGATATGAAGGATGATGCAGAGTTGTATCATGCTGAATTAGTTGAAAAAATATGTGAGTTAGATGATGATTTGATGATGGAATATCTGGAAGAGAAAGAGCCGTCTGTGGAAGCATTGAAAGCAGCGTTAAGAAAAGGAACCTGTGAGTGTACAGCAGTTCCGGTATGCTGTGGTTCCGCTTACCGCAACAAAGGCGTTCAGAAATTGTTGGATGCGATCCTGGATTATATGCCAGCTCCTACTGATATCCCAGCGATCAAAGGTGTTGACTTAGAAGGGAATGAGATGGAGCGTCATTCTTCCGATGAAGAACCTTTCTCTGCGCTTGCTTTTAAGATTATGACAGATCCATTTGTAGGGAAACTTGCCTTTTTCCGTGTGTATTCTGGTACAATGAACTCTGGTTCCTATGTACTGAACGCGACAAAGGGTAAAAAAGAGCGTGTTGGACGTATTCTGCAGATGCATGCCAATAAGAGGGCAGAACTTGACAAAGTTTACTCTGGAGATATTGCTGCCGCTGTTGGATTTAAATTTACCACAACAGGTGATACGATCTGTGACGACCAGCATCCGGTAATCCTGGAATCCATGGAATTCCCAGAGCCGGTAATCGAGCTTGCGATTGAGCCGAAGACAAAAGCAGGACAGGGCAAGATGGGTGAGGCGCTTGCAAAACTTGCAGAAGAAGATCCTACGTTCCGCGCACATACCAATACTGAGACGGGACAGACAATCATTGCTGGTATGGGAGAACTGCATCTGGAGATTATCGTTGACCGTCTGCTCCGTGAATTTAAGGTGGAGGCAAATGTAGGAGCGCCCCAGGTTGCTTACAAAGAGACATTTACCAAACCGATTGACCAGGAATACAAATATGCAAAACAGTCTGGTGGACGCGGACAGTATGGACATTGTAAAGTTCGCTTTGAACCGATGGATGCAAACGGAGAAGAATTGTTTAAATTTGACTCTGAAGTTGTCGGCGGTGCAATTCCAAAAGAATATATTCCAGCAGTAGGAGCAGGTATCGAGGAGGCAACCAAGGCTGGTATTCTTGCCGGATTCCCGGTTGTAGGCGTACACGCTACCGTATACGATGGTTCCTATCATGAAGTGGACTCTTCTGAAATGGCATTCCACATTGCAGGTTCCATGGCTTTTAAAGAAGCTATGAAGAAGGCAACCCCAGTGTTGTTAGAACCGATTATGAAAGTAGAAGTAACTATGCCAGAAGAGTATATGGGTGATGTTATCGGTGACATCAACTCCCGCCGCGGACGCATCGAAGGTATGGATGATCTTGGCGGTGGTAAGATCGTACGTGCATTTGTACCCCTTGCCGAGATGTTTGGTTATTCTACCGATCTTCGTTCCAGAACACAGGGACGCGGAAACTATTCTATGTTCTTTGAGAAATACGAGCAGGTACCAAAATCTGTACAAGAAAAAGTTATTTCTTCAAAAGAGTAGGAAAGTGAAGAAAACACTTGAAAAATCAATGATTTTCGAATATAATCATAGATAGCTTGTTTCATGAATCAGCCCAAGGGCAAAAATAAAGGAGGACGTTATAAAATGGCTAAAGCTAAATTTGAAAGAACAAAACCGCATTGTAATATCGGAACCATTGGTCACGTTGACCATGGTAAGACTACTTTAACAGCAGCTATCACAAAAGTTTTATCTGAAAGAGTTGCTGGTAACGAAGCTACTGATTTTGAAAATATCGACAAAGCTCCAGAAGAGAGAGAAAGAGGTATTACCATTTCTACTGCTCACGTTGAGTATGAGACAGAGAACAGACACTATGCACACGTTGACTGTCCAGGTCATGCTGACTATGTAAAGAACATGATCACTGGCGCTGCTCAGATGGATGGAGCTATCCTTGTTGTAGCTGCTACTGACGGTGTTATGGCTCAGACAAAAGAGCACATCCTGTTATCCCGTCAGGTAGGCGTACCTTATATTGTTGTATTTATGAACAAATGTGACATGGTTGACGATGAAGAGTTGCTTGAATTAGTAGAAATGGAAATTACAGAGATCCTGGAAGAGTATGAATTTACAGATTGCCCAATTATCAAGGGTTCTGCATTGAAGGCTCTGGAAGATCCAAGTGGAGAATGGGGCGACAAGATCATGGAATTAATGGCATCTGTTGATGAGCATATTCCAGATCCCCAGCGTGCAACTGACCAGCCGTTCCTGATGCCTATCGAAGATATTTTCACCATTACTGGACGTGGAACGGTTGCTACTGGTAGAGTAGAGCGTGGTGTCCTGCATGTAAATGAGGAAGTTGAAATCGTTGGTATCAAGGAAGAGACCAAGAAGACTGTTGTAACTGGTATCGAAATGTTCCGTAAGCTGTTAGACGAAGCTCAGGCTGGCGATAACATTGGTGCATTGCTTCGTGGTATCCAGAGAACTGAAATTGAAAGAGGACAGGTTTTGGCTAAACCGGGGACAGTTACTTGCCATACAAAATTCACTGCTCAGGTTTATGTTTTGACAAAAGATGAAGGTGGACGTCATACTCCGTTCTTCAACAACTACAGACCTCAGTTCTATTTCAGAACAACAGACGTAACAGGTGTCTGCAACTTGCCAGAAGGTACAGAAATGTGCATGCCTGGTGACAACGTAGAGATGACCATTGAGTTGATTCATCCAATCGCTATGGAGCAGGGTCTTACATTTGCTATCCGTGAGGGTGGTAGAACTGTTGGGTCTGGTCGTGTGGCTAGCATTATCGAGTAATTAGTAAAAAGCTAGATTTTATGGGGCTTTCCGAGAAATTGGGAAGCCCTTTTTGAAATTTTGCAACAGTGAAAAAATGTAAAGCGGTGCCAAAACGGTGCCGTAAAGTAGAAATTTTGTGAAGTTTAGTTATGTATTACACCACTTTACAACTTTTCCATAAAAAAAATGTCATACAGGACTTTCTGATGTATAATAAGTTTGCAAACAAAAAAATACGAAAGAAAGTGATCCTGTACGACAGACTTATTATACAACGAAAA
>CATOOV010000028.1 GCA_951801955.1 uncultured Lachnospiraceae bacterium
AAATAGCATAGGATAATAAAATACAAATAGGGATGGTGCAGCCCGAATTAACGCCTGTGGAGATAGTAGGTTGCGAGGTCATAGAAGCAGGAAGCCCATTGGCTTTAGACAATGGGTAGTTCACAAAGTAATGAAAATATAAAAAACTAAATATATTAATTATTTTTTCGTGCATTTTCTATAGTTTTTGGGGATGAAAAATAATATACATTATGCGAAGATTATATTACATTCATAAAATACAGAAGGATTGTGCAAATTTTCTTGTTGAATAGTTACAATCCTTCGCCTAAAAAGAAAGGAGCGCTATTGTGAGGAAAGCACTAAGGAACGGATGGAAACGCGCCTGCTCCCTGGTTTTGGCAGCGGCTATGGTGGTTACCATGCTGCCTGCATATGCCAAAGCAGGCACATCATCAGACAATGGTGATGGAACTTTCGATAATCCGGTTGTCTATGCAGACGTACCAGATATCGACATTATACGCGTGGATGATGCGTATTATATGGTCAGTACGACCATGCATTTATCCCCAGGATGCCCGATTATGAAATCTACCGATTTGGTAAATTGGGAAATTGTAAACTATGTATATGATATTTTGGGCGATACGGACGCCATGAACCTGAGGAATGGACAGGAAATGTATGGCAACGGACAGTGGGCGGCAAGCCTTCAATATCATAATGGAACCTACTATGTGGCATTTAACTCCAATACCACTGGAAAGGCATACATATACACTACCCAGGATATTGAGAGAGGTTCCTGGACGAAAACAGAATTGAACGACAGTTTTCATGATCTTGCCTTGTTCTTTGATGATGCAAGCAACAAGGCGTATCTTCTCTATGGAGGCGGACAGATCAAATGTGCAGAACTTTCTGAGGATTTGTCTGGGGTAAAGAAAGATACCGAGCAGGTACTGTTTGACATTACAAAAGAGAATTGGGATGTACCAAACATTGGAACTGGTCTTGCCGGCGAAGGAACACATATTATGAAAAAGGGAGAGTATTATTATGTGTTCAATATCTGCTGGCCTACAGGAAGCGGGCGTACAGAGCTTTGCCATAGAAGCAAGACATTCCCCAGCACAGAGTGGGAAAATGAAGTAATTTTACAGGCGAATTTCCAGAACAATGGAGTAAGCGGCGGAGTAGCGCAGGGAGGCGTGATTGATACTGTAGATGGAAAATGGTATGGCTTCCTGTTCCAGGATCACGGCGCGATTGGACGTGTTCCAGTGCTGACAGACTGTACTTGGAAGAATGGCTGGCCGATGCTTGGCAAAGATGGCGACGGCAAGACCGTAGAGGCAGTGATGGATCTTCCTGTTACTGGCAGCGAGACAAAATCCCTGGTAAAATCGGATGAATTTTATAATGATGCAGAGCACCGGGTATTCGATGCACAACAGGCAAAGAAGGAAGCAGAGGAGGCACAGCCCACGGTATATGCAGATGCGAAGGCAGATGAAGTGCAGATGGAAACCGTGGAGCTTGTAAAAAACGGTGATTTTGAAGATGGCACAAAGTATTGGGCAGGATTTGAAAACGGTGAGATTGAGGTAACGCCGGACGACGGCAATGTCCAAAATCATGTGCTGCAGTTGTTTAAAAATGGTGATGTAGAGACAGGAACGACCGACGGCTGGACCACAACTCCAGGAGAAAACTGTACCATTGAAGCGACAAATACAGATAAGGCAAATGGAGAGTACAGTATTTATGTGAAAGACCGCGCAGGTACTGGCGCAGGCGCCTGCCAGGATATCAGCGGCAAGCTGGTATGGGGCAAGACGTATACAATTACTGGTAAGTTAAAGTATACCGAAGGACCAGACAACAAGAAATTTATTGTCACCATTCAAAATGGTCCTGATTACAATTATCGTGAAAATGTGGTGAATATCAATGCAGTCAAGGGAGAATGGGTAGAGTTTCAGGGAACCTATACACCACGTGACAAGAGTGATGAATTCCCCTTTGATCCCGAAAAGAACTTTATTTTTGTGGAGAATGCCTGGACAGCAGAGCAGGATCCGGTAAATGACCGTATGAATTATTATATGGATGACTTTTCCATGACGACTACGGATGATAATATCATTCGCAATGGTTCCTTTGAAAATGGACTGGAGAACTGGAGCGGCATGGAAAAAGCCAAGTTGAGCATCTCCAAGGATGAAGCACAGGAAGGCAGCCAGAGTGTTGCTGTAACAGAACGTACCGCATGTGCACAAGGTCCCTCCCAGGATCTGAGCAACAAGCTGACGCCAGGAAAGACATACCTGATTGAAGGATGGGTAAAATATAACAGTGGTGTAGATGAGAAGAAATTTAATGTAACCATTCAGAATGGACCAGATTACAGTTATCGCACCAACTTAGGCAGCGCAACTGCAAAGAAGGGAGAATGGACCAAGATATCAGCGGAATGGACGATGCCTGAGGATGCCATCGCTACCAAGAATTATCTGTTTTTTGAGACGCCCTGGGTACAGACACCTACCGCGGACGCAGATTTGATGGATTTCTTTGTAGACAATGTGTCTATGGTTGAGAAGGCTGAGGATCCCAAAGAGCCTGCAGAGGCAGGAGAGCATGATTACAATGGCTCCAATCTTGATCTGGCATGGCAGTGGAATCATAACCCCAATAATCTCTACTGGTCATTGACAGACCGTGACGGCTGGCTGAGACTGACTACTGGAAATAAGTCAACCAGTATTTTGAACGCAAGAAATACACTGACCCAGAGAACATATGGACCGACTTGCTCCGGTAAGATTAAGATGGATATCAGCAATATGAAATCTGGGGATGTGGCAGGACTGGCAGCATTCTCCTATAATTACGGCTATATTGCAGTGAAGAAAGATAATACAGGAGCTAAGCTTGTGATGGTGGATGCTTCTGGAAATGAAGCGGCAAAGGAAGATAAGCCAACCGTAAAGGCAAGTGTGGATTGTCCTGAGAATATTGTATACCTGAAAGAAGAGTTTAATTTTGCGGGAAATAGTGATGGCAGTGACAAAGATAGCGTAAGCTTTTACTACAGTCTGGACGGAAAAGAGTGGAAAAAGCTTGGCGAAACGATGAAGCTGAGTTATGAATTGACCCATTTCATGGGCAGCAAATTTGCAATTTTCAACTATGCAACTAAGACAACAGGCGGTTATGTAGATTATGATTATTTCCGCGTATCCGATCAGATTACTGGAACTGACCAGTCTGAAAATACATTGACGGCAGCACTGGAAGCTACCCCAGAAGTAAGCGGCGTTGTAGGCAGTGAGTGTGAAGTAAAACTGAAACTGGATGAGCTGGCAGCAGCAAACCATTCTGGTATCAAGGCATCCGTTTCCATACCAAGCATTATGCGTGTGGAGGATGTAGTATTTAACAAAACGGCAATCAAGGGCGAGGCAGCTTACTCTTATAAAAATGGCAGGCTGACCCTTACAGTAAAAGGAAACGATGTTTCCTTCACGGCAGAAGACAAATTATTTGCTACCATGAAACTGAAAGTCAACAATTATGTAGATCAGGATAAAGATGTAACGGTCAATGCCGATTATATTATGGTTGACAATGGGGCAGCGGAATACGATGTATCAAACTGTAGCGCTACTGTAAAAATGAAATATTTGAATACGAAAGCGCTGGCAAAGAAATTGGGTTATGGTAATCCAATTACCACACATGAATTTGGTGCAGATCCTTACGCGATTGAATATCAGGGCAGAGTTTATGTGTATATGACAGCAGATGATTACCAGTATGACGATAATGGAGAGGTAATCAGCAATAACTTTAATTATATTACCAGTCTGCGCGTGGTATCTTCCACAGATTTGGTGAACTGGACAGACCACGGGGAAATTGATGTGGCGGGGCAAAATGGCGGTAAAGGTCCGGCAATGTGGGCCAGCCATTCATGGGCGCCGGCAATTGCCTATCAAAAAGTAGACGGCAAGGATAAATTCTTCTTGTATTTTGCTAATGACGCTTCTGGTATTGGCGTTTTAGAGGCAGATACTCCATTAGGTCCCTGGAGGGATCCCATCGGCAAGGCATTGCTTACCAGACAGACGCCGGGGTGTGCAGGTGTAACTTGGTGCTTTGACCCGGCAGTGCTGGTAGATGATGACGGCAGCGCTTATATCTATTTTGGCGGCGGAGTGCCCAATGAAGGAGCAAATGGGGAACAGCTCAATCCGAAAACCGCAAGAGTTGCCAAATTGGGCGCAGATATGATTAGTATCGAGGGAGAGGCAAAAGAGATTGACGCGCCTTGTATGTTTGAGGACAGCGGTATATTTAAATACGATGGTAAATACTACTATTCTTACTGCTCCAACTTTATCGGGCCTCATGGAGACGGCTATCCAGGATTGGGAAATATTTGCTATATGGTAAGTGATAATCCAATGGGACCATTTACTTATGCAGGAGAAATCTTCTCCAATCCATCGGTATGGTTTAATGTAGGCGGCAATAACCACCATGCAACCTTTGTATATGAAGGTGTAAGTTATTTTATTTACCATGCACAGACCGTATCGAAGGCTCTTGGTGTGGAATTGGGTTATCGTTCTACTCATATTGATGAGATTAAAATGAATAGTGATGGAAGTATCAAGCAGATTAAGGGAACTTATACAGGGATTCCGCAGTTGCGCGATATGACCCCATACGAGAGAATCGATGCAGAGACCATTGCCTGGAATGCAGGCGTGAAAGCAAAAGTTTGTGCAGAGCCTGGAAAATTATTCAGCGATTACAATATGGCGCTGACGGATCTTCAGGATGGCGACTGGACTTCTGTAGCTCAGTTGAATTTTGGTGAAAAAGGAGCTGCAAAATTCCAGGTAAGTGTGGCGTCTGCAAAGGGAGGAAAAATAGAAGTACGTCTCGACAGCCCGGAGGGAACTTTGATCGGTGAAGTTGAAGTTCCAGCGACTGGAGGCGAAGACACATACAAACAGGTAGAATGTGAAGTAGACAATGTGACCGGAACGAAGAATGTTTTCTTGGTATTCCACGGCTCTGAGACAGAAAATATCATGAATGTAGATTATTATCAGTTTACAGAAAGTGAAAAACAGCCTAGTGAACCAGATAAACCAGTAAAGGATGAGATCAACAATAAAATCGCTGAGGCAGAGAAGCTGCTTGAAAAACTGAGCGAGGAAGACAAGGCAAAATTACAAGCAGAGATTGACGCAGTGAAAGAACTGCTGAAGAAAGAAGGAGTAACAAAAGAAGAACTGGAAAAGGCATTAGAACAGTTGACTCAGGCGCTCAAAGATGCCGAGGAGAGCACGAAGCCAGTTGACGAACAGTTGAATGACAAGATCGCTGAGGCGGAGAAGCTGCTTGAAAAACTGAGCGAGGAAGAGAAGGCAAAATTACAGGCAGAGATTGACGCAGTGAAAGAATTGCTCAAGAAAGAAGGAGTTACCAAAGAAGAACTGGAGGCAGCCCTCAAACAGTTGATCCATGCCGTGGCAGATGCAGAGCAGTCCATATCTAGTCCTTCAGAGCCAAGCATTGGTGACACGTTTACAGAAAGCAATGGGTTGGAATACAAAGTTACCGCTTACAGCCAAACATCAAAGACAGTGTCAGTGACCGGGGCGGCAAGGAAGCTTACCAGCGTGACAATCCCAGATACTGTGAAGTACAAAGAAGTGTCATTTAAAGTAACGGCAATTGGAGCAAACGCACTTGAAAACCAAACGAGCCTCAAAAGTGCAGTGATTGGAAAATATGTCACCAGTATTGGTAGCAAGGCATTTTATAATGACAAGAAACTTGAAAAAATCACCTTTAAGGGAACCGCAGTGAAGACCATTGGCAAAGATGCATTTACGAATATTGCGAAAAACGCAGCATTCGTAATGCCTGCCACTTTCACATCCAACAAGCTGAAATACAAGGTTACCAAATCAACCGTATCTTCCAAACAGGTGATGGTTACTGGGACATCTTCCAAACTTAGCACAGTGGCTGTTCCAGATACAGTGTCATACAATGGAATGTCCTTTAAGGTGACGGCAATCGGCAGCAATGCTTTTGCAGGTCAGGCAAACCTTAAGAGCACAGTAATCGGAAAATATGTTGCTGCCATTGGAAGCAAGGCATTCTATAACGATAAGAAACTGACAAAAGTTACTTTTAAGGGAACGGCAGTTAAGACGATTGGTAAGGATGCATTTAAGAACATTAACAAGAAGGCAGCATTCAGCATGAAAAAGACCTTTACGGCAGGCAGCCTGAAGTATAAGGTTACCAAATCTACAGTATCCGCAAAGCAGGTAACCGTTACTGGGGTATCAAAGAAACTTACATCATTAAAGATACCAGATACAGTGAAATACAATGGAATGTCCTTTAAGGTGACGGCAATCGGCAGCAGTGCCTTTGCAAAACAGGGCAGCCTTAAGAGCGCAGTAATCGGAAAATATGTTACCACTATTGGAAGCAAAGCATTCTATAATGACAAGAAATTGACTAAAATTACGTTCAAGGGAACAGCAGTAAAATCTATCGGAAAAAATGCATTTAAGGGCATCAGCAAAAAAACTGTATTCAGTATGAAGAAAACCTTTACATACAAAAACTTGAAGTACAGCATTACGAAGAGTACTGCATCCGTAAAAGAAGTGAAAGTGACTGGTGTATCGAAGAAACTTACATCTGTCAGTGTCCCATCTACTGTAAAGTATAATGGTATCACTTTTAAGGTGACAGCAATTGAAAAGAAGGCATTCAGGAATCAGAAGACCCTTAAGAGCGCAGTCGTTGGGAAGAATGTAAAGAGTATCGGAAGCGAAGCATTCTCTGGTGCGAAAAAACTTACAAAAATTAAATTCAGTGGAACGGCTATTAAGTCCATTGGAAAGAATGCGTTTAAGAATATCAAGAAGAATGCAACATTTACTGTCCCGAAATCAAAGAAAGCGTTTTATAAGAGGCTTTTGAAAAAGGCAAACACAAAGAATTTTAAGATCAAATAGGTCTTGGAGATGACAGCAGGAAATATGTAATATGACATAATCATTAGGTGTCCCCAAAGCCGTAGCTCCCCAAAGTATATACCGGATAAAAAATAGCATCCCTTCCATAAATAATGATCCGGTATAACTTTCGGAGTGCTATGGCTTTGGGGACACCTTTAAAAAAATAGTATCATTTTAGGCAGAAATCCGCTACAATTTAGAAGAGAGGGTTCTAAAATGAGAAAAAAAATATGGATGAGAGCCAATGATATTGAGCTCAGAAAAAAAGTAATTATTTTGTTTTTGGTATGTGTCCTGCTTCCATTGATTAGTACCAATGGATTTATTATATGGAGTATGAAGCAGGGCATGGACAAGGAGCAGAAGCAGAGAATAGAGAACATTGCAGATCGTCTGGAATTTGAATTGAGAAGTAATCTTTCGGCACAGTTATCCATCGCGGATTATTTAAACCGGAATGGAAAACTGAAAAATTTCCTTCAAAAAGATTATACAGATCCGGCGGCATATTATGAGGCATATGTACAATTGATGGAAGACCAGGTAATACAATACTACTATACTGCACAGTCCGCATATAATATTATCATTTGTACAGATAATGATACTATCGTCAATGGGACATACTTTATTCGGAACCAAGTCATTGGGCATAGCAGTTGGTATCGTGCATTTCAATCCAGCGGCAGGAATATTTTTCTGTACAGTTATTATGAAGATGGCAAAGAATCTGGCGGTTATATCAGTAAGGGCAGGCGCATTGTGCTGATTCAGAATCTGAATTACTGTGGAGAAGGCAATGCAATTATGTTAGAACTGGATTATCAGACCATGCTAGAAAGCATGGCTATGATCTGTGATACAGCGGATGGGTATTTGTGCATTGGGGATAAAATATTGTTCTCTACCAGGGATAAGGACAGCAAGGAAAAAGAATTCCAGAATCTGGATATGTGTCAGGAAAAAGGATGTTCTTTGGAGCGGACCATAGAGTTGTATGGACAAGATATTACAATACGTCTTACCGAGGAAAAAGTAGCGGCATTTGAAATGATTATGGAACAAAAGAGATATATTCTGTTACTGTATTTAGTAAATCTTTTGCTGCCAAGTTTGTATGTATATATCTTGTATCGTTCCCTTTATGACAGGGTAGCTTTGACGCAGGAATATCTAAATCTTATGAAAGAAGGCAGTTACCAGGTGATTCCAGGGGAGAAGGGTGCGGATGAAATTGGAGCCATGATTCACAGTTATAATTTGATGGTAATGCGGATTAAAGAGTTGATTGAAGTGGTGTTTAAAAATAAAGAACGGGCACAGAGTTTAGAAATTGCAAAGAAACAGGCAGAATTGAAGGCATTGCAGAGCCAGCTCAATCCGCATTTTATTTTTAACGCCTTAGAGAGTATTCGGATGCACAGTATTCTAAAACAGGAAACAGAGACAGCACGGATTTTGGAAAGTTTTGCTATATTGATGCGGAAAAATATCCAATGGAATCGGGATTTTGTTACGATTCAAGAGGAATGTGATAACGTAAAAAGGTATCTGGAGATACAGAAATATCGTTTTGGAGAGAGGCTGGAGTTTTTTTTACATGTGCAGGAGGAATGTAAGGAACGCCTGATTCCCAAATTTATCATTATTACTTTTGTAGAAAATGCCTGTATCCATGGCATAGAAAAGAGCATAAAAGGCGGCTCTGTCACCGTGATCGTATCAGAGGACGAAACGTATTTGTATTTTGAGGTTTTAGACCAGGGAAGCGGTATGGAACCTAATGAATTAGAGTATTTAAGAAGACTGGTACAAGAAGCAGATATTGGTTATCTGCAAGAGGCAGAAAAGAGTATTGGTATTGTAAATACAATAATTCGAATGCGGCAATATTATGGGGATCAGGTACAGGCTGAGATCAATAGTACCGTCCAGGAAGGGACAGAAATCTGTATTCAGATTCCAAAAGAGCGGCAGGAACACAATTTTGGGAAAGTGAGGGAACCTGAATGATAAAAGTATTGCTGGTGGATGATGAACAGTTTATCCGGCAGGGATTAAAATGTCTGGTTGATTGGGAGAATTATGGCTGCCAGGTGGTCGCAGAGGCAGAAAATGGCATGGAAGCAATCCATATTCTGGAAGAAACGGATATAGACCTGGTGTTTGTGGATATTAAAATGCCGGGAATGACAGGAATGGAATTGATTTCTTATGTCAGGAAAAATATGTTTCGCCAGACGCGGTTTGTGATATTAACCGGTTATGCAGATTTTCAATACGCTAGAAAAGCATTACAGATGAATGTGCTCGATTACATCTTGAAACCTGTCCAGGAGGAAGAGTTAAAAAATATTTTAAGAAAAATTAATCAGGAGTATCAGAAACAACAGCAGAATGAACAAGAAAAGTATCATTTTCATATCGCTAAAGTGATGTTGGGGAAATTTTCTTCCGAAGATCTGGAACAGGTAAAAAAATATCTTGCTGGTTCCATCCCAGAGAAGTATGTGAGCTTTGAGTTTGACCGGAATCAAAAGGAGTTTGTATTGTTAGGGCAAAGCGGTCAAATACAGCAGCAAAAAGCTTTGGTCCGATATCTTCAAGGTTTGATGGGGAAATATCTATATCATGTAATTCCCATGCTGGAGCCGGAGGGAGAAGTATTTGGAGCAGGATTACTGTTGACGAAAAAAATATTTATACAAACACATTCTTGCGAGGCAGAGTATTTGGAATATCTCCAAAATCGGGTGAACCAGCATTTTTTGTACCAGGTTCAAATATATGTGGGACAAAGTGTAGAGTCTTTGGAACAAATATCAAAATCTTTTTTTTCTATCCGGGTGGCAAGATGCCTGCATGGGCTTACCCAGGAAGAATCCCAGGTTCTGAATTATGAGGATTTCCGTTATCGAAAATCTTCCATGGGGATCCGGGAAGAGGATGTGGAACTGCTTTTAAATGCCGTAAAAAACAATGATATTTCCGAGATCCAAGTCTGTGCAGAACGTATTTTTACACAGATAAGAAACAGTGATATGAATTTGGAAATGGTAAATGCCAGTATCTATCATATTTTATACTGTTTGATGGAGATGGTGCAGGAATTTGATGATGAGACGAACCAGCAGGAGATTTTGGCATATATCGGAAAGGAATCCTTTAATAAGCTTGTGCTGAGGGGAAGTACAGAGGAGATTACCAGCTTTTTTTCTGACTATGCGGGATATTTGGCACAGGTGCGCGTTCAGGAATCACGGAACATTCTGGATAAGGTGGATGATTATGTGCAGTCACATTATATGGAGAAAATGAGTTTAAAATCCCTAGGAGAATTGTTTTATGTCAATAATGTATATTTAGGGCAGCTTTATAAGAAGAAGTATGGGATTGCTTTTCGGGATTATCTGAATAATCTGCGGATGGAAAAGGCACAGGAACTTTTGATTCACACCAATTTGCGGATTTATGCCATTGCCCAGGAAGTAGGTTTTGGAAAGGCAGAATATTTTATCAATAAATTTGTCCAGGTGAATCATATGACGCCCAACCAGTACCGTATTCGCAACCGCAAGACAGAACAGTAGGAAAACAAATAACAGGAAAAGAGAAACAGTTTATGGCTGAAGCATACAGTGTATTCCATGTTTCTCATCTCAAAGACGGATAGGAAAGAGAGGCAGTTCATGGAAAAAGGAAAAAAAGGGCTGCTGGGGATAGTGGTTTTTACAGCAGTAATTATGGCGGGAGCTTTTCAGGGGTATTATGCAGGAAAGGGACAGGAGATAAAGATTTATACGGCGTTTATGGCTGTGCCTGGTGAAAATAAGCCAAAGGAGAATCGTATCAGGGAGAAGATTACAAAGGATACTGGAGCAATGGCAGAGGTGGAATGGCTGAGTGGACAGACAGCGGAAGAAAAAATAGAAAGTATGATCCGCACCGGAGAATACCCTGATTTTATTAATGGAGCAGATGCATCAAGCCTGTTAATAGAGGCAGGCGCACTGGTCCCCCTGGAGGGTTATTTGCAAGATTATCCCAATTTATATCAATATTTGACGCCTAAACAGTGGGAGTCTTTGAAAAAAGAAGACGGACATATTTATTATATCCCGCCCTTTGGCGTGATACAGGGACATAATACCCAGACCATGCTTTCCGGGGAGGCTTTTTGGATTCAAAAGCGAGTACTGGAATATGCCGGTTTTCCAGAAGTAAAGACATTGGATGATTATTTTGATTTAATTACAGAGTTTCTAAAGGAATTTCCGCAGTCTGAGGGGGAAGATAATATTGGGTTTGAGATACTCTGTGATGACTGGAGGTATTTCTGTCTGGAAAATCCCCCCATGTTCCTGGCCGGTTATCCCAATGAAGGCTGTGCGATTGTAGATACTGAGACAAAACAGGCGGCTGTATACGATACGATTCCAGAGGCGAAACAGTATTATCGCAAACTTTCCCAAATGTATCAGCAAGGGGTAATCGACCCAGAAACTTTTACTTTATCTTTCAGCCAATATATTGATAAGATTTCTGAGGGGAATGTGCTGGGTTTTGTAGATCAATATTGGCAGGTCATGATGGCACAGAATAACCTGTATGCCAATGGCAGGGATGACAGGACCTATGTCCCTCTTGCCATTACAGCAAATGATAAGATTCAGCCCCGTTATAACTGTACGGAACCAAACTTGAATATAGGTGCAGGTTTGGGGATTTCTGTGGATTGTAAAGATGTGGAAGGCGCTTTGCAGTTTTTGAACGATTTACTGTCACCAGAACTTATGGTTCTGCGTTACTGGGGGGAAGAAGGGATTGATTTTGAGGTGGATGAAAAGGGCTTATTTTATCGCACGGAACAACAGGACCAAAATTGGGAAAATGCAGACTATCTGAGAGAAAATACTTGTGACTACACATATTTCCCGGCATATGAAGGGATGCTTGCAGACAATATCAATACGGTACATCCATCAGAACAGCCATCGGAATATTATAAGAAACTATCAGAATATGATAAAAGAGTATTGGATGCCTATGGTTTCCAGACCTGGAAGGAATTTCTAGGGGATGAGGTAGAAGGAAGTCCTTGGTTCCCCTTATATGCCTGTGTTGCCGACTGGCCGGCAGACAGCGATTATGGAAAGGCACGGCTGGAAATGGAACGGGTAAAACGTTTATGGCTTCCGAAAGTAATTATGTCTTCAGAGGAAGAATTTGAAGGAAATTGGTCCACATATATGAGTACTTACCAGGCAAATGTCGATGTGGAGGCATATGTAAACCAATTGAACCAAGAAATCAAAAGACGGGTGGAGGCTGCTGAGGAAGAATAAATGAAATCATGCTCCGTAGCTTGTTGCGGGGTATTTGATTCAAATGTTCTCCCGGATACGGATATCAATATCTACATACTGCAGTTCTTTCTCTGGCTGGATTCCTTCCAATAGAAAACGGGAAATCAGATCTAAAGGGCGGTAGCCCTGCAAATAAGGCTGTTGGCAGATTGTTGCAGTAATTACGCCTTGTTTTATCAAGTTCGTGGTCGTTTCAACATTGTCATAGGTAAAGATTTTGATTTTATTAGAGAGCCCCATGGAAAGGACGGCTTGGCACCCTCCCAAGACCCCTGCCGCTGCAAAGTATAAGGCGTTAATCTGGGGATGGTCTGTCAGAAGTTTTTGTACTTTTTCGTAGCTTTCCCTGTCATTGTCATGATTTTCTACAATGTCTTCTATAATCTGAACATTGGGATAGTTTTTTTGAATCGTATCGCGAAATCCTGCAATTCGGTCCGTATGGCATAAAATATGGGGGGAGCCTGTGACGATTCCCACAAAAATAGTCCCAAAGGTCATACGCCCCAAAAGCCCTGCTGCTGTCTGCCCAGAAAGATAATAATTGCTTCCCACATAGGCAATCCGTTTGGAAATAATATCGGTATTTGTGGTAATCACAGGAATACCAAGGTCACTGAGTCGATTGATTTCTGCTGCAATGGAGGGGGCGTTAAAAGGAGAGATCACCAACCCATGGATTCCTTCTTGGCATAATGTTTCTATGGCTTGCCTTTGGCTGTCCTCATCGAAAGAAACGTGGCGAACCAGCACTTGGCAGTTAAAGCCGGCAAGTTCCTCTGCCTTGGCAAAAACACCTTTTTGTACTTCCTGAAAGAAGGGGTTGGTGTCCTGGAACAGAATCACGCCGATTTTTAAATTTTTTTTCTGGGCGGCAAGTATCAATCCTGCTTTATTGGGCTGGTAATTCAATTGCTTTGCGATTTTTAAAACCCGTGCAGCCGTGTCTGGATGAACAGCGCCACGGTGGTTTAAGACACGGTCTACGGTACCGCGGGAAACACCAGAGAGGGCTGCAATTTCTTTCATAGTTGTCATAAGGCTACCTCCGATGAATAATTTATTTCTGCCAGCAACAGTGTTATGTGTTGGTGGCATTTATTGGGCAAAAACCGAAGTATAGATCGGCTCTGCAGCCTGCTGTGCCTGAAAATTTACTTTCCTGCCAGTTTGCAGCGAGGGCTTTGATTTGTAAGCACTGATAATTATAGTGCAGAATCTATGATAAATCAATGTCGGAGTATCGTTTCTTTTTCTGAATTCCCGAAATTCCCGCCAAAATGTGTTGTGATTATTTTACAATAACGCGCATTCGACTTTTTACGCCGTCTTCACTGGCATAAATATAAGCCTTTCCTGTATCGTTTGCAGATATTTTTCCATTTTCGTCTACCGTGGCGATACAAGTATTTGAGCTTGAAAAAATAGGTATGTTTCCAGAAGAAACCGTTACCTTTACCATTTTTTGCTCACCAACCGCCATAGTAAGTTCACTTTTGTTAAATTTGACCGTGGGTTTTTTGACAGTTACCTCGCAGGTTTTGCTAACACCATCAACTGTAACAGTAATTAACGCAGTGCCATTTTTCATTGCTGTTACCATTCCAGAACTGTCTACGACTGCGACGCTTTTTTTGTTGCTTTTCCATTTGGGTATGCTTTTTGAAGAAGATTTGACGGATAGATGGAATTGGTTTGTGCGATAGAGAGAAATGGATCGTTTGCTGAGAGCGACCGTCGGTTTTTTTACGGTGACAGTACAGCTTTCTGTTGTCTTATCTGCAGTTGCCGTAATGGTTGCCGTACCAGGTTTTTTTGCTGTAATATTGCCAAAGGAATCAATCACGGCGATGCTCTTTTTGTTCGAGCGGAAGGTGACAGGGTGTCCTGTGGAGGAAACGGCGTGCAATTTTGCCGTGTAACCATTTTCCAGCGAAATACTTTTTGCACTTAGCTGAATGTTTGTTTTTTCAACCTTGATGGTACAACTTGCCTCTCCATTTCTGATTTTTGCCGTAATTTTCGCCATACCAGGTTTTTTTGCTGTAATTTTCCCATAGGTATTTACAGATGCAACTTTACTGTCGCTGGATTTAAAGGTTGGCTTTTTTCCAGTGGATGTAATGGCGAGAAGGTAATATTCATCTCCAATTTTCATGGTCTTAGAATAGGTATTTAAAATTACAAATTCCAACCCAGACGCAGCATATGCCCTGGTTGGTTGAATCATGGAAAATAACAGCATGGATACCATGCAGAATACAGCGATTGCTGTTTGTAAGGATCTCTTGTTTCTTGACATAAAATTCCTCCATTCGAAATGGCAGGAATTCCGGGATACAATAGGGCTGGCTGCCAGCTTGCTATTGTCTTTCAGAAGTCACAAAACAGATAGATTGTGATTTATCTAATATAACATAAAGCATGTGGTTTGTAAAGGAAAAATTCTATATTTCAAAAGTTCCGAAGAATACAGTAAAATCAGCATTCTTCGGAAGCATTTCGTGTTGATTCATAGTTAAAATTATACCCAAGTGCCGCCCATAAGGCAATTTGGTGTATGTAGAAGGGCACTTAGCTTTCCATTTCTCTTGTTTTGGTTGCAGGCAGTTAATATTACTCCGGCGGTTAAATATCGACATTTTTACTTGTCTAAATTTCCATCTGCTACGTTGTCATCAATCGTTGTAGCACTCGCTACAACTCACTCTTCCGCCTTGCTGATGAAAATTTATTCTGCGTAAAATTCATCGACATTTAACCGCCGGAGTAATACTTTCCAGTGATCTCAATGGTATTTCCATCCGGAACTTCTATGTTAAAATACCAATAAGGCATATGTATATTGACATACATCAGGTCAGAGGGTTTTCCAATAGAAAGGCATGACAGCCTATCATATTCCTGTTTCAAATTTTCCACTTCAAAGTTCAAAATTACGATATTATTTTTTGCGGGTCCTTTGTCCCTGAAAAAATCATCAATATATGCCAGGTTAAAATGTTCGTTTGCCTCTTTGCTTATTATTTTTTCATCGTAGTGTTTATAATACAATGAAAATGTGTTGCCACAGCAAAAGGTCACCCATCTGTCTCCATTTGTGTAAGCTGGCTCTTGCTGAAGCAGCGCCTTATAAAAATCTAGTGACTTCTGCATATTATTTACATAGATATAGGTTGTTCCTAATTTCATAATGCCCTCCATGTCAATAGTCAATGTATCTGCTGTAATCTGGCAGTTCTTGCCCATCCTCTTTGAATTGTTCTTCCTATGCCTTATCAAATTTGCCGCAAAAATACCATTGTAACCCAGCATAGCCGCCTAAATGATTTTTGCCAATATTATATGGAAAGAACGGCTTGTGGTCAATGAAAATTCCAAGAAAAAAACAAGAATTACGACCACGGAAAAGAAAAGTAAAAAAATTTCAAAAAGCAGTTGTAAAAAAATAAAATTGGAGTTATGATAATAAAAACGTGCACGTGCACGTGCACGCGAAAGGAGGAGGTTATGAATTACATAGGAATTGATCTTGGAACTTCTGCTGTGAAACTTCTGTTGATGCAGAAAGACGGCAGGATTTTAAAGATCGTAAATCGGGAATATCCCATCTGTTTTCCAAAACCGGGGTGGTCTGAGCAGAATCCAGAAGATTGGTACAGAGAATCCATAGCGGGAATCAAGGAACTGTTGGAGGGAAGTGACAAAAGCCAGGTTGCTGGAATTAGCTTTGGGGGACAGATGCATGGATTGGTGGCATTGGATGGGAAAGACCAGGTGATCCGCCCCGCTATTTTATGGAATGACGGCAGGACAGCGGAAGAATCAGAGTATCTGAATCGGGAGATTGGAAAGGAAACCTTGTCAAAGTACACTGCAAATATATCTTTTGCGGGTTTTACAGCTCCAAAAGTGCTTTGGATGAAGAAGCATGAGCCAGAATTGTTTGAGAAAATCACAAAGATTATGCTGCCCAAGGATTATCTTGCCTATCGGCTGAGCGGTGTTCATTGTACGGATGTGTCAGATGCTTCCGGGACTTTGTTTTTTGATGTAAAGAATCGCTGCTGGTCGGAAGAAATGTGTGAAATCTGCGGAATTAAAAAGGAATGGCTGCCAAAAGTCTTTGAAAGTTATCATGCCGTGGGAACGGTAAAACCGGATCTTGCAGCAGAGCTTGGCATTTCTGAAAAGACTGTGGTTGCTGCGGGAGCCGGGGATAATGCGGCTGCGGCAGTGGGAACAGGAACTGTAGGCGACGGGGCATGCAATATTTCATTGGGAACCAGCGGTACTGTGTTCATTGCAGCAGAGAAATTTGGCGTAGATCAGAACAATGCCCTTCATTCTTTTGATCATGCGGATGGCAGTTATCATTTGATGGGCTGTATGCTCAGCGCCGCTTCCTGTAATAAGTGGTGGATGGATGAGATTATTGGAACAAAAGAGTATGCAAAAGAACAAGAACCCATTGAAAAATTGGGAGAGAATCACGTATATTTTCTGCCTTATCTGATGGGGGAACGTTCTCCCCATAATAATCCCAATGCAAGGGGAACTTTTATCGGATTGTCCATGGATACCACAAGGGCAGATATGACCCAGGCGGTGTTAGAAGGAGTGGCGTTTGCCCTTCGGGATTCTTTAGAGGTTGCAAAAGCCTTGGGTATTCAGATTACAAGGACAAAAATCTGCGGCGGAGGCGCTAAGAGCCCCTTGTGGAGAAAAATTTTAGCAAATGTTCTAAATATTACCGTGGATGTATTGGAAAATGAGGAAGGTCCCGCCCTGGGCGGCGCGATGCTGGCAGCTGTGGCATGTAAGGAATATGAGTCTGTGGAAAAAGCGGCGGAAGCAATTGTAAAAATAAAAGGTTCCGTGGAGCCGCAAACGGGCTTGGCAGAATGTTATGAGAAACGTTACCAACAATTTAAGGAAATTTATCCAATATGCAAACCTTTGTTTGAAACATTAAAATAATGTTGCAGGATAACAGCAGATAGAGAAAAAATTTGTGATATAACTTTAATTCCATAGATTGGATGGGACATTATTCCAGACGCTATAGGCAGTGAATAACAAATTTTTATCCGTGGCTGGAGGGGTTCCCATCTGAGACATAAAAGAAAGAGAGGAAGCTATTATGAATAATATGCCAAAAGAAAAAATCGGAATTGTCGCAGTCAGCAGAGACTGTTTCCCTATGACCCTTTCAGAGTCCAGAAGAAAAGCAGTGGTAAAGGCATACCAGGATAAATATGGTGAAATCTATGAATGTCCGGTCTGCGTAGAAAATGAAATCCATATGCGCAAAGCGCTTGCAGATGTGAAGAAGGCTGGATGCAACGCCCTTGTGGTATACCTTGGAAATTTCGGACCGGAATCTTCCGAGACGCTCTTGATCAAAGAATTTGAAGGTCCGGCAATGGTGGTTGCAGCAGCGGAGGAGACGGGAGATAACTTAATCCAGGGCAGAGGGGATGCTTACTGTGGTGTCTTAAATGCCAGCTATAATCTGAAGCTGCGTAATTTGAAAGCATATATTCCAGAATATCCGGTGGGAACCGCAGCAGAGTGTGCAGATATGATTCATGAGTTTGAGCCCATTGCCAGAGCGATTATCGGGCTTCGGAATCTGAAAATAATCTCCTTTGGTCCAAGACCCCAGGATTTTCTTGCCTGCAATGCACCAATTAAGCAGCTCTATAATTTGGGAGTTGAAATTGAAGAAAATTCAGAATTAGATTTGTTTGAATCTTTTAACAACCATGCAGGGGATGAACGGATTCCAGAAATTGTGGCTCAGATGGAGCAGGAATTGGGAGCAGGGAATAAGAAACCAGAAATCCTTTCAAAATTGGCGCAGTATGAGATCACGCTGACTGATTGGGTAGAGGGACATAAAGGAAGCAGGGAATTTGTGGCAATTGCGGGAAAATGCTGGCCGGCATTCCAGACGCAGTTTGGCTTTGTACCATGTTATGTAAACAGCCGTTTAACCCAAAAAGGAATTCCAGTGTCCTGTGAGGTGGATATCTATGGTGCATTAAGTGAATTTATCGGAACCGTAGTCAGCCAAGATACGGTAACACTGCTTGACATCAACAACTCTGTACCAGCAGATATGTATGAAAGTGAAATTAAAGGAAAACATGATTATACGTTAAAGGACACCTTTATGGGATTCCATTGCGGCAACACGGCGTCCAGCAAACTTTCATTCTGTGAGATGAAGTATCAGTTGATTATGGCAAGAAGCCTGCCGGAAGAGGTGACACAGGGAACATTGGAAGGGGATATTGTACCTGGAGATATTACCTTCTACCGTCTGCAGAGTACCTCTGATGCGAAAATCCGCGCTTATATCGCCCAGGGAGAGGTGCTTCCTGTGGCTACCTGTTCCTTTGGAGCAATCGGCGTCTTTGCAATTCCAGAAATGGGCAGATTTTACCGCCATGTATTGATTGAGAAAAATTATCCGCATCATGGCGCCGTTGCTTTCGGGCATTTTGGAAAGGCGTTGTACGAGGTATTTAAATATGTAGGCGTTCCGGTTGAGGAAATTAATTTTAACCAGCCCAAGGGCATGATGTACCCCACAGAGAATCCTTTTGCATAAAGCAAACAAAAAAGTATAACCAAATCGCGGCAGAGTGCAGAAACTCTGCCGCGATTTTTCATCATATAGGAAATTCCCCGAATTACCAATAAGATGAAAGCCCTCCAGGCAGCATATGTACTGGTGCAGAAAGGAAATTCTTGACAAACATACCAATGGTATGATAATGTGGATACATACTAATAGTATGTTGAGGAGGTGGGGAAACGATGGCAAGGAATAAACATCCAGAAGAAACCGTCCATTTAATATTGGATGTTGCTTATCGTTTATTTATGGAAAAGGGGTATGAGCATACTTCTATTCAGGACATTGTTGATCATTTGGGCGGTCTTAGTAAAGGCGCGATCTATCATCATTTTAAGTCGAAGGAAGATATTTTAGTTGCTGTTACAGACCAAATGACGGCTGAATCGAATCAGATGCTTGCAGTCATTCGTGACCGCTTAGACCTTAATGGTAAAGAAAAGCTGAAAACGATTTTTAAAGAATCCATTAGCCGTCCGGTACAAGACGACATTTTTACAGTGGCTCCAGATTTTCATAATAACCCAAAACTTCTTTTCAGCCTTTTGCATGATACCATAGAAGAAGTGGCGCCAAACTATATTTTGCCGATTATCAAACAGGGGATTTCTGACGGTTCTATTGAAACGGATTATCCAGAGCAATTGGCAGAACTGATTTTACTTGTGGCAAATGTGTGGATGAATCCTATGATATTTGGTAGCTCTGAGGAAGAATCGTATCGTAAGTTTATGGTATTTGTCCAGATGATGCAAGGTTTTGGACTGGATATTATAGATGGGGAAATGTTAGAAAGACTGCGGGAGTTGGCGTCTATCTATCAAAAGAGCAAATAAAATTCTGCCCTGTAATATGGGCAGATATATTTTAAAACATATATATACCATCGTATGGTATGGAAAGCTTATGAAGACCATTGTTGAAGTAAATGACATTGAAAAAAGTTATGGATCCATTCAAGTGATAAGTCATTGCAGTTTTAAGATTTATGAGGGAGAGAACTATGGGCTTTTGGGGATTAATGGTGCAGGAAAAACAACCGTGATGAAGATGATACTTGGCTTACAGAAAATTGACAGAGGAAGTATTTATGTTATGGGAAAAGAAGTAAACAGTAACCCAGAATATTTATCAAATATTGGAAGTGTAATAGAGAATCCCATTTTTATGAGCATTTAAATGCAAGGGAACTTCTATCCATGCACTTAGGTTATATGCAGAAAAAAGCAGATATATCAGATATCTTACATGCAGTTGGGCTTGATAATGCAAACCAAAAGCCGATTATAGAATTGGTATCCTTTCGGATGGTTGTATCAAACAGGAATTGATCCATTGTTTTTCCAGCGGCGATACGAGCAAAAAGCAAAGCGTTTGTGAGTTTGTTGTCAATGGCAAACAGAAATCCCCAGTAGAAAATGTTGAAGAGTATGTGGTAAGCCTTATGAGGAGGGAATGGGTATGGATTTCTACAAGCTTGAATGGATGAAAATACGATTATCTACTTACTTCTGGGCAATATTGGGGATATTTGTAAATTTATTGGCACTTGGTATTTTATTTCTTTTTATTTTTCAAATGGAAGGAGGCAGAAGTGGAACCTCCGAAGATGCAGAGGTGTTTGCAAATTGGAATGGATTATTGGCGCTCATAATTGCTTTGGGCTTTGCCTGCTTTAGTATTTTTGCAGCGATTCTCGCCGCAAAAGTAATTGACAGCGAATATTGTGGAAGAAATGCGGTTATTTTATTGACTTATCCTGCATGGTATGCTTTACGTTGTCGGCGGTTATGGAAATTTTTATTCAAATACCTTTTCAGAAACAGGGTTCGGATGGTGGCATATTAAAGTTGGCAAAGGCTGATTTTGCAGAGAGCATTCGTTTTATCCGAAAGGAGAAGCCTGTGATCGGAAAAGCCCTTCTTGTAGTCTGCGGGATTAATTTGTTCCTGGCTGCAATGATCATTGTTGCATTGCCATATTTGATTACAGAGGTACTGAAATTAGAAGCTTCACAGGCAAACAGGCTTTATGGTTTTGCAGAGGGGGCATTGGCGGCAGGGGGATTGGCAGGCGGCATTTGTGCAGGTATTTTCGCAAATAAGATGGCAATTCATAAGTCGGGTAAATTGGTAATTGCTTGTGCCGTATGTGTGTTTCCGATGAGTGCGGCGCTGATACTATTTTCGTCTGAAATGATAAATTATGCCGTTATAACGGTATGTTGTTTTATCATTATGGTATTTTCAACAATTTTCACCGTGCAGATGATGTCATTTATTCAGGTGGAAACGCCACAAAATTTAATTGGAAAGGTGATAGCTGTTATTCTTATCGTTTCCATGTGTGCACAGCCATTAGGCAATGCATTCTATGGCATCTTGTTTGAAATTTGTAAAGGGTGTGAATATGTTGTTATTTTATTTTCAGGCATTGTATCACTGATAATTGCCATTAAAACAAGAAATATTTTCGAAAGATTTTAAGCAGCCACGGGAATACGGGCAGCACAGACGGCATCTACGAGGCAGATGTCATTGTGGGGACGGCAGGGGATTTTGTCTGATAAACAGGAAGTTGTTATGGCAGTCGAAGGATCCGTCGATAACTATAGTAATGTTTTGATAAGTTATCCATGTATTCAGGAACCTGTTCACGATAAAAAGCCGTATAACAGGGCAGGACATAGATCGGTCCGTCGCCGCCGCAAAGCGAACACCCACCGTCGCCGCCTTTGGTATATGTTGGATCATCAATAATTTCCATTTTGTAAGAATCATATGTGATCAACAAGCCCAGCATATTTTGGCGGTTCAGGATGGAAAAGGTTTTTTCATCGTCGTCGGCGGTTCCTATATTGTAAATTTCTTCCAGCACGCCATGCAAAGTATCGCCCCAGCGGAACAATGTGCGTGCGCCGCCATTGCAAAGGTATTCCCATTCGTCTTCTGTAGCTAAGGTAAAAGGATCTTGTTTCAGTGTGCGGACTGCCTGTGCCAAGGATGGCATGTCTTTTTCGATATAGCGGCTGTCCACTTCTACGATCATGTCGCCAATATCGGCTGTACGCAGCGGTGATAGGCATTGTGAAAGATGCTGATTCCATCTCGTTATAAAATTGTCCCAGCCCATACATCCGCTTTCTTCCATTTCCCCTTCAAGGGCTTCCAGTTCTTCCACAAGCTCTGAGCGTAATGTGCCCGCTTTTGAGGAATCGCCATCGGCGTTGGCTTTTTGGATATCTTTCTGGTAACGCTCCTTTAGGTATGCGAGTTCTTCCTGATAATATGCAAAGCCTGCCGCAGATTCTTCCCGCAGATCTTCTAAGATACCTTTGCCCAAAGGGCATTTGCTGGGATCCCATCCCAGAGTAACATTTTTCTGGCCAGCGACAAATACGAATTGGTCGCCTTCATATTCTAAAAGCCATGTTTCACGTTTTATCCCATTCATATTTGTTTTCATTGTTCGAATAAATTGAAAACCCATTCCCAATGCCTCAATGCGTGAACGGATATTAGCGAGTAATTCTGACATAACGATCCCCTCTTTCTTTATGCATTTATTTTTGGTTATTTTAAAAATTGCAGGAAAGCTTTATAATTTGCGATTTTAAGTTCTTTCAACCACTTATTTTCTAATATCAACCGACTATCGTAAATCCATTGAAACTATCGCTTATTTTACGTACTGGATGGAGCATAGTGTGATTGGTTCCTTTCGGTATTTTGGGATTTTTGCCCTCATTTTTGTTGTTATTTGGATCATACAATTTGTTACTGGTAAACACAATGTAAAAAAATGAATGCAAGCCTGTATAAAACAAAAGGTAATGGTAATGAGTGAATATAAGTGGACCATCTGTGCAGCCTGTGACAGAACAACAGACGATAAAGTGCCAAAGCAAAATATGGAAATAGTGAACGTTGCGCTGTACTGTCTAAAATGCACGCAAGGGAGCCTGATAAGCGCAAAAAATTAAAAGATAACCGTTCTTCCCGAAACATAAGGCTGTTAAGCTGTTTGTATCTGCCGCCGATTATGGTTTATACCATAGCGGCGGTTTTTTCTCATATAGGATTCGGATTGTTCTTGCCGATTTTGTTTGTGGGGAGATAGATGTTATTCTTTGTCAAATATCTTTCATGGAATGAATCTTTCCATCTTGGCGATTCCTAGTGTTTGTATAAGCTTCTGGCATAGGGCTGCGTTTTTTCAGCCCTTTTTGGTACAAAAGTACTCCAATCACTGCGAAACAGCAGGCTCCAACAAAGATTACAAGGTGGAGGATGATGGAATTGCCGGAGTAGGAGAGGAAATCTGAGGCAAAAGTTCCCCAGATGTTAAACATCATATGGAACAAGATGGACAGGTAAATGCTGCCGCCTTGGTAACATACATAGCCGCAGAATAGTCCCACTACGAAAGCATAAGTTCCCTGGATGATGTTGGCATGAAAAGCGCCGAATAAAAATGCCTGTAAGATATTTGCAAGGAAGAAGGGCAGGGTTTTTACGGCATAATTCATGGTAACCCCTCGGAAAATTAATTCTTCGCTGATGGGGGCAATCAGTACAGAATATAAGGCAAGTATCAGGGTGATATCGCCGAATCCAATACTCTCCATCAGTTCTTGATAGGTATTGTACCATCCTGGATTGACGGCGGCGAGAAGCATCACAACATAGGTGGATATGTACTGCATACCCGCCATTAATAGAAGCAGCCCAAGGAAGATCTGGGGATTGATCAAGGAAGAGGGTTTTCTTCTGGGCTGTTTTTTAGGGACGAAACGTTTCCAATACCAAAACCCTAATACCAGTGCCGCAATGACTGCATACACTGCAGAGATCCCTGCAAGGAACTGGCTGCTGCTTAAGAATTCCAACATAACATTTGCATCTTTGAAGTCATTGAGCAAGGCTGGGTCAGCAAGTATGCCTGCAAAGAGCCTTAAAAAGATTCCTGCAAATGAAACAATCAATTGAATTCCAAAGGCAAGGAGCACTGGAAGCAGGCAGAATAGGATGCTGCCGATTTTTTTTATTATTTTCATAAGATCGAAGATTCCTTTCTTTAATACTATGGAGAATTTTAAAGTGTTCAAAAGAAAATGTTGTGATATTTAGCGGCATGAATAATATTGTACTATTATAAAGATGCAGGTAAAAAAATGCAACCGTATTTTATGAAAAATAACCGGGAATGTTGTTGCTTTTTTTTATAAATTGTTATAAGATACAGATTAGCGTATAATTATTCAATAACAAAAGAAAAACGAAGCAGGGAATGAAAACCAAATATCAGGAGGATTATTTATGAAAAAATGGAAGAAATTAACAGCATTGTTACTGTCAGGCGTGTTGATGGCTGGAATTATGGGCTGTGGAGTTCCCAAAAATACAGTTCATTCACCCGATGATATGGCAAGTAAAAAGATTGGCGTCCAGCTTGGGACTACTGGTGATACCCTTGTGACAGACGCATACAAGGATGACAAAGAGACTGCCATCGAGCGTTATAAAAAAGGAGCAGATGCCGTACAGTCTTTAAAACAGGGGAAAATTGACTGTGTGGTAATCGACTCAGAGCCGGCGAATGCATTTGTGGAACAGAATAAAGATCTTAAAATATTAGATACAGAATATACCGATGAGGATTACGCCATCGCCATTGCTAAAGACAATAAAGATTTAAAGAAGAAGATCAATGCTGCTCTTGCTGAACTGAAAGCGGATGGTACTTTGGATCAGATTATGTCAAATTACTCCGGCGATACCAAGGGGACCTGTCCTTATGAGTCTCCAGAAGATGTAGATACTTCCAATGGGAAGCTTGTGATGGCGACCAATGCGGCATTTAAGCCCTATGAGTATTATGAGAATAATAAAATTGTGGGGATTGACCCAGAGATGGCACAGGCAGTTGCAGACAAACTTGGTATGGAGCTTGAGATTGTGGATATGGATTTTGACGCCATTATCAATGCGGTACAGTCTGGAAAGGCAGATATCGGCGTGGCAGGTATGACCGTGAATGAGGAACGCCTTCAGAGCATTGACTTTACAGATACTTACGCGAAAGCAAAACAGGTTATTATTGTCCGTGCAAAATAGGAGGAAAAGCTGTTGTGCAGGATTTTATCAATGAATTTACAGTAAATTTTATAGATGACCACAGGTATCGGTACATAACAGAAGGGTTTGTCAATACCCTGATTATTTCTTTTTTTGCAGTGCTTGTGGGAGTGGCCATTGGCTTTTTGGTAGCGATTATCCGTTCCAACCATGAAAAGACCGGGCATATGAAAATTGCAAATTTTATCTGCCAGGTATATCTGACTGTTATGCGCGGAACACCCACCATGCTCCAGCTTTTGATTATTTACTATGTAGTTTTCATGTCTGTAAATGTACCGAAAGTTTTTGTAGCAGTGGTGGCGTTTGGATTAAATTCCGGCGCCTATGTGGCTGAGATTGTCCGTTCTGGGATTATGTCCGTGGATGAGGGACAGTCAGAGGCTGGGCGCAGTTTGGGATTGAACTACCGTCAGACGATGCAGTATATTGTGATACCACAGGCATTTAAAAATGTACTTCCAGCATTGGGAAATGAGTTTATCGTGCTCTTGAAGGAGACTTCCATCAGCGGCTATATCGGATTGACAGATTTAACCCATGGGGGAGATATCATAAGAGGAATTACCTTCTCTGCATTTATGCCGTTGATTGCAGTTGCATTAATTTATCTTTTGATGGTTACAGGGCTTTCCTGGTGTGTGAACAAGCTGGAGAGGAGGCTGAGGGTCAATGAGCGATAAGGTATTGCTGGAAGTAAAAGATTTAAAAAAGGATTTTGGCGACCATCAGGTGCTTAAGGGCATCAGCACCCAAATCAGCCAGGGAGAAGTGGTTGCAATTATCGGGCCATCCGGTTGTGGCAAATCCACTTTTTTGAGATCATTAAATCTGCTGGAGGTTCCCACAGGCGGAAGCGTGGTTTTTGAAGGGAAAGAAATCACGGCGCCGGGAACGGATGTAGATAAAATACGTCAAAAAATTGGGATGGTATTTCAGCAGTTTAACTTGTTTAACAACTTAAGCATCCAGGATAATATTACGCTGGCTCCAGTCAAATTGGGGCTTATGGGTAAGGAAGAGGCAGAAAAAAAGGCAAGGGAGCTTTTGGAGCGCGTGGGACTTCCTAGCAAAGCAAACGCCTATCCGGCAATGCTTTCGGGGGGACAAAAACAGAGAATTGCCATTGCACGTTCCCTTGCCATGAATCCAGATGTGATGTTGTTTGACGAACCTACTTCTGCATTGGATCCAGAGATGGTAGGAGAAGTTTTGGAACTGATGAAGGAGCTTGCAGCAGACGGGATGACCATGGTGGTTGTCACCCATGAGATGGGATTTGCAAGGGAAGTGGCAACCCGGGTATTGTTTATTGATGAAGGTGTGATCCGCGAAGAGAACACACCTCAGGAATTTTTTGACCATCCCAAGAATCAAAGGCTTCAGGAGTTTTTATCTAAAGTATTATAGTAAATTATAAAGAAGGGGTTGTCGCAAAATGAGAAATTTCCACAACATATAGTATGGATATTTGCAGTATTGTTACTATATGTTGTGGAATCCCTGCATTTTGCAACATCCCCTTTTATCATATTTTAGGTAATTGTGAAACTCGATAATTTAATAAATTATATATACAATTCAAAGAATTTAAGCAGAAATATTTGCCTGGAAATGAATGAATTGTATATGAAATTTTGATAACTTAGTGGTTTCACAATTATCTATTATCATATTTTTACGAAGGGAGTAACCTATGTCATTTGCACATCTTCACGTCCATACAGAGTACAGTCTTTTGGATGGTTCCAATAAGATCAACGAATATGTTTCAAGAGTGAAAGAACTGGGAATGAATTCCGCAGCAATTACAGACCATGGCGTTATGTATGGTGTCATTGATTTTTACCGTGCCGCAAAAGAAGCAGGAATCAAACCGATCTTGGGATGCGAAGTCTATGTGGCTCCCGGTTCCCGATTTGACCGGGAGAGAGTGGAGGGAGAAGATCGGTATTTCCATTTGATTTTGCTGGCAGAAAATAATATTGGCTACCAGAATTTGATGAAAATTGTCTCCAGGGGATTTACGGAAGGATATTATTATCGTCCCAGGGTGGACCGGGAAATCTTGGAAACTTACCATGAAGGGCTGATTGTGCTCAGCGCCTGCCTTGCGGGAGAAGTGCAGAAACTTTTGCTGCGGGGCGCCTATGAGGAGGCAAAGGAAGCGGCGCTGTGGTACGATAAAACCTTTGGGCATGGAAATTATTTTTTGGAACTGCAAGACCACGGACTGTCGGAACAGCAGCATGTGAACCAGCAGCTTTTACGATTAAGCCAAGATACGGGAATTGAACTGGTAGCAACCAACGATATCCATTATACCTACGAATCGGATGTGGATTCCCATGATATTCTTTTGTGTATCCAGACAGGGAAAAAATTATCCGATGAGAATCGAATGCGCTATGAAGGGGGACAATATTTTGTAAAGTCTGAAAAACAGATGCAGGAATTGTTTCCCTATGCACCCCAGGCGCTTGAAAATACTCAGAAAATTGCAGATCGGTGTGAAGTGACGATTGAATTTGGCGTGACAAAGCTTCCAAAATACGATGTGCCGAAAGGATATAGTTCTTGGGAATACTTAAATAAGCTGTGCCAGGAAGGGTTGGAAAGACGTTATCCGGCAAAACAAGGGCTGGTGTATATTCCAGGAAGGGAAGATCCCATGAAGCTTGAAGGCTTAAAAGACCAGCTTCAGTATGAATTAGATATTATCAGGCAGATGGGTTATGTAGATTATTTCCTGATTGTCTGGGATTTTATTCACTTTGCCAAAAAGAGCGGCATTGCGGTAGGTCCGGGACGGGGAAGCGCGGCAGGAAGCCTGGTGTCTTATACATTAGAAATCACTAATATTGACCCTTTGCGGTACAGTTTGATTTTTGAACGGTTTTTAAATCCAGAACGAGTCACCATGCCGGATATTGATATTGATTTTTGCGTGGAACGACGTCAGGAAGTGATTGATTATGTCAGTGGGAAATATGGCAAAGACCGCGTGGTGCAGATTGTGACTTTCGGTACTATGGCGGCAAGGGGCGTGATTCGCGATGTAGGACGTGTGATGGACTTGCCTTATGCTTATGTGGACCATATAGCAAAGCAGATTCCGAACGATCTTGGTATTACCATAGACAAGGCATTGGATAAGAATCCAGATCTTCGAAGCCTCTATGAGAATGATGCAGGCGTCAAAAAATTGATTGATATGTCCAGGCGTCTGGAAGGGCTGCCCAGGCATACCTCTATGCATGCGGCAGGGGTGGTAATCAGTTCTAAGTCAGTGGAGGAGTTTGTCCCCCTCTCTAGGGGAAGCGACGGAGCCATTACCACCCAGTTTACGATGACTACATTGGAGGAGCTAGGATTGCTCAAAATGGATTTCTTAGGACTTCGGAACCTGACGGTGATCCAGAATGCAGTGAATTTGATTCATTCCGGCAAGCAGGCAAAGAATCCCAAACTGGCGGAATCAGAACTTCTGGATATCGACCAGATTGACTTTGATGACAAGGCAGTCTTGAATTCTTTAGGTACTGGCAAGACAGACGGCGTCTTCCAGTTGGAAAGCGCTGGCATGAAGAACTTTATGAAAGAGCTGAAACCTCAGAGCCTGGAGGATATTATTGCAGGAATTTCTTTGTACCGTCCTGGTCCCATGGATTTTATCCCTGCATATATCCGGGGGAAAAACCATCCAGATAAGATCACCTATGACTGTCCCCAGTTAGAGCCGATTCTGGAACCCACCTATGGATGTATTGTCTATCAGGAGCAGGTTATGCAGATTGTGCGGGATCTTGCTGGGTATACTTTGGGAAGAAGTGACCTGGTGCGCCGTGCCATGTCCAAAAAAAAGGCTTCCGTGATGGAACGGGAACGGAAGAACTTTGTGTATGGAAATCAGGAGGAGGGGGTGCCGGGTTGTATCAGTAATGGGATTTCTGAGCAGGTGGCAAATAAGATATTTGATGAGATGATTGATTTTGCAAAATATGCGTTTAATAAATCACATGCAGCGGCTTATGCAGTGGTGGCATATCAGACGGCATATTTGAAATATTACTATCCCGTGGAGTATTTTGCTGCGCTGATGAGTTCAGTTATGGGCAATGTAGGAAAGATTTCTGAGTATATCCTCACCTGCCGCCAGATGGGGATTCAAGTGCTTCCGCCCAGCATCAATGAGGGGGAGAGCGCATTTTCTGTATCAGGAAATTGTATTCGTTATGGACTGTCGGCAATTAAAAGCGTCAGTCATACGTTTATTGAAAAGTTGTGTGAAGAGCGAAAAGAGCATGGGATATTTACCAGCCTGAAAGATTTCCTCACCCGAATGGCAGACCGGGAGATCAACCGCCGGATGGTGGAAAACTTGATTAAAGCTGGCGCCTTAGACCATCTGGGCGCCACCAGGAAACAAAGTATGATGGTGTATACGGGAATTATGGATGATATTGTCCAGGAAAAAAAGCATTCGATGGCTGGACAAATGACGTTGTTCGACCTTGTGGGGGAAAAGGAAAAGGCAGAATTTGAAGTAAAGCTGCCCGATGTGGGGGAATTTCCCAAGGAGACGTATTTAGGCTTTGAAAAAGAAGTATTAGGAATCTATATCAGCGGTCATCCCTTGGAAGAGTATGAGGAAAAATGGCGCAGGCATATTACAAGGCTTACCACGGATTTCCAATTGGACGAGGAGGGCGGGCAGACCAAAGTTCTGGATGGGGAAAAAGCTATTGTAGGCGGAATGATTGTGGACAAGACGATCAAATATACCAAGCAAAACCAGATCATGGCATTTATTACGTTGGAAGATTTGGTGGGGACATTGGAAATTATTATTTTTCCAAAAAGTTATGAAAAGAGCAGCCATCTATTAAACGTGGATGAAAAAGTGTTTGTGCGGGGGCGTGTGTCAACAGAGGAGGAAAAGAACGGAAAGTTAATCTGTGAGCGAATTTTTTCTTTTGGGGATACCAAAAAGGAATTGTGGCTGCAGTTTCCCACCAGGGAGTCTTATGAGCAGAAAGAACAACGATTGTTTGAACTGCTCAAGGAAAGTGATGGAAATGATTCCATTATAATCTATATTTCCGGCGAAAAGCAGATGAAACGGCTGTCTCCCAGCCGAAATATCGCCATTATGCCTGAAATAATCAACAGATTAACTAAGTTTTTGGGTGAAAATAACGTAAAAGTTGTAGAAAAGAATATTGAAAAACTTATGAAAAGAGATTAGAATGTAAGAGATTGGAAAAAGTAAAAATGACAGGAGGGACATGTTATGGCAAAGGAGATCCATACAATTGGCGTGTTGACCAGCGGCGGCGATGCACCAGGAATGAACGCGGCAATCCGTGCAGTTGTACGGCAGGCAATTGTTCAGGGAAAGAAAGTAAAAGGCATTAAGCGAGGTTATGCAGGGCTGCTCCAGGAAGAGATTATAGATATGGAAGCAAACGATGTATCAGATACCATCCAGCGGGGCGGCACCATCCTTCAGACCGCAAGGTGTAAGGAGTTTACGACGCCAGAAGGTCAGCAGCTGGGAGCGGAAATCTGTAAAAAACATGGCATTGACGGCGTGATTGTCATTGGCGGGGACGGTTCCTTCAAAGGAGCACAGAAGCTGGCGGCGCTGGGAATCAATACCATTGGGATTCCAGGGACGATAGATTTGGATATTGCCTGTACAGAATATACCATAGGATTTGATACGGCGGTAAATACGGCAATGGAGGCAATTGACAAGGTGCGTGATACCTCCACTTCCCATGAGCGCTGTTCCATAATTGAGGTTATGGGACGAGGCGCAGGTTATATTGCATTGTGGTGCGGGATTGCCAATGGGGCGGAAGATATTCTGCTTCCAGAGAAATATAATTATGATGAGCAGGCTTTGGTCAATAACATTATTGTCAATCGGAAAAAAGGCAAGAAGCACCATATTATTATCAATGCGGAAGGGATTGGACATTCTGCAAGTATGGCAAAGCGGATTGAGTCGGCAACCGGCGTAGAGACCCGCGCAACGATTTTAGGGCATATGCAGCGGGGCGGAAGCCCTACCTGCAAAGACCGTGTCTATGCGTCTACCATGGGCGCCTATGCCGTGGATTTGTTATGTGAAGGCAAATCCAACCGTGTGGTAGGTTATCGCCATGGAGATTTTGTAGATTTCGATATTGATGAGGCTCTCGCCATGGAGAAAGAAATTTCAGAATACCAGTTTGAGATTTGCAGAAATTTAAGCTTGTAAGGGGAAAAGATATGATTACAAGTTCTTCCAATCCACAGATGAAACAGATTGTACAGCTAAATAAAAAAGCAAAAACCCGCTATGAACAGCGGGTTTTTGTGGCAGAAGGGATAAAGATGTGCAGGGAAGCCCCAGCGGAATGGATTCAGGCGATGTATGTATCAGAAAGTTTTGAAAAAAATTCTAGCTGCCAAGATTTTTTAAAGCGGCATCCGTATGAGGTGGTTTCAGATAAAGTTTTTTCTGCCGTCAGCGATACCAAGACACCTCAAGGGCTCCTTTGCCTGATCAAGATGCCGGAGTATTCATTAGAGGAACTCATACCTTGTGATATGCCGCACCTGCTGGTTTTAGAGAGCCTTCAGGATCCGGGAAATTTGGGGACGATTCTTCGTACAGCAGAGGGGGCAGGCATCACAGGTGTGATTATGAATCGTTCTACTGTGGATCTGTTTCATCCAAAAGTGATTCGTTCCACCATGGGTTCCCTGTTTCGGGTGCCTTTCTATATTACAGGGGATTTAAAAGATACCATTTTAATGTTAAAGCGAAGGGGAATTACATTGTATGCGGCGCATCTCAAAGGTACGCTGGCGTATGACAAGCCAGACTACCGAAAACCCTGCGGATTTTTGATTGGAAATGAGGGGAACGGCTTAAGTGATGAGATTGCAGAACTGGCAGATACGTATATCAGAATTCCCATGGAGGGAAAAGTGGAATCCTTAAACGCAGCCGTTGCCTCTGCGTTGCTGATGTATGAAGTCCGTCGGCAGCGCAGATAAAAAGGATATTACAAGGCTTTTAGAGGTTTTTTACTCTTCAATTACATGGATTTCCAGAAAATCAAAGTCAATTTGTTCCATAAAATTATCTTGGTAAAACCTTGCCTTGGCATGGTGTTTGAATTCTGCTGCAGTGGCGTCCAGCCACAGGGGCTTGCTTAAATCAAATTCATAGCAGGCCTGCTCCAATGCACGGAAAATTTTATGGGTGCGTGTATCATCACTTTCGTCCGTGATAACAGTGTCTTGTAACAGATGGCTGTCCTTAAATAGTTTAAACCAGATGCGCATGTTTTTCTCTCCTTGCTGTATGATGGGGTGCCCTTTGGGTATAGTATAAAAAATTTAGGAAACGTTTTCAATAGAAAAATTTACTTCTGCGGGGAATGGTTTGAAACCATGCGCAGGGATTGGAAATTGTACCAAGTCAGCGAACGCTGGTTCCAATCCCGTACAAAGCCACGTATGCCATTATGAGAAGAATAATGGCGTTTGGAATACAATAGTTTAAGAGGAGGATGGTGCAATGGTAAAATATGTAATGGCATTAGATGCCGGAACCACAAGCAACCGCTGTATTCTGTTTAATGAAAGAGGGGAAATGTGCAGTGTGGCACAGAAGGAATTTACACAGTATTTTCCAAAACCAGGCTGGGTGGAGCATGATGCCAATGAAATCTGGTCGACCCAGTTGGGGGTTGCAGTGGAGGCAATGCAAAAGATAGGCGCTGCAGCACAAGATATCGCGGCAATCGGAATTACCAACCAGCGTGAGACTACCATTGTATGGGATAAAAATACCGGAGAGCCAGTTTATCACGCAATTGTCTGGCAATGCCGCAGGACGTCAGAGTATTGTGACGCGCTGAAAGAAAAAGGGCTTACAGAGATGTTCCGGCAAAAGACAGGTCTTGTGATTGACGCATATTTTTCGGGAACTAAGTTGAAATGGATTCTGGATCATGTAGAAGGGGCAAGGGAACGTGCCCAAAGGGGAGAACTTTTATTTGGAACGGTTGAGACATGGCTCATCTGGAAACTGACCAAGGGAAAAGCACATGTGACAGATTATTCCAATGCATCCCGTACCATGTTGTTTAATATCAACACATTGAACTGGGATGAGGAAATCTTAAAAGAATTGGATATCCCAGAATGTATGCTTCCACAGGCAAAGCCTTCCAGTTACGTATATGGCACAGCAGATCCAGCATATTTCGGAGGTGCAATCCCGGTCAGCGGTGCAGCGGGAGACCAGCAGGCAGCATTGTTTGGTCAGACTTGTTTTACGGCAGGAGAGGCAAAGAACACTTATGGGACCGGTTGTTTTATGCTGATGAATACTGGAGAGAAACCAGTGTTCTCTAAGAATGGGCTGGTAACTACGGTTGCCTGGGGAATCGGCGGCAAGGTCAATTATGCACTGGAAGGTTCCATCTTTGTGGCAGGCGCAGTTATTCAATGGCTGCGGGATGAGCTTCGAATGATTGACAGCGCGGCAGATTCTGAGTATATGGCAAGGAAAGTTGAGAATACCAATGGATGTTATGTTGTCCCGGCATTTACCGGGCTTGGAGCCCCTTATTGGGACCAATATGCCAGAGGGACCATTGTGGGGCTGACTAGGGGGGTCAACAAGTACCATATCATTCGTGCTGCTTTGGAATCCATTGCCTTTCAGGCAAATGATGTGCTTCAGGCAATGAGGGCAGATTCCGGGATTGAGATCAATTCTTTAAAAGTTGACGGAGGCGCAAGCGCCAATAATTTTTTGATGCAGATCCAGGCTGATATTATCAACGCGCCGGTAAACCGTCCTTCCTGTGTGGAGACTACTGCGATGGGCGCCGCTTATCTTGCCGGTCTTGCCGTGGGTTATTGGGCAGATAAGGAAGAGGTAATCAAAAATTGGGCGATAGACCGGACTTTTTTGCCGGAGATCTCCGGTGAGGAAAGGCGGGAACGTATCAAAGGCTGGGAAAAGGCAGTAAAATATTCTTATGGCTGGGCAAAAGAAGGTGAAAACAATGTATGATGTGATCATTATTGGAGCAGGAATCTCAGGTTGTGCTTGTGCAAGAGAGCTTTCCAGATACAAACTGAGTATCTGTGTTTTAGAGAAAGAAGAGGATGTATGCTGCGGTACCACCAAGGCGAACAGCGCCATTGTACATGCTGGTTTTGATGCCGCATGCGGTACATTGATGGCAAAATTGAATGTAAAAGGGAATCAAGACATGGAGGAGCTTTCCAAAGAATTGGATTTTTCATTTAAAAGGAACGGCTCTTTGGTGGTATGCCTTCATGAAGAAGAGATGCCGGATTTAGAGGCATTGTACCAGAGAGGAATCCAGAATGGCGTCAAGGGTTTAAGGATGATTGATAAGGCAGAATTGGTAAAATTGGAGCCCCATATCTCAGATGATGCAGTGGCTGCATTGTATGCGCCTACAAGTGGTATTGTATGTCCTTTTGGAATGAATATTGCCTATGCAGAAAATGCAGCGGCAAATGGCGTGCAGTTCCAGTTTGAGACAGAGGTGGCTGGAATAAGGAGACAGGATGGAAACTGGATCGTTAAGACCAACCAGGGAGAGTTTGAGGGCAGGTTTGTAGTAAATGCGGCAGGAGTGTATGCAGATACAATTCACAATATGGTAAGTACAAAAAAACTGCATATTACGCCAAGACGCGGGGATTACTGCCTGCTGGACCGCTCAGTAGAGGGGTTTGTAACCCATACCATTTTTCAACTCCCCGGAAAGTATGGAAAGGGCGTACTGGTCACGCCCACAATCCACGGAAATACCCTGGTAGGACCCACTGCAGTTGATATAGAAGACAGGGAGGGAACCAACACTACGCAGGAAGGGTTGGAAGAGCTCCTAGAAAAAGCCGGGAGAACGGTAAAAGGACTTCCCATTCGCCAGGTAATTACCTCCTTTGCGGGGCTGCGTGCCCATGAGGACGGGCATGAATTTGTGATTGGGGAAGTAGAAGGTGCGGAAGGTTTTATCGACTGTGCAGGCATTGAATCTCCTGGGCTTACCAGCGCTCCGGCAATCGGAACCATGGTGGCAGGGATTGTCAAAGAGTTGGCACATGCCGAGGAAAACCCAGACTTTATTGGAACCAGGAAGGGAATGTTGGATCCAAAGACCCTAAGCATGGAGGAGCGCACGGCGCTAATTAAAGCCAAGCCTGCATACGGCAATATTGTCTGCCGTTGCGAGATGGTTTCTGAGGGCGAGGTCATAGATGCTATAAACAGACCACTGGGAGCAAAATCCTTAGATGGGGTGAAACGCAGGACAAGGGCAGGAATGGGGCGGTGCCAGGCAGGATTTTGTTCTCCCCGGACTATTGAGATTTTGGCGAGGGAGCGAGGAGTGCATCCTTCTGAGATTACAAAGTCTGGCAAAGAGTCGAAAATTATCGTAGGAGTCAACAAAGATGCATTATAAATTAGAAAGCGGGGAACAAAAAGATGTTGCATTACGATATTGTAATTGTAGGAGGCGGTCCAGCAGGGCTTGCCGCAGCCGTATCGGCAAAGGAACATGGCGTGGAATCGATTCTGGTGCTGGAGCGGGACCAGGAACTTGGCGGTATTTTAAACCAGTGTATTCACAATGGTTTTGGGCTTCATACCTTTCAGGAGGAGCTCACCGGACCAGAATATGCAGGCAGGTTTATTGAGCAGGCAGAAAAAGCCCAAGTTGCGTACAAATTAAATACAATGGTTCTGGAGATCTCAAAAGACAAGGTTGTGACGGTGATGAATGGCAAGGAAGGCATGTTTGAAATTCAGGCAAGCGCCGTAATTCTTGCCATGGGCTGCAGGGAACGTGCCAGAGGCGCGCTGAATATCCCAGGCTACCGACCGGCAGGGATTTATTCTGCAGGTACGGCACAGCGTCTGGTAAATATGGAGGGCTTCCTGCCAGGGCGCCAGGTGGTAATCTTAGGTTCTGGAGATATTGGGCTTATTATGGCAAGGAGAATGACATTAGAGGGTGCGAAGGTCCATGTGGTGGCAGAACTTCTTCCCTATTCCGGCGGATTAAAGAGGAATCTTGTGCAGTGTTTAGATGATTTTAATATTCCCCTGAAATTAAGCCATACCGTTGTGGACATTGATGGAAAGGATAGGGTAAAAGGTGTCACAATCGCCAAAGTAGATGAGGGCAGGAAGCCCATTTCAGGCACAGAAACCTATTATCCTTGTGATACCCTTTTGTTATCCTGCGGATTGATTCCAGAAAATGAATTATCCCAAAGCCTAGGGGTGGAACTGAATCCGGTAACCTCTGGTCCCTTTGTAAACGAATGTTTTGAAACGAATGTAGAAGGCGTTTTTGCCTGTGGGAATGTGCTCCATGTCCATGACTTGGTGGATTTTGTTTCTAAGGAAGCGGCGTCTGCCGGAAAACATGCAGCAGCATATGTAAAATATAAAGGAAAACATCCGGCAGTTGTATCCAAGGATATTCCAATTGTGCCAGAGTCAGGCGTGCGCTATACGGTGCCTAAGACAATCAATCCAGACCGCATGGATGAGAAACATACGATACGTTTTCGGGTGGACAAGGTATATAAAAACTGTTATATATCTGTGTATCTTGGGAAAGAACGTATCATTTACAAAAAGCGTCCAATTGCAGCGCCAGGTGAGATGGAGGAAGTGATTTTCCATAAGGAATTGTTTCAGGCAGTCCCCGATTTATCCAAGATTACCATAAAGATAGAGGAGGCTTAGCGTATGGAGGCAAGAGAACTGATCTGTATCGGCTGTCCGATGGGATGTTCCCTGAGGGCAGAGATTAAGGAAAGCCAGGTAATAAGCGTAACTGGAAATACTTGCAGGCATGGTGAGGAGTATGCCAAGAAAGAGGTAACCAACCCCACCAGGATTGTCACCAGCTCTGTGAAGGTGGAAGGAGGAAAGCTTGGCGTTGTTTCCGTAAAGACCAGAGAAGATATTCCAAAAGAAAAAATCTTTGCTGTTATCAAAGAGTTGAAGGATGTACGGGTGCAGGCGCCGGTTTCTATTGGGGATGTGATTATAAAAAATGTCGCTGGTACTGGCGTGGATGTGGTTGCCACAAGAAATAATTAGGGGAGAACATTTTATGATTCACAACTTTTGACCTATCTCATACAATAGAGCAAGAGGAATACCAGAAATTCTGGGGGACTTGGATGCGTTTTTGTGAATTGAGGGAAAAAGAGGTCATCAATGTATGCAACTGCAAATGTTTAGGGTTTGTGGTGGATATTGATATTGATGTGTGCGAGGGGACAGTTTTGGCGCTGATTATCCCAGGCTGCGGTAAAATGTGGAGCATGTTTGGCAGGGGGAGCGAGTTGGTAATTCCCTGGAGCCAGGTTGTGAAAGTGGGACCAGATATTATTTTAGTAGAGATTCCAGAGGCAAAGCCAAAATAACAGATGGAAAATATGTTTGACAATGAAAAAAAAGAAAGATATACTGAAATTAAATACCTGTACCAAGGAGGAAGGATATGAAATGTCCATTTTGCAGCAGTGACAATACCAGGGTGATTGATTCCAGACCAGCAGACGACAACAATTCCATTCGGAGACGGAGAAATTGTGATGACTGCGGGAGACGTTTCACTACCTATGAGAAAGTAGAAACCATTCCCCTGATTGTAATTAAGAAGGATGACAACAGGGAACAGTATGACAGGGCAAAAGTTGAGGCAGGAATCCTGCGTGCCTGCCATAAACGTCCAGTATCAGCAGAGCAGATTCATCAGTTGGTGGATGAATTGGAAGTTGAGATTTTTAACAGTGAGGAGAAAGAGATTTTAAGTTCCAAGATCGGCGAGATTGTGATGGATCAGCTTTATACCCTGGATCCGGTGGCATATGTTCGTTTTGCATCTGTATATCGGGAATTTAAGGATGTAAACACCTTTATGGATGAATTGAAGAAAATGTTGGAACATTAAGGTTCTGACAGTATATCCAACCCTGCTGTTTTGGCTGGCATTTGATATACCCAAAGTGCGTTGCCGTTTTGACTGGCATCCGATATACCCAAAGTGCATTGCCGTTTTGACCCATATCAGGTGTCACTTTTGTTTCAGGAGATTGAGAGTATGTTTAGAAAATTTTATCCCTGTGAATATCTGGATTCAGCTTATCAAATAGAGTTTGACCGAATGTATCAAGAGGGATACCGGGGAATTATTTTTGATGTGGATAATACGTTGGTACCGCATGGAGCGCCGGCGGATGAGCGGGCAAAAAAATTGTTTGTTCATTTAAAAGAATTGGGTTATCAGTGCTGCCTGCTGTCAAATAATAAAGAGCCTAGGGTAAAAATGTTTCATGATGCGGTACAGGTACAGTATATTTTCAAGGCAGGAAAACCAAAGGTTTCCGGTTATGAACGTGCGATGGAATTGATGGGGACAGATAAGAGCAATACATTTTTTGTAGGAGATCAGATTTTTACGGATGTATATGGCGCGAACCGTGCTGGAATTTGGACAATTCTTACAAAGCCAATTCATCCCAAAGAAGAAATTCAGATTGTATTCAAACGTTATTTAGAGAGAATTGTGTTATTTTTTTATAAACGGGGAAAATAGAATGGAGGATAAAGATGAGAGTAGCAATTGGAAATGACCATGCAGCAACAGAACTGAAAATGGAAATTATGGAGTATGTGAAAAGCTTGGGGCATGAGGTCATAAATTTTGGAACGGATGGTCATGAGAGCTGTAATTATCCAGAATTTGGGGAAAAAGTGGGACGTGCAGTGGTTGACGGCCAGGCAGACTGCGGGATCCTGATCTGTGGCACTGGGGTAGGCATTTCACTGGCAGCAAACAAGGTAAAGGGCGTGCGCTGTGGTGTGTGTTCGGATACTACAACGGCGCATTTAATCAAAGAGCACAACAATGCAAATGTGATTGCGTTTGGCGCGCGTATTGTGGGGAGTGAACTGGCAAAGGATATTGTGAAAACATATCTGGAAGCAGAGTTTATGGGGGGAAGGCATCAGACCCGTGTCGACATGATTCATGAGATTGAAGAAAAAGGTTGAAAAATTTGCCATTTTAGTATAGAATAGAGAAAGTACGAGGACGGAATGCGTCCAAGTGTAGTTGAAGGAGGAAATTTGAATGATTTCAGCAGGAGATTTTAGAAATGGCATTACGATTGAATTAGATAATAACATATATCAGATTATTGAGTTTCAGCATGTAAAGCCAGGAAAAGGCGCAGCCTTTGTCCGGACGAAATTAAAAAATATTAAAAATGGCGGTGTCGTGGAAAAGACCTTCCGTCCTACGGAAAAATGTCCTCAAGCGCGTATTGACCGGGCGGACATGCAGTATTTATATTCTGACGGTGATCTGTTTCATTTTATGGATGTTGAGACTTATGAGCAGATTGCGTTGGACGCGGCTGCGATCGGCGATGCATTAAAATTTGTAAAAGAGAATGAAATGGTAAAAATGTGTTCCCACAATGGAAGTGTATTTGCTGTAGAACCCCCATTGTTTGTGGAATTGAAAATTACAGAGACGGAGCCAGGCTTCAAAGGAGACACTGCTACTGGAGCAACGAAACCAGCAGTGGTAGAGACAGGCGCTACCGTATATGTACCTTTATTTGTAGAACAGGAAGATGTGATTAAGATTGATACACGGACAGGAGAATATCTGTCAAGAGTGTAATATCTTAAAGAGTTTGTATTGTTTCACGCCTTATCCTTTTTTATACAATCATGAAGACCCCGGAAGTTATTTTTCCGGGGTTTTTCATTTGTTATGGGGCTGTCGCAAAATGAGAAAATAAGTATGCGCACGTGCACGAGAGGAACATATTGTTGCGCAATTGTGTGTGGCGCGGCAAAGTGTGCAAACCCATTCTTGGAGGAATGG
>CATOOV010000029.1 GCA_951801955.1 uncultured Lachnospiraceae bacterium
TATGCGGGTACTCTTTTTGAATCTTTCAAGGTTATTCCATTGTTCAGTTATCAAGGTTGTCCTTGTTGCCACACGCGACAACTTCTATATCTTACCACAGCCATCTGCGCTTGTCAACATCTTTTTTCAAAAAAATAACAACTTTATTTTTGAAAATCTGAAACGGAGAAAGAGGGATTCGAACCCTCGCGCCGGTCACCCGACCTATACCCTTAGCAGGGGCACCTCTTCGGCCTCTTGAGTATTTCTCCGAACTGACATTTTCTTTATAAAATTGTCATTTGCGCCGTAACGCATGAATAATACTACCAAATATAAACCATATTGTCAATATGTTTTTCTAATTTTTTTAATATTAATTTTCTTTTGCAATTTTTCATAAGCTATAGTATATTATATCTAAATAATGAAGTTTCAGAACAAAAGTGCGTTTCACGCACTGCCGTGAACAACTTTTTTGCTAACGCATCTTTTGTTCCGCGCCGCGCGCAGTCACGAAGTGACACGTCCCACTTGTGCGCGTGCGCATCCTGCCCAGAAGGCTTTATAAAACAACCTTTTGACACCCGAATCCTACATGATCAAATATACCCAAAGGGTACCCTGTATGACCAATCAGTTAATTTGGCGCCCTATTATGCAATTCGGCGCGTTAAAAGGATATCCAAGGGTGCCCCATCATACCATTCGATGTGTTAAAAGGCATACTTAATTACCAAAGGAACGAAATGCAATGGGAAAAATATTTTGCTTAATGGGAAAAAGTGCGTGTGGAAAAGATACAATATATAAACAAATCTTAGCACATGGCAACCTTCCTTTAAAAATATTGATACCTTACACCACCCGTCCTATCCGGGACGGAGAAACAAATGGTGTGGAATACTATTTTGTAACAGAAAAAACACAACAAGAACTGGAAGAACACGGACAGATCATAGAACTCCGTTCCTATGCTACAGTTCATGGTATATGGAAATATTTTACAGTAAACGACCATCAGATTGATTTACAAAACAACCATTACCTGATTATTGGAACATTAGAATCTTATTTGAAATTACAGCATTATTTTGGAAAAGATGCCATGGTTCCTTTATATATTGAATTAGAATCTGGCGAACGCCTGCAAAGGGCATTGAACCGGGAACGATTGCAGACAACGCCAAAATACAAAGAACTATGCCGCAGATTTCTTGCAGATGAAGAGGATTTTTCCCAGAAAAATTTGAAACAGGCAGAAATCTGCAGATTTTTTGAAAATAAAGACTTAAACCTTTGTATAAAAGAAATTATATCATATATTAAGGAAAACATATAACCAACACCTCGTCGTCCAGCATTCCATGGCAGGATGATTCCTACTTATCATAAAAAGCAGGAATCGTTTTCCATTTCTATAGAATCCTGTGATTTCTCCTTTATAACGAGGAAGAAACAACCGATAATAATTAAGAAAGGCAGGTGATTCCAATGGCAATCAAAGTAAATGAACTTACCCCAATGCAGCCTACAGAGGCGCCACAGCCAGTGGAAAAATCAGACGGCAGTTTTAAATTTGCACTGGCAAGCCATATAGAAGAGGCCGAACTGCAAGAAAAACTAAATGGCCTGATGAACGATATCACTGCGCAGGGAGAAAAACTCTCAGAGCATATGGACATACGTGATATGAAAAGGTACCGGGAACTGGTAAAAGACTTTTTAAATGAGGTAGTGAATCGTTCCCACCAGTTTTCCAGAGAAAACTTTCTCGACCGCAGAGGACGCCATCGTGTCTATGGCATTGTAAAACTGGTAGACAAAAATCTGGATGATCTTGCCAGTGAATTAGTAAAAGATGAAAAAGACCATCTCACCATTTTAAGCAAAGTTGGAGAAATCCGAGGACTTCTCCTGGATGTATCTACATAACGGCAACCCCTTACTTATCATCAGAAACGAGGAATTTTTATGGCAGGCTTTTCAAGTATTATAGGACACGAACAGATTAAAGAACATTTACAAAACGCAATTTCCATGAATAAAGTATCTCATGCCTATATTTTTAACGGACCAGATAAATCTGGAAAAATGTCTTTGGCAAAAAGCTTTGCCATGGCATTGCAATGCGAACAGCAATCCACAGAGGGCTGCATGAAATGTCATTCCTGCAAACAAGCACTCTCTGGCAATCAGCCAGACATCATCTATTTAACACACGAAAAGCCCAATACCATTTCCGTGGATGACATTCGAAAACAAATTAAGAGTGATATACAAATAAAACCCTATGCTTCCCCTTATAAAATTTATATCATTGATGAAGCAGAAAAAATGAACCAACAGGCACAGAATGCCCTGCTGAAAACCATCGAAGAGCCTCCAGCATATGTTGTGATTCTTCTTTTGACTAACAATGCAGACACATTTCTTCCTACCATACTTTCCAGATGTATTATCTTGAACCTTAAGATGGTTCCATCGGATATCATTCGGAATTATTTGATGGAAGAATACCAGGTCCCTGACTACAAAGCAGATGTCTGCGCTGCATTTTCCCAAGGGAATGTGGGCAAAGCGATCCAACTTGCCAGTTCTGAAGATTTCAATGAGATAAAAAATTCTGCCCTGCAGCTTTTAAAGCGAATCAAAGACATTGAATTATATGAAATGATAGAAGCCATTAAGCAGATTAGTAAATATAAATTAGAGATCAATGACTATTTTGACCTTATGCTGATATGGTATCGAGACGTTTTATTATACAAAGCAACCTCTGACGCAAACAGTCTCATTTTCCGGGATGAGGTTCACAACATAAAAAAGCAAGCGAGTAAAAGTTCCTATGAAGGACTCGAATCCATTATTAAGGCTCTGGATAAAGTAAAAATCCGCCTAAACGCCAATGTAAACTTTGAATTGGCAATGGAATTGCTGCTGCAGACCATAAAGGAGAATTAATTATGATAAATGTAGTTGGTGTCAGATTTCGTACTGCTGGAAAAATCTATTACTTTGATCCCAAGGAACTAAATATTTCCCTGGGTTCCCATGTAATTGTAGAGACGGCAAGAGGTGTGGAATTTGGAACAGTAATGATCGCCCCAAAGGAACTGCCGGAGGAGAAGGTGATTCAACCCCTCAAGCCGGTCATCCGCATTGCCACATCAGAGGATGAAGCCATTGAACAGGTCAACCGCGAGAAAGAAAAAGAAGCTTTTCAAATTTGTTTAGAAAAAATACAAAAGCATAAAATGGAAATGAAACTGGTAGACGCAGAATACACCTTTGATAACAATAAACTGTTATTTTACTTTACTGCTGACGGACGAATTGATTTTCGGGAACTGGTAAAAGATCTTGCCTCTGTGTTCCGCACCCGCATCGAACTCCGTCAAATTGGAGTCCGTGATGAGACAAAAATATTAGGCGGTATCGGTATTTGCGGAAGACCTTTGTGCTGCAACACTTTCTTATCTGAATTTGCTCCAGTGTCTATTAAAATGGCAAAAGAACAGAACTTATCATTAAATCCTTCCAAAATTTCTGGTGTCTGCGGCAGACTGATGTGCTGTCTCAAAAATGAAGAAGAGACTTATGAATACTTAAACAGCCGTCTGCCAAACGTGGGGGATTATGTGACTACCAATGACCGGTTAAAAGGAGAAGTTCAAAGCGTCAGCGTCCTGCGCCAAACCGTCAAAGTGATCGTAGAAATTGATGATGAAAAAGAAATCCGGGAATACAAGGTAGACCAGCTCCACTTTAAACCAAAACGCCGAAAAGATCATATGAAACTTTCTGCAGAAGAAATGAAAGAATTATCGGCATTAGAGGACAAAGGCAGGTCTAAAATTGACGATACCCACTAATTTCGAATCGCGAAATTACCATCCATTTGAACAAAAGTGCGTTTCATGCACTCCCGCGAACAACTTCTTTTGCTAACGCATCTTTTGTTCCGCGCCGAGTGTGGTCACGCAGTGACATTTTCTATTCGCACGAGTGTGCACCCTGCCCGGAGGGCTTTTCTCTTATAAGAAATTTTACAAAATTTCCTATAAGAGAAAAAAGGCTATTGCAAAGCCACGAAAACATCAATCATCTTTCATATACCTCATGAAGCGGTTGAATGGCATCATGGGGTCCCCCTTTGGGTATGGAATATTGGAGAACTATCTTATGTCTGTAGAATTATTGGAAAATGAACGCCTGGACGAGCTGCATCGGAACGGATATTTTATCATTCAAAATCCACAAAAATTCTGTTTCGGCATGGATGCTGTCTTACTTTCTGGTTTTACTCAAGTAAAACCACATGAAACCGTCTTAGATCTTGGCACAGGAACAGGAATTATCCCGATTCTTCTGGAAGCCAAAACACAAGGAAAACACTTTACCGGACTAGAAATACAGCCGGAAAGCGCAGATATGGCAAGACGCAGCGTGGAATATAACCACCTGCAAGATAAAATCAACATAGAAATTGGCAATATCAAGGATGCTTCCGAACAATTTGGAGCATCTTCTTTTCATGTGGTCACAGCGAATCCACCATATATGACTGGGCAGCATGGACTGACCAACGCAAATGAAGCAAAAGCGATTGCCCGTCATGAAATTCTTTGTACCTTAGAAGACGTTATTCGGGAAAGTGCAAAAATCTTAAAACCCCAGGGGCGTTTTTATATGGTCCACCGCCCATTCCGCCTTGCTGAAATCATGGTACTCATGCACCAATACCGTTTGGAGCCAAAGAGAATGCGGCTTGTATACCCCTTTCTAGACAAGGAACCTAATATGGTATTGATTGAAGGGCTTTGCGGCGGAAAACCAAGGATCACAGTAGAAAAACCCCTTATCGTATATAAAAAACCAGGGGTTTATACAGATGAGATTTATGATATCTATGGATATTAACTTATTCCCAAAGTACCGTCCATGATAGCATTAAGCGTATTAGGCATGGGGTTTCAAGAACACAATCCGTGTTCTTTAACGGATGTAGGCCAGATTTACTGGCAAAGACAGGATAGAACAGAAAGGAAACAATATGCAAGGCAAACTATATTTATGTGCAACTCCAATCGGCAACTTGGAAGACATCACCCTGCGAGTACTGCGCACATTGAGAGAAGTTGATTTAATCGCAGCAGAAGATACACGCAATTCTGTGAAACTTCTGAATCATTTTGAAATTAAGACTCCTATGACCAGTTATCATGAGTATAACAAAATTGAGAAGGCCTATCAGATAGTAGAAAAAATAAGAAACGGACAAAATATAGCCCTGATTACAGATGCAGGAACTCCTGGCATTTCGGACCCAGGAGAAGATTTAGTGCGCATCTGCTATGAATCTGGAATTGAAGTCACCTCCCTGCCAGGAGCTTGTGCCTGTATTACGGCATTAACCCTTTCAGGGCTATCTACCAGGCGTTTTGCCTTTGAAGCATTTCTTCCCAGAGAAAAAAAACAGCGGACAGAAATCCTTTCCTCCCTAGAATCGGAAACCCGTACAATGATTTTATATGAAGCGCCCCATCATCTTATAAAGACTTTAGAGGAAGTATATTCTATTTTAGGAGAACGAAAGATTACTCTTTGCAGAGAACTTACCAAGAGATATGAAACCATTTTCTCTGCTACCATCTCCGATGCCATTTCCCATTACACCAACCAAGAACCAAAAGGAGAATTTGTACTTGTCATTGAAGGCAAAAATAGAAAAGAACTGAAAAAAGAACAACAGCAGGCATGGGAAGCCATTTCTCTCATGGATCATATGGCACAATACGAAAACCAGGGAATTTCACGGAAAGAATCCATGAAATTGGTGGCAAAAGACCGGGGAATCTCAAAACGGGAAGTATATGATATGCTTTTGAAAAAAAATTTTTAAATTAATGCAAGGATTTACCAAACTGAGTCGTATTATAAGTAAAATACAAAATATTCAGGAGGTATGTTATGAAAAAATTGAAAAAAATATTAGCAACAGGATTCGCGTGTCTTGTAGTCTCTGCTATTTCCATACCAGTAATCGCATCAAATATGCAGGAACAAGACCATGTTTTCGCGCAAGATGTCAATAGAACAGACATTAAAAATGTTGTAGTCGAAAACAGTGACAGCAACAATGTAAAAAGATACTCACTTGAGTTAGAAAACGATATCCATGAAAAGTTGAGTAACTATACAAACACAACAACAGACAGAAAAAAAGAAAAGACAGAAAAATTTGATACGAAAAATGATGCGGTGGAAGAAAAAATTGAAAAAGAAAAGACAGATGATGTGGTGGGTGACAACACAATAGATAAAATGGACGTGATTGACGTTGATACCACTGAGGCTGAACCTGAGACTCCAGAAGAAACCATTGAAAATACTGTAGATGAACAAACCCATGGACTGTGTGCTTATTTCTATGACGATAACGGCGACGGGCTCTGCGACCACTGCACTGGCACTTCCAGCAATGATGTTTGCCCTAACTACTATGACGATAACGGCGACGGGCTCTGCGACCACTGCACTGGCACTTCCAGCAATGATGTTTGCCCTAACTACTATGACGATAACGGCGACGGGCTCTGCGACCACTGCACTGGCGGCTCCGGTTGGAGTGGTGGCTCTGGACACCATGGCGGCGGACATCATGGCGGCAGGCACCACTAATATTCCGATACATGATGGAATCATTGCTGTTATTATTTAAAACCATTGCTCGCAAAAAATATAGAGGAAATACTTATGCGCAGCGAAGAGGAGGTAAACCAGGCAATTGAATTATATGCTGACATGATTCGCAGAATCTGTTTTTTGCATTTAAAAAATCATGCCGATACGGAGGATGTGCTTCAGGAAGTATTTTTGAAGTATGTCCTTCATTCTGTTGCCTTTAAAAGCAGGGAACATGAAAAAGCATGGCTGATTCGCGTCACACTCAACCTTTGTAAAGATTTAAAGAAAAGCTTATTTCGCCACAATACAATTCCTTTGGATGTACTTTCAGAAGAAGCCGCAAGTGTAATGCCTGAGCAATTAGAAGTACTGGAAGCAGTACTTTCCCTGCCTTCTAAATATAAAAATGTTATTTATCTGCACTATTTTGAAGGCTATACGGCACGAGAAATTAGTATGATGCTCCACAAAAAAGAAAATACTGTGTATTCACTCTTATCTAGAGGCAGAAAATTGCTGAAACAGAAATTGGGAGGTGATAGTATTGCATGACAAGATTCAAGAAGCTTTTGGACAAATCCATGCAACAGACCAGATGAAACATGCTGTTTCTGATTATCTGGCTCAAAATACTTATAATACTGAAAAAAAGCCTGCCTCGTTTCAGCTTCGACCATTATTAGCAGTGTGTGCACTTTTATTGATTTGTTTTAAATTTGGCAGTTGGTATCTCTGGGAGACACCAATCTCTTATGTCAGCGTGGATGTCAACCCATCCATTGAACTGGCGCTTAACCGCATGAATCATGTAACTAAAGCCAATGGTCTCAATAAAGAAGGACAAATACTTTTAAACCATGTATCATTAAAAGGAAAAAATTATTTAAACGCCGTGGAATTACTCGTAAGATGCGACGCAATGCAGCCATACCTTACCGACAATGCAGATTTAACAATTACAGTGGCATCTTCCAATGCAGACCAACTAATTTCTGGGTTGAAGGAAAGCGTGGTAACGGAACAATACCAAGGAATGTGCCGGCGTGCAAACATGGACGCGGTAGAATCTGCACATAAATGTGGAATGTCTCTGGGGAAATATCAACTTTATCAAACTCTTTCAGAATATGACACAAATATAACTCCAGAAGAATGCCATCACATGTCCATGTACCAGCTTCATGAACTCCTTCTCGATTATGAAACTGCCACGGATCCTTCCAACAATGATGAAAACTCAGCAGATGCCGCCACAAATCCTCCCGGTAATGATGAACATTCAAAAGATACTGACACAGAGCATTCCTTCAATAATGACAACTCAAAAGATACTGACACAAATCATTCCATAACAAATGAAAACTCATATGAAGTAGAAGAAGATTGTGGACATCATGGAGACCATTGCCATAAAAATCATTGACAAAACCGATTTTTTCTGTCATAATACAACAAGAATTTATAAATTCTTTATAATTTTTAAATTATTTTAAGAAAGTAGGAGAATAAGAAATGGATAATAACGATAACGGCGGATTTTTATGGGGATTATTAGGATGCTGTATCCCGGTTGTTGGATTGGTCTTATTCCTGGTTTGGAAAGACCAAAAACCTAAGACAGCAAAAGCTGCAGGAATTGGCGCACTTGTAAGCGTGATTATTAGTGTAGTATTTTATGTGATTTATTTTGTAATTCTTGGAGCAGCAGGGCTGGCGCTTGGAGCATTCTAAGTTTGGAAAATTTTTAAGAATTTTCTTTGGCTGTCATGCCAGACCAGATCGCTCTTTCTATTTTCGGGGAAAGCAGTTTCCAATTTGTGCGCGTTGCACAGGAGAATTAATCGGCATTCTTGCAGGAATCCCCATTGCTATATTTTGGGGCTGCCCCCGGTTTGAATTTGTTCTTCTTATGATGATACCATTGATTTTTGATGGATTTTTGCAAAAGCTGACTTCTTATGAAAGCGGTAATATGCGTCGATTATTTACTGGTATTTTATTTGGAATCGCATTTATTTTTGCATTTGTTTATTTCCGTCGTTTTTGTATCTGGATTGCAGGCTTGATTTTAAAATTGTTGGGTATGGATCCTACGGCGGTAGACAAAATGATGAAATCCATTGGCGGATAAAAAAGGCAATTTTCTCAAGATTGAGGGAATTGCCCTTTTTCTCTATATCAAAAACATTATGCGCAGGATCTTCCTCAGCAAAGGTACCCCTACGAGATTGTTTATTTGCTTTAGAATGCCAATGATTGTAAGATCATCAAAATATTGACAAAAAATAATGCAATGATATAATTTTAAAAGAGAAACGAATATATTAAATGTGAGCGTAAGAAAAATATCTCACAAAAAAGGAAATATGGATGAGGCGTCTGTCTCAAAATATGAAAAAAGAAGGGAAATGTGTGATGAACAAAAAAAGGAAAGTTTTTCGAACTATCAGCTGGATGTTGGTGTATGCACTGGTTCTTTTTAGTGTGCCAGCGTTTGAAACCACAGTTGCAAAAGCGGCAAGCGATGTCCTTACAAGTTCGGATGGGCTGTGGAAGTACGAACTTAAGGAGGAATCCGGAGAGACCGTCGCTGTTGTAGACGAATACAATGGAACAGACAGGGATCTTGTGATTCCTGGGGAAATTGACGGGTATGTGGCAAAGTACATTGGAAAACCAAGCGGATGGACTACAGTCCGTTTGAATCGTTTTGACAGCATTACAATTCCGGACAGTGTCACTGGATTCTCAAACGTACCGTTTTTTTCCCATTCCCATAATTTAAAATTTGTGTCTGTGGGGAAAAACTTTGGAACAAATAAGTATATCAGGGACATCAATATGCTCAAGGGTGACGAGACCAATGATATCCAGACCAAGGAATACCGTGTATCTTCTGAAAATGAATTGATTACTGCGGTGGACGGCGTACTGTATTCCAAAGATATGACAAAATTGGAGATATATCCAGTCCTCAAGGAAGATGCCGTATTTACCGTACCAGACGGGGTCACGTCGATTAACGACTATGCCATGAACAACCTGCAGTATTTGGAAAACCTTATACTTCCCGAAGGGCTTCAGGAAATCGGAACCTATTGCTGCAAGGGAGCTTCGATCCGTTCCGTCCTCCTTCCGAATAGCCTTACGCGCCTGGATCATGGGATTTTTAATGAGTCAAAGCTGGAGTCGATTGTACTCCCAGAGACGATCACGGAAATTGGGGGTTACGTCTTCACTGGCACGCCGCTTACGGAGATCGTGATTCCTGATACCGTTGTATCACTGGGCGCAGGAGATTTTATGAATTGCGAAAAACTGAAAAGCATCGTAATCGGCTCAGGTGTGGCGTCGATTGGGGGGAACTGTTTCTATGGGCTGACAGCATTGGAAACATTCGAAATTTCGGAAGCAAACCCAAACTTTAAATCGGAAGGAGGGATGCTGCTTACAAAAGACGGCGCTACACTGATCCAGTATGCCGCAGCAGGAAATACACAATTCATACTTCCAAATGGAGTGACAACCATTGCCAATAAGGCCTGCTACGGAATGCCATTTACCGAGATTATCATACCAGATACGGTTGTTTCCATCGGCAGCAATGCGTTTGAAAATTGCACAAAGGCGGAAACAGTGTATGTCCCGTCCTCTGTGACAGAGCTTGGGAGCAGCGTCTTTTCCGGCTGTACGTCCCTTAAGACGGCAACGATAGATGCACGGATTGCAAGTATTCACAGCACTTTTGACACATGTAATGCACTTACGGAACTCACATTGCCAGAAACAGCTACATCTGTAGCAGACAGCGTCTTTTTCGGTGATTCTTTACGATCCGTCCGTCTAAAGTCATCCCAAGCCCCATCCATCTCATACTCCATCTATCTGCAGGGACAGGATGCCGAGACGGAGTTGATCAAAAAAGCTGCAAATATACGAATTTTTGTTCCAGAAGGCGCACAAGGCTATGACGTATCTCCATGGAGCCGAATGCACATTATATATGGGGATGTTATTCCAGCAGAACGGCTGACGCTGAATCCCTCATCGGTAGTTTTGAATGTGGGAGAGACGGCAGCGCTACAGGCTACAGTGCTTCCAGAGGATGCCATAGTACAAGAGTATGTCTGGGAAACATCAGACGAAGGGATTGCTTCCGTAGATAGCAATGGGCAGATCAAGGCTTTATCAGCTGGGACAGCAAGAATCAAAGTGACTGCAGGGGAACTTTCAACCGAATGCATTGTTACGGTCAGGGGAGACCAACCGGCACAAGATTTCCGCATAAAAACCTCTGGTGGAACAGCAAGTAGCAATTACAATGCACAAAATTACACTAGGTGGTCCAAACCGATGAAATCCTATCTGTTTGGAGACGGGGAAGGATGCTTCACACGGGCAGAGTTTATAAATGATAAATTAGTTTATGAAACATACGGTATGGACGGGACATTGAAGGAAAGCGGCAATATTGCAGATGAACTTCCTCTTGTCGGCGGGTTCTACGTATCAGGTCCAAATCGGTTCGTTGTTTACGGACAGTCGAACAGCGAGGGAAGTGACGATATGGAGGTCATGCGTATCGTTAAGTACGACCAGGACTGGAACAGGGTATCTTCTTGTTCTTTATATGGCGAAAATACCAAAGTTCCCTTCGATGCCGGAAGCCTTCGGTTTGCAGAGAATGGGGATAAACTCTACATCCGTACCAGCCATAAGATGTATGATAACCACCAGTCGAACCTCCAAGTCGCTATAAATATGTCCTCTATGGAAATTACAGATACATTCTCATACATATCAAATATTGACCATGGCGGTTATGTATCGCACTCCTTCAATCAGTTCCTTCAGATGGATGGCGATGATTTGATTACACTTGACCACGGAGACGGCTATCCAAGGGCAGCCGTACTGATCAAGTATCCAAGCATCAAAGACAAAACCTTTGCCAAAGCGTCTGTAAAACATATTAATGCACTGGAATTTCCGGGTACTATAGGAAACAATGCTACCGGGGCGAGCCTTGGCGGATTAGAAGTGTCGGAACACTATTATATTTTTGCCGGAAATTATGCCAATGACAGCGGCTCTTCCGTACGGAATATTTTCGTAAATATCACAGGTAAGGATTTTCTACGGAATAAGGACACGCGCATGATATATTTGACTGATTTTAATGCGGACAGCGGCGTGACCGTTTCGACGCCACAGTTGGTAAAAGTCAATGAAAAGACGTTTCTCGTCCTTTGGAATGAGACAGATACATCAGGGACAACGGTACATAGCCAATTGATTGATGAGGATGGAAATAAAGTCACGGAAGAACAATCTTTCCATGGTTCGCTTTCTGACTGTCATCCAATCGTGCAGAACGGGCAGGTAGTGTGGTACTATACTGGAACGAAAACTGGGGATACCACGCCGATATTCTGCAGGATTTCAGTAGACGGAAGGGAGACAACAGACAATCTGCTTGAAAATGAAAAGAAGACAACAATTTCTGCTGATCATGTAAGCTTAAGCCAGACTTCCTATACCTATGATGGAAAGCCCAAGACGCCAACTGTCACTGTCAAGGATGGCGACAATACACTGGTGGAAAATACTGATTATACGATTGCTTACAGCAATAATGTCAATGTAGGGACGGCAAAAGTAACCATTACAGGAACAGGCGCTTATTCTGGTACAGTGACTAAAACATTCACGATCACAGAAGCTGCCCCGCCACAACAGCAAGCAAAGGAACTGTCCAAATGTACCATAACATTAAGTAAAACGACCTATACTTATGATGGAAAGCCCAAGACGCCAACTGTCACTGTCAAGGATGGCGACAATACACTGGTGGAAAATACTGATTATACGATTGCTTACAGCAATAATGTCAATGTAGGGACGGCAAAAGTAATCATTACAGGAACAGGCGCTTATTCTGGTACAGTGACTAAAACATTCACGATCACAGAAGCTGCCCCGCCACAACAGCAAGCAAAGGAACTGTCCAAATGTACCATAACATTAAGTAAAACGACCTATACTTATGATGGAAAGCCCAAGACGCCAACTGTCACTGTCAAGGATGGCGACAATACACTGGTGGAAAATACTGATTATACGATTGCTTACAGCAATAATGTCAATGTAGGGACGGCAAAAGTAACCGTTACAGGAACAGGCGCTTATTCTGGGACGGTGACTAAAACATTCACGATCACAAAAGCTGCCCCGCCACAACAGCAAGCAAAGGAACTGTCCAAATGTACCATAACATTAAGTAAAACATCCTATACTTATGATGGAAAACCTAAGAAACCAACTGTTAAAGTCAAGGATGGAAAGAAAATCCTAGTAAAAAATATTGACTATACCATCACCTATCACAATAACGTCAATGCAGGGACAGCGAAAGTAACTGTGAAAGGAAAAGGAAATTATAAAGGGACGGTAAAAAAATCCTTTACTATTACCATAAAGAAGGGCACATCCCATAAAGTCAGTTCCTACCAGTATAAGGTGACGGCTGCATCCACAGTATCAATGACGGCCGTAAAGAACAAAAAAGCTACAAAAATAAAAGTTCCCAAAACTGTGAAAATTGGCGGAAAGACTTTTAAAGTAACCGCTATTGGCAGTAAGGCTTTCAAGAACAACAAAAAGATTACAAGCGTTGAAATTGGAGACAATGTAAAGATTATTGGTACATCCGCATTTGAAGGCTGCACAAAGCTTTGCAAGGCAACCCTTGGAAAAGGAGTTACGGAAATTGGCAGCAGCACATTTAAAAACTGCAAAAAGCTGGGAACCATAACCATAAAATCCACAAAGCTGAAAAAAGTTGGCAAGAATGCCCTGAAAAGTATCAAGGCTACTGCGAAGATCAAAGTTCCGGCAAGGAAATTGTCTGCCTACAAGAAATTGTTGCGAAATAAAGGGCAGGGGAAAAAAGTGAAAATTGTAAAATAATTTTGGAGAGAAAACCATCCTGTCAGGAACAAACTGCGGTGAAACAGAAGGATGCCGCTAATGCATCCGACAATCCATCCCGGTCAATACGAAACAGGCCTCTATGAAATATTTCGTACTGCCGCAGGCGGAGAGTCTGGTGTAAAATACAAAAATCCTACAACATATAGAATATTTATACTATATGTTGTAGGATTTTTATCTTGCAGTGACTCATTCCTTATATACCAGGCACGGGCGCTTAATAACAGATTCTACGTCTAATTGTCCAAAACTTAATTTCCAAAGTACTAGGATTCCCAGTACTTTGGAAGATAATCCTTTAGTATTTTAAAGGGCGCTGGTCCCATCTTCATCAACGCATTGTGAAAACGGTAATTGCTGTAATCCTCACCATATTTTTTGACTGCATAATCTTTTAAGTTTAAAAATTCTAAATACCCAATATAATATTTCAAGTAATGGGCTGGTTCCTCCACAATCAATTGGTATATTTCCTTAACCACCTGTTTATTTGAAATTTGATAGTTTGCAAAAAAATCTATGGTATCCCTCAATGTCCACCCATCACAATGAATCCCCATATCTGCCGTTGCATAAAGGCTCAAAAGCGCTGATTGGTTTTTCTGTAAAAATGCCGCTACATCTTTATCTACATCTGCATAATAGAAAGACTCCATTTCCACATAAGTTGCCCATCCTTCTGAATATCCGCTGCTTCCGAATAAACTGCGCACAGCAGGCAAGCCGCTGCTGCGCTCCATAACATTTTGATACAAATGTCCTGGAAACCCTTCATGTGCAAGGGTAGTATACAGTTTTAACTTCTCATCCCCCTTTGCCTGATTAATATAAATATAATTATTCGATATATCATCTATCGGCGGCGTCAAATAAAATGCCGGGGCCGTATACTCCTCCAGAGACGGATGCACTGATTTGATTGTAAATCCGACCTCTGGCGGCGCCGGAAAATCTTTTTGCATTTTAACCTGCAGATCTTTTAAAATTAATTCTGGTTCCTCTGTAGGAAGCTGGTAACTGCTGCACTTTTTCCCTACATCTGGATACTTTAACGCCAACTCTGCAAGATCCTTCAAATCCTTTTTTCGCTTTGCCTCTGTCTGCTTTTGCATTTCTTCCACGGACAAATCAGAGCCTGTGACATCTGTTACCAGATAACGATAATACTCTTCTCCACCTGGCAATCCACAAAGGCCACCGCTGTTTGTTCCAGTTCCTTTTAATGCCGTAATCTCATTGGCCAGCATTTGATAAGCTGGAATAAACTGTTCTAACACAAGCTGGCGGTTTTGTGCTTTATAAGCCTCTGCCTGTTCTCCTGACAAAAACTTTGCTTGTTCCTGAATGCGGGTGTCAAATGTGGATAACAAGTAATTATTTTCAGGATTCTGTGTAAAATTACAGCACTGCTGCACAATATCTTCCGCTGCAAAATCAGCCATAAACAATCCCTGTTTTGATTTTTTCTTTTCTACTTCTACAATTTGATGAAAAAAATCAGGGGTACATGAGATCAATTCCAAATAATCTCGGATATCCTGCTCATCATAAAAAGTATATTCTGCCAAAAGAACTGGAAGCTGAGACTGAAACCCTGTACTCGGACGCAAAATCTCATCGTACTTGTCATGATCGGTTGCTGACAACTCCTTTTCAATGTAGTTTATCATAATGTCATAAGTCATCTGCTGAGAAATCATAAGATCTTTTTTCTGAAACCCACTTAATTTTTTTTTCCAATTTTCCAGAAGGGCAGATGCTTCCCTATTCGGCTCATTGGAGATCGTCCCATATGTAACAGTGTACTCGGAAATTCCATAGTTTTCTGGATGTGCCAGACAATAATGCATATTTAAGGTACTTGCCTTAACTTCCGATTGAAAAAGCTGATCCGTATATTCTGAAAATTTCTGTTGTGTTTTTGGATTTCCTGCCTCCTTGGCACATCCACCCCCAAAACACATTAGAAGTAACATAACTAGAACCAGCCATTTGTAAAAATATTTTTTCATATGCAGATACTCGCTTCTGGGGTATGTTCTTCTTATAACTTATGTAATCCTTTACAAACTTAGACCAAGGGCTTTTAAGACGCATAGATTTGGCATGTATCTATCTGCAAAGGTTTTCTTTTTAAAATCATTTATTTCCATAGGAATTTTTTTTTAAATATGATAGAATAATGACAGTAAAGGAGGGATTATTATGGGATATATTGATAACATCAACTTTGACAAACTGGATTTTGTAGATATGGAAATTGAGGAAATTCAAGAACTTGCTGAAAACCTCCTTGCAGAACGAAAATATTCCCTGTTAAGGCAAATGCTGAGTAATTTAAACGCTGCTGATATCGCTCTTTTATTTGACGAAATCGACAAAAAAGAAATTCCCTTGCTCTACCGTCTCCTGCCAAAAGAGGAAGCTGCAGAAACCTTTTCTTATATGAGCCGTGATATGCAGAAAACCCTGATCAATACTTTGACAGACCGGGAGCTGCGCGCTGTAATGGATGATATATTTTTGGATGATACAGTGGATATGATTGAAGAAATGCCAGCAAACGTGGTAGCTCGTATCCTGCGCAACACAGACGAAGAAACCAGAAAAATGATCAATCAGATTTTGAATTATCCCAAAGACAGCGCAGGAAGCCTGATGACCATTGAATATGTCAACATAAAAAAAGAAATGACGGTAGGAGCCGCCATCAGCCGCATTCGCCAGACTGCCGTAGACAAAGAGACCATTTATACTTGCTATGTAACAGAAAACCGCAAACTGATCGGCATGGTATCGGTAAAAGATCTTCTGATGGCAGAAGATTCGATGCAGATTGAAGATATTATGGAAACCAATATTATCTATGTAGATACCCATGAAGATAAAGAGGAGGTGGCAAAAGTCTTCAACAAATATGACTTCCTTGCCATTCCAGTGGTGGACCGGGAAGAACGCCTGGTGGGCATTGTCACATTTGACGATGCTATGGATGTTATGCAGGAGGAAAATACCGAAGATATCACAAAAATGGCGGCTATGACGCCTACAGAAGACAATTATTTCAATACCTCTGTTTTTTCCCACGCCAAAAGCAGAATTGGCTGGCTGCTGTTTTTAATGCTTTCTGCTACTGTCAGTGGTTCCATTATCACTCATTATCAGGAATCTTTCCAGCTATATCCCCTTCTTGTATCCTTTATTCCTATGCTTACTGGAACGGGCGGTAACTGTGGCTCCCAAAGCTCTACATTGATGATACGGGGGCTGTCTTTGGATGAGATTAAATTCAAGGATATTTTCCAGGTTATCTTTAAAGAATTTCGGGTAGCCATCGTAGTCAGCATTGTCCTTGCCATTGTAAATGGGCTGCGTATTTACATTCAGTATGGAGATATCCAGATGGCTGCCATTATTGGTTTAGCACTGATCGCCGTTATTATTATTTCTAAATTTATCGGCTGCACCCTTCCTTTGATTGCTGAGCATATCCATTTGGATCCAGCGCTGATGGCAGCGCCTTTGATATCAACCATTGTAGACATCTGTTCCACACTGCTCTACTTTAAGATTGCCACGATTATTCTCCATATTTCTGTGTGATGGAATTTTTGACATTGTGGTACAAACAAAGGGGCAGAAAGAAAAAAGCTACAACAAATCATTTTCAACGATGACATGTTGTAGCTTTTTTATGCAGTAATTATCATATAAATGTTGCCACAGGATCTAAGGCAGCGTCTGTTGTCATGGAACATTGCCAAACCTGTGCTAATTATCAGTTTTCCCCACATCTTTTTTTCCATACCCCTTAAAAAATTCTGTCAAATTCTGCAATGCTTTCACCAAGACTTCTGTCTGTTCTTTATTCATGCCTGCCAAGGTTGCCCTTATCATTTCATCATGAAATTTCTCATGATGGTCATAGGCATGTTTTCCTTTTTGAGACAGTGAAATCAACACCACACGGCGATCCTCCTCACTGCGCTCCCGGTTTACATATCCCTTTTTCACCAGATTATTTATTGCAATTGTCAAGGTTCCCACTGTCACAGACAAAGATTTCGCCACGGTAGACATATTTTTGGATTCTTTTTTTCCAATCGCTTCTATGATGTGCATGTCATTATTAGAAATATCCTTGAATTCTTCTGTAATAATGGCTTTTTGTTCTATTTCCATAATGTCATTAAACAATTTTACCAATACTTCATTGATCGTATTATAGTTATCCACAAGAACGCCTCCTTGACTATACCTCGTGACACACCAAGTGGCATAACGGGGTGCCCTTTGGGTATATTTTTATCCACAATTTATTTTATCCTTTTTAGTATAACACAAAACATATAAAAATCATCCCACTTTTTTACAGAACAAAAGTGCGCTTCACGCACCCCAGCGAACTACTTCTTTTCCTAACGCACCTTTTGTTCCGCGCCGCGCATGATTGCGAAGCAATAGTTTTCCTTTTGCGCCCGTGCGCATATTTATTTTTTCATATAGGGAATTTTACGAAATTTCCGAACACGATGTTTGGAAAAGGCTGATCTGAGCCATGGATGGCGAATATCAGCCGGTTGCGTAAAATTTTGATTTTTTCATGAGAACACTTAGAAATTCTTCTGTCCCTAACACTTGGAACAATGGTTGCATTTATTTGTTCAATTTGCCAAGAAGGTTTTATGAAACATCCTTTTGACACCCGAATCTTATAAGGGAAAAAAGAGCGGTTCCCTAATTACTTAGTGAACCGCTCCAAGCCGTTTGTTTCGTAGAGTATTTTCCTTGACGATCTAAAAAAATTTGTATTTAATAGAATAATTATACTTATTGTTGTCGGATTTGTCAAGGTGTAAAAGATGAAAAATGTAGAATCGACTCGAATTTTATAATATTTCGTCGATTTTACTTTTACAAATCTTAGGATTCAAACTATATTAATACTCTTTTCTCCGTCATTTTGTCCGTCAGCAAATCAATAACCCCACAGAAAGGAAGGCTATTTTATGGCAAGAACAGGTGAAAATATCTATAAACGGAAAGACGGTCGTTGGGAAGGAAGATTTATTTATTCCTATGAAGAAAACGGCAAGGCAAAGTACAAGTATGTGTATGCAAAGACATATTCAGAGGTGAGAACAAAATTATTACAGGCACATCAACTCAGAGAAAATCAGCCGCAACGGCAATTGACCCTTTCAGAAAAATCTAAATATGAATACTGGCTGAATGAATGGCTGTCGTCCAAAAAATTAAATATCAAAGAATCATCCTATATTCGTTATAGAAATTCCATAAACAACCACATTAACCCCCATTTAGGAAATTATTCCGTTGAAAAGATAAGTACTTCCCTTGTGGAAAATTTTGTATCAAACCTAATGGTAAACGGAAAACGAAATGGAGAAGGCGGATTATCCGTCAAAACCATATCCGACATTATGGTGATCGTAAAAGAAACCTTTCAGTATGCACAAAACCATGGGGTAACAACAATTTGCAATTTTGATCATATAACACTCAAAAAAAGCCCCCGTGAAATGCGTGTATTGACTAACTCGGAAATGCAGCGCCTTATCCATACTTTGTTACAGGAAGAAGACCTGTATAAACTTGGCGTGTTTCTTTGTTTATTTACTGGCATTCGAATTGGAGAACTCTGTGCGCTGCAGTGGAAACATATATCTCTTACAGACAATACAATCCGAATAGAACGGACAATGCAAAGACTCCAAACGGAAGATAAAAATGTTATTCAGAAAACCCATATTATTATTACCGAGCCAAAAAGCTTTGCATCTATAAGAGTAATCCCTATTCCAGAGTTTATTGTTGAAGTGATAAGACCATATGAAAAAAGTTCAAATGCCTTTTTCCTCACCGGTGACTCTAAAAATTTTGTTGAACCACGGACAATGCAAAACCATTTTAAAGCCTATTTAAATGAAAGCAACATTGCAGATGCAAACTTCCACTCCCTGCGCCACACCTTTGCTACCCGCTGTGTCGAAGCCGGTTTTGATGTAAAAACGCTAAGTGAGATCCTAGGTCATTCAAGCGTAAAAATCACTTTAGATAAGTATGTCCACTCGTCTATAGATCTCAAGCGGATGAATATGGCAAAGCTGCAGATGATGTTCCCTTAATCCTATTCGCCGTCAAAAAAATGGTCAGAGAGCAGGCATAAATTCCTTACGTACTATGGTTTATGCCTGTTTTTCGTCAAGGAAAATACTCTACGAAACCTTGTTTCCATTTGTTTCTTGCATGTGCCAGTTCGCAGAGCTTTCCTATTATTTCTTCTATAGTACCGGATACATAAGGTACTTCCTTAAACTAGTATTGGCGAAAAAAGATTTATGATACCTTTCTATTTGATATTTATATAATTATAACATATCAGCAGGTTTGAAACTTTGAATCGAAAAAAATATTTTGAAAGGATGAATCGTTTGAAAAAAAATTATGACGTTGAAAAACAGCACAAAAAGAAAAAATATCATGCAATCGAAAGAATATTGCTGTTATTAGATAAAGGGTCCTTTCGAGAGATTGGCTCAGGCATAAATAACTATGTATTCAATCACAATGAAAAGAATGAAAAATCAACGGAATATGATGGTGTTATTACTGGCAGGGGAACAATCGCCGGAAAAACGGTTTTTATTTTTTCTCAAGATTTCACCATATCCGGCGGATCCATTGGTTTAAACCATGGACGTAAGATTGCAAATACCATTAAGCTTGCAATCAAAGCCAAATGTCCAGTGATCGGGTTATATGATTCTGGAGGTGCGCGAATCAGCGAAGGTATCAATGCTTTGGCTGGCTGCGGGGAAATGATGTATCAAAATACATGCGCCTCTGGCGTAATCCCACAAATTTCGATTGTTGCAGGTCCCTGTGCCGGAGCTGCTGCATATGCGCCGGCAATTACAGATTTTGTATTTATTGTGGAACAGATTGGACAGCTATATATCACTGGCAACAAAGTGATTGAACGAGTTACAGGGGAAAAATGTTCATTACAGGAACTAGGGGGAGCTAAAGTACATTCAGAAAAATCAGGTGTTGCACATTTTTCATTTACAAGTGAGAAAAAATGTTATGCACAAGTCAGAAAATTGATAAAAACACTTCCTTCAAGTTTTGACGAAAAAAGAGAATATAAAGATTTATCTTATTATGATACTCAACAAAAAGTCAATGAACTTGTTCCAAGAGACAATAAACTTCCCTATTCCATGCACAAATTAATTGAAAAAATCATTGATTTTGATTCCTTTATCGAAATACACAAGCACTTTGCTACAAATATGATTACTGGTTTCGCACAAATAAACCATATTACAATTGGAATTGTTGCAAACAATCCAATGAATAATTCTGGTTGTATCGACCATGATTCAAGTGATAAAGCAGCTCGTTTTGTCAGGTTTTGTGATTCATTTCATATTCCTATCTTAACATTGGTTGATACCCCTGGATACTTACCAGGAATCTCTGAAGAACATCAAGGTATTATCCGTCATGGCGCTAAACTACTGTTTGCATATTCAGAAGCTACCACGACCAAAATTACAGTAATCGTAAGAAAAGCCTATGGAGGCGCATACATCGCTATGGGCAGCAAACATTTAGGCGCCGACTATGTGTACGCATGTCCAAACGCATCACTTGCTGTTATGGGAGCTGAAGGCGCAGTTTCTATTTTATATCAAAAAGAGTTATCCAATACACCAGACGATCAAGTTGACGCATTTAAAGACAAACTTGTGGGCGAATATATACAAAAATACATGAATCCGGCAATTGCCCAGTCAGAGGGGTATGTAGATGATGTGATTTCTCTTGATGAGATACGCCAGCGTGTCTTTGAAGATATAAAGTCTTTTGAAAAGAAAAGTACAGGCGCCATCAAGAAAAAACATGGCAACATACCATTGTAAAATTTAATTTTGTGAGGATAACACATCATGTTAGGATTTACTGAAACAGTTTTAAGGGATGCAAACCAATCGTTAGCTGCCACCCGTATGTCCAGAGAAGATTTTAAAGGTATCTTGTCTGAAATAGACAAAGCTGGATATTATTCTGTAGAATGTTGGGGCGGGGCAACCTTCGACTCCTGCATCCGCTATCTAAATGAAGATCCCTGGGAACGTCTTCGTTTTCTGCGCAGGATGATGCCGAACACAAAACTGCAAATGCTGCTGCGCGGGCAAAACCTTCTGGGATACAGCCAGTACCCCACAGAAATTGTCAGGGATTTTATTGAAACAGCGATTAAAAACGGGATTGATATTATCCGCATCTTCGATGCATTGAATGATATTGAAAATATGAAAGACGCCATCAAAGCTACTCTGGATTTCGGCGGCTTTCCATCCTGTGCCCTATGTTATACAGTCAGCCCAGTCCATAATATCCATGCGTATATTAAACTGGCAAAAGAACTGGAACACTTAGGAGCTATGTCTATCTGTATCAAAGATATGTCCGGCTGCCTGATGCCAGACAAAGCATATGAGTTAGTGAGAGAATTAAAGGACGTTTTATCTGTGCCAGTGATATTACATACACATAATTCCTCTGGATGTGCTCAAATGGCATGCTTGAAAGCAATTGAAGCAGGCGTAGATGTTATAGATACCGCAATTTCATGTTTTTCTGGCGGAACTTCCCAAGCCCCGACAGAAACAATGGCATTGACAGCAAAACAGTTGGGAAGAAAAGTCCATCTTGATATGTCATGTCTGGTACAGATCAATCGTCATTTCAAAAAGGTTTTTGACAAAATGATTAAAAACAAAACGATTGATTACCATTCCATGCAGACAGATACGCAAAGTTTGATTCGCCAAGTTCCCGGAGGCATGTATTCGAATCTTCTTTCTCAAATGAAATCACAGGGAATCTCACACAGATTGGATGAAGTGTTACAGGAGGTTCCGCTGGTTCGAAAAGACTTAGGTTATCCGCCCCTTGTAACACCTATTAGCCAAATGGTAGCAACACAAGCGGTAGCTAACGTGATTACAGAAGAAAGATATAAGATCGTAATAAATGAAATAAAGGCTTATGTGTGTGGAAATTATGGAAAAGCTCCAGGGAAAATAGATCCCCAAATCAAAAAAACAATACTTAAGAACAACTCTGCTGCAATTAAGACAGAACATGAATATTTAAAGGCAAAAAAAGCGTGTTTATCAAACGGATGCACACCAGAAGATATGTTGATACATGTTATGTTTCCCCAGTTGGCTGAGGAATTCTTTTCCAGCGTCTCAGAAGACAGGGAAGGAGTGTTTACGTTTGCCTGCACAAACCATGAAGATACTGCAGACGATGAAAATTTAACTGCGCTTAATACAAATGAAGCCTATGATGAGTTGTCAGTCCTCTTTACAGCAATTATCTCTTATTATACGCATGTGGATGTCAGCGACATCACAATCCATAAAATTTACAGATATTGTTGGTCCGATTAATAAAGGAGTACAGATATGAAATATGATATTTGTTTAAATGGAAATAAATATGTGGTTGAAATTGAAAGTTCAAAGGCACAAATTCTGGAAAAGAAGGCTGTTGCTGACAATGAAACAGATCTCCTTGATCTCCCTGATTTTGATTTTGGCGAGGAGAAGAATGAAACCTCCAGCATAAAGGCAGCCCTGCCAGGAACTGTCATTGCTGTCAATGTGAAAGTGGGAGAAGAAGTATACAAAGGTCAAACAATGATTATCCTTGAATCCATGAAGATGGAAAACCCAATTACAGCGCCTTGTGATTGTTATATAGAACACCTTTCCGTAAATGTTGGTTCTTATGTTAAGAAAGATCAAGAATTGGTGTCTTTCAAAATCCCGGAACTGGCGGTTTGATACATTGTTACCTATCAAACCATCCATCTTTTATTGTGATATCATGGAGATTTGCATTGACCCAAACATCCTTTGCCGATTGCCCATAGAACGGCAAAACAGAATTAGGGCTTCCATAAAACCGATCAAAGCAAAACAATTATATGCATCGTCATTGCTGACCTTTTTTATATTCGAGAAATATGGCATCAAAAGCCCAGCAATCCAAACCTCTGAGTACGGAAAACCATATATAGGAGAAGGCTTATATTTTAATATATCCCATAGCGGCAGGTTCGTAGTATTAGCTATTAACCCATATGATGAAATTGGCATTGACATACAAGAAAAGAACCCTGTCTCAGACTATGCGGCAGAAATGTTCTTTTCCCGCAGCATTTTAGGACATCGTTCCATAAATGAAAGGATGGCATTTTACAATTCTTATCTATGGTGCAGATATGAGGCTTTCTTAAAATGTTTAGGGGTTGGCTGGAATTTTACAATCAAACACAAACTGCCTGTATTAAAACATTCCGTCCATCATCATGAAACAACGTATTATTTCACAGATTATCGTATCTCAGAACACTATTTTACAACACTATGTGAGAAAAACTACCACGTAGAATTTCCCGTTGAGGAGGTGTGCTTTCGTGAACTTGAATTATTCTGCCGACCAGATTAATGAATGGATCCTGCAAAATGAAAAAATAAAACGGGTATTCTATCAGGAAATCCATCCTCGTTTCTCTGACTGTATTTACAATCGGAAAATCCATTTTTCCAAATATTTTGAATTTTTTGAGATGGCACGTTTTGAAATTATGCTTTTATTCTATGATTATCTGAAAGAAAAAAAAACATCTGACGCTCCCCCCAGCCTCGGCAACTTTGTTGTCGTAAGAGCCTCCTTTGAAAGCTATCCTGATTTGGGACTGCCAGTCAATGGCTTTGTGAAGATAAAAACTGCTTTTATTATACATCATAAACCTCTACTTGAATTTGAACAAACTGCCTTTACAAAATCTGGCAACCCCTGTGTAAAGGCAAATATCAAAATCGCAATTGTAAATGAGAAATTTGAAAAAATTGAAAACTGGGAGCGGGATATTTTGGGTGCAATGCTTGCATTTACAAACCAGTATGGAAAGGAAGAAACAGCATGAATATTTGTTTGATGTTTCCAGGACAAGGAACGCAAAAACCAGGAATGTTACGGGAACTGGGAAACAAAATGGAGGAAGCAAACCCTGTGTTTCAAGTTGCAAAAGAGGTTACAGGAAGGGATATCAAACAACTCTGTTTATCAGCAAACGCTGAAGAACTGCAGAAAACAGAAAACACCCAATTAGCCGTAACCGCTATGAACCTTGCATATTTACACTTGTTACACAACGATGGAATCAAACCAAACATCACATTGGGGCATAGTTTGGGACAATTTTCTGCATTTGTCGCAGCTAACGTTTTAACCCTTGAACAAGTATTTTTGATTGTTCAAAAAAGAGCGGAATTGATGAGTAACGTCCATCGTTCTGGAATGTTATGTTCCGTTTTAGGAATGGATATGGAAACGGTTGGCGAGATCTGTAAACGTACGGATCCATCTTCAGAACATTTAGTTGTGGCGCTGCATAACACCCAAAATCAAATCGTAATCGGCGGTGAACCAGAGTATGTTCTAAAAGCAGAAGAACAATGCATATCAAAAGGCGCCTTAAAAACGGTTCCCATACGGGTATCCAATGCATTCCATACCCCCCTGATGCAGGGGATGGTGCAAGAATACGCTGAATTTATAGACAAAATTGAATTCGGCATTCCAAGAATTAAAGTAATGTTAAATTGTAAAGGTAACTTTGCGGCAGATGTACAAGATATAAAAGATGAAATTAAAAATCAATGCTGCCATACCGTTTTCTGGTATGAAGGCGTGAAAAAAATTTTGAATTTTTATCCTAATATTGTTTTTGCAGAAACTGGCGTGGGCAAAGTCCTAACTGGCATGATGCGCAGTATTGACAATCAACAGAAAATGTTTATGCTGTCAAACCCTGCACAGTACAATAAATTTGTAAACTCAGTCAAATACCCCGCAGCAAGCTGACGGGGCATGCCTTAGCTTGTTTTTAGTAAGTTCGCCCCAAGGGGCGGGGTATTCGACCCTCGCGGCATTCGTCAAATATCCATGTAAACATGTCTATTTTCCTCATTGCTCGCGGGAATAAAACAATTTGAAAAATTGCCAGGACAAATCTAAGATATTTTGGAAGATTTATAACTTTTACAGTCCAAAAAACAATTAAAACCTAAATTTGAAAACAAAAAATAACAGGAGGAGTGATAAAATGTTTCAACCAGGTTCTATTGCACTGGTAACCGGAGCTTCCAGCGGTATCGGTCAGGCTATTGCCATTAATCTTGCAAGAAATGGGGTTACGGTACTAATCAATTATTGCAAAAGTGAAAATGGTGCGCTTGACACACTCAAAATTATAGAACAAAACGGCGGCTGCGGCGAAACCATCCAATGTGATGTGACAGATGCAGCAGCAGTCAATCAAATGTTTCTCTATATAAAGAAAAAATACAAGTCCCTTGATATTTTAATTAACAATTCAGGTATTACCAAAGACGGGTATCTCTTGATGATGAGTGAAGAAAACTTTTTCAAAGTTATGGAGACAAATATGGGCGGCTGCTTTCATTGCACCCAAGGCGCAGTCCGATTGATGTGCGCATCAAAACGAGGAGGCGCTATTGTAAATATTTCCTCTACAAGCGGCGTGGTAGGTCAGGAAGGGCAGGCAAATTATTCTGCCTCCAAAGGTGCAATGATCTCCTTTACAAAAACAACAGCAAAAGAATATGCCAAACATGGCATACGTGCAAACGTAGTCGCACCAGGATTTGTAGAGACCAAAATGACCCAAAAAAGTGAAAAACTTTTAAAAGAAAAATACACGCAGTATATTCCCATGGGAAGATTCGGAAGCCCTGACGAAGTGGCCGAAGTCGTAACATTTCTTGCTTCTTCAAAAGCTTCCTATATCACAGGAAAATGTATCGTCGTTGACGGTGGTTTAACAATGTAATTTATCTCATCAAAAATTGAGATAAAAGCCTTTGGCGTATTGCAGGGATGCGGATTTGTTTTTGCCAGTAGAGCTGGACTGTACCCCGCAGCAAGAAGACAATGGCGTTTTTGAATTCATTCGAAAGGAAGTATCAGATTATGGAATTAGCGACAAAAGAACAAGTATTAGAGTATGCAAAAAAAAGACGAATGGTTTGTGCTGCGATAAAAAGAATTATCGTGGACCAGTTATGTCTTGATATCGAGCCGGAATTTATTACAAACGACCAGCCCTTATTTGGACGTGGATTAGAACTGGATTCCATTGATGCATTGGAGCTTGCTGTAGGAATCTTTTCAGAATTTTCAGTAACGGTTTCCGATGGCAATTCAGCCGTTTTCAGCTCCGTAAATACCATTGCCGACTATATTATGTCACAAGATTACGATGATTCAAATTTGCAGCCTGTTGACTAAACATACAGGAGGTAGGAAATGAAAATGGAAGCGCAGATGATTTCTAACCTTTTACCACATAGATACCCTTTTTTATTGCTGGATCAGGTAATAAAACTGGATCCTGGTAAAAGCGCGGTAGGAATTAAAAATGTAACAATCAATGAACCTTATTTTACTGGACACTTTCCTGGCGAACCGATTGTGCCAGGCGTTTTATTGGTGGAGAGTTTGGCACAGTTGACTGCCGTCATGTATTCCACAGGACATTTTCCAGAAACAATCGATTGGGAGCATCTAGAAAGTGAAGAGATAGACTTTCGTGGCGTTGCGTCTAAAGTTGGCTATCTAGTCAATATTAAAAATATAAAATTTAAACAACTCGTGCGTCCTGGCGACACACTAGAACTGCGTGTTTATAAAAAAACCCAATTTGAAAACTTATCGCAAATTAAAGTGGAAGCCTATGTTGATGGAAAAAATGTTGTAGATGGCATAATTTCTGTCAGCGAAAGACCATAGACCAATGTAAAGGAGTATAACCAATGAAAAAAAGTATATTGAATGACTTATATGCGGATGGAGCCGTTTGCACAGAAGTGAATGGGACACTTGTTCCATATAAATTTACAGATGTGGAAACAGAATACAATGTATTTCGGCATAAAATTGCCCTTGTAGATGGTATTGGATATGCCATGATAAAAATGAAAGGCGACAATGTAATAAAAAAAATGGACGCCATCGTCACAAAAGATATCAAATATCTTAATCCTGGCAAAATTGCAGAGTGTCTCTTTTTAAACGAGGATGCAAAAGCTTTGGGCATTTCTTATATTGTGAATGATGATGAGTCCATCATTGTACTGGTGCCCCCTGAAAATGCAGCCACAGTCACAGAGTGGATCAGTTATAAAATTGACGAATCCATTGAAATGATTGATATGACCTCTGAAAACCATCTGATTTTTATGGAAGGAGAAAAATCTTGGGAAATTGCAAAAGAAATTTTTGATTTCCCCATCGAAACACTTCCTCTCAGAGACATGGTAAAAGTTGATTATAAATCCGAAAAGATTATGCTTTCCAGAATCGGCCGCTCAGGGGAATACGCTTATGCCATGATTGGCCCTCATAAAACAATTTATCAAATTGCAGAAGAATTGCTGCATACTTACAGTCTTTCATGGTGTGGGACAGAAGCTTTAAACCTCTGTATGCTGGAAGTAAACCAGCCGCTGATCAATGAGTCTTCGGTGAAAGAAGGAAACATTTTCGAATTAGCTTATCAATGGTTTGTTCAATTTGACAAAGAAGAATACTGCGGCAGAGATATTCTGATTTCCCAATTTAAAGAAAAATTAAAAAAATGCTGTGTAGGTTTTGTAGCCGCTGATACTAATGCTGTCGCTGAAAATTCTGAAGTATATTTAGAAGACGAATCCGTGGGGAAAGTTATTTACAGCAAATACAATCCGGCGCTTAGCGGCGTTCTTGGTTATTTTTTGCTTGACAGCAAGATTGCTGTTTCAGGAGTCCCCTTGACAATAAAATCTGACAATCAAACCATAACAGCAACAACCATTTCTTCCCCTTTTGTACGCCCTGTCAGCTGGGATTCTCAAATGGAATAATTATAAGGAGGACAGGCAATGAAAAGAATAGTTGTTACCGGATATGGTATTGTAAACGCATTGGGAAAAAATAAGGTAGAGGTAGAAAAAAATATATTTGACGGTAAAAGCGGGGTAGGAACAAAGATTTTTCCTTCTGTGGACGGCGATTATCGTGGAACGGTGGGTGAGATAAAAGATCTGACCGAAATTGACCCTTTTTTTGAGGAAAATAAAATTCCTTATGACAGATGCGCACAAATCGCCATTATGGCTGCAAAAGAATGCTTGGAGCATTCTAAAATTCAAACGGAATCAGAAGACCCCTACCGACAGGGTGTTGCGATTGGTACTTCCCTTGGAGGCATGCTCAGTGGGCAAACGTTTCACAGACAATGGTTATTAGATGGACTGGAACATGCGAAGGAAGATTACCTATATTTATATCCGCTGCATTCCATGGTTGATGTGATATCAAAAAAATTCCATATGAAAGGCGTAAAAAATGTGATTTCTACAGCTTGCGCAGCAAGCGGAAACATTGTTGGTTACGGAAGTGACATGATCAAAAGCGGCAAACACGACATTATGCTTGTGGGTGGTGTTGACCCTCTGTGCGTCTTTTCTTTTGCCGGATTTACATCCTTAAAAGCATTGGATCCAGAACCTTGCAAACCATACAGCGCCAGCAACGGCATCAACCTTGGCGAAGGCGCTGCATTCCTGCTTCTTGAAGATTATGAGCACGCAAAGAAGCGTGGGGCAGCCATATATGCTGAAATTCTTGGATATGGGCTGAGTGCAGACGCCTATCATCCAACCGCGCCAGATTTGGGAGGAGGAGGCGCCTCCCGCGCGATGGAGACGGCGATCAAGTTATCTGGCATTCAAAAAGAAACAGTGTCTTATGTAAATGGACATGGCACTGGAACAACTGCAAACGACAAGGCGGAGCGTTCCGCATTTAAAACTGTATTTGGAGATAATATATCAGAGATCCCACTGAGCAGCATAAAGGGAGCGATTGGGCATTGCCTGGGCGCGGCAGGTGCAGAAGAATGCGTGGTATCCATTATGGCTTTGAACAATGGGCTTATACCGCCAACCGTGAATTTTGAAAGTGATATGGAATCCCCCATCAATTTAGTCCCTAATACGGCGCAAAAACATGACTGTGATGCCATTTTATCCAATTCTTTTGCATTTGGCGGAAACAATTGCTGTTTGGCGTTAGGAAGAGAGACCACCATACGCAACCCTCAACCCAGCAACACTAAGAACATCGTTATTACAGGAATGGGCTGCTGTGGCGTAGGTGGTGAGAATATCGAAAGTTTGTGGAATACTTTTTCTTCCAGAAGCGTACATATCAGCCACTTTAAACATAAAACGTTAAAATGCATCCAGATCGGCTCCATTCCTGATGTGAATTGGAAAAAATACATTCCAGGAAAAATTATTCGAAGGATTGACGAAGTGACAAAACTTGCCATGGCGGCAGGAAAACAGGCGCTTGACCACAGCAAGCTTGTCGTAACAAAAAATAATACCGAGCGAATTGGCGTAATCTATGCCACTGGAACTGGACCTTTAGGCACAATTGTAAACATCGACCAAAGTATTGTGAAAAATGGTATCGGCTCCATTAGCCTGTCTGATTTTCCTAACAGCGTTATCAATGCAGCGCCAGGAAATTTTTGCATTGCCAACATGTTAAAAGGACCGACATCCACTTTATCTGCAGGATCAGCCTCCTATTTAACGGCATTTAATTATGCAGCCGAACTGTTGAATTCTGGCATGGCAGACGCCATCCTTATGGTTGGCGCCGATGAGTGCAACGAACCAATGATCATTGGTTATGACAAATTACATCTGTTATCCAGGACAAAATTTTCTCCAGTTTCTAAAACAGCAGATGGTATGGCGCTCTCCCCTGGCGCTGTCGCCGTAATGCTTGAGACCGAGGAACATGCGATAAACCGAAATGCAAATATTTACGCATCTGTGAAAGGTTATGCCATGACTTCAGACAACTATCGCCTGGGCACTGTCTCCCCTACTGGCGATGAATTGTATGAATGTGTAAAACGGGCTCTTTCAGACAGCAAATCGGAAAAGATTGATTTATATATCAACGCGGCAATGGGGATTCAAAATTGTGACCATGCAGATATTAATGCATTGAAAAAATTGATTGCAGATGGATTTCTAGAGGAGGACATTGACTGTTCTATGGTTTCTCCCCTGCTTGGTATTGTCTATGGGACAAATTCAGGCTATGGACTGTTGAATGCTTTATATTCTTTTATTCATCAGGAAGTAATTGGCGTACCAAGTGACGTCTACAGTTTAGACGAAGAAATTTCTCATTATTACAATGAAACAAATAAAAAGAAAGAGATTAAAACCGCTTGCATCAGCACGATGGCTTTGGGCGGAGCTTACTCTTCCATTGTTTTAGAAAAGTATTAAAGGGCACTAAGCCATTTAAGGGTCAGTATGAGGTAAAAAGAATGGATTTTGAAACAACAATTATTGTAGGACCTACAGATACAGATTCATATAATATTATCCATCATCCACAATATTTCATTTGGATTGAAAAAGTGATTCTTGAATGGCTTATTTCAACCTATGGGAATATTGACGGCTTGACATATGAAATTAACAAATTCCAATGTAAATTTCTGTCCCCAGGTGTTCTAAATGACAAATTAACCCTGCGGCTAAGATATAAAGGCAAAAAAGCACTGAGCGATAGAGCCTGCCTAAAATTCCAGGTATCAATTGCAAATCAGACAACACGCCATCCTGTAATTGAAGCAGACTTTTTTGTTAAGGTTTCAGGTAAAATAGCATGGTTAGCGTAACAGTGGAAAGAAGGAAAATAGAATGTTGGAAGAATTTAAAGTAATCACGCCTTTAAAAAAATTAAATTATATCAAGAACAACGATATCCGCATCAAACTTGAAGGCAGCAACTTGTATGGCAGCGCAAAAGACAGGGCGGCTGCGTATGTGTTATCTAAGCTTTTGGAAGAAGGAACGATCAATAAAGATACAGAAATCGTTGAGAGTTCTTCTGGAAATATGGGTGTTGCCCTTGCAGCAGTTGGTGCATATTTAAAGCTCAATATTACGATTATGATTGATGCTTCCATCTCAAAAATCAATGAATTTTTAATAAAAGCATATGGCGCTAAAACAGTAAAAATCACAGAGGCTGATGAAAACGGAAGTTATTTAAAGAGCCGGTTACAGACCGTAAAAGAATACATATCCCAGCGTAAAAATGTATATTGGTTTAACCAATATGGCAATCCCTTAGTGGTTGAAGCTTATAAAGAAACAGTCGGCAAAGAAATCACAAAGCAGTTTCCAAATGTTGATTATGTGTTTATTGCCGTCTCCAGCGGCGGGACTGCAGCCGGCATTTCCCAGGCAGTTCATGAGTATAACAAAGCGATTAAAGTGATTGCAGTAGATGTAGAAGGTTCCAAAATATTTGATCCAAAAACAAATAAAATCAAACATTTTACAGGAATAGGTTCAAGCATCCGAACCGATAATTTTTTGCGTGCAATCATAGATGACAACATTATTGTAAGCGAACAGGATTCCATCCAAACTCTGTTCCACTTAATGAGAGAAGAACAATTATTTTTAGGAGGATCCTCTGGTTGTACCATGACCGGGGCAGAACAATATATTAAACTGCATCAGATTGATAACAAAAAGATTGTTATTGTTTCCCATGACAGGGGCGACCGGTATTTTACAAATTTGTATAGCCAGCACCCAGAGTTTTTGAATGGAGAACGCAAAAACCATTAGAAGACCTCTATGACAATCATTTATTTTGAAACAGATACTGCCTCATGTTTTGATTCCGTTGTAATTTAGAAAGGGAAAACTTTATGACAGACAATATTTTAATCTTAGGGGCAAATGAAATAAATCATGCCCTAAATGGAAAAGAATCTCAAATTATTGAGATTGTGAAAGAGACCTATTTATTACATAATCAGGGAAAATCCTCATTGCCCCATTCTATTTTTTTGCGCTTTCCCAATGAGGAAAGAAACCGTATCATTGGTTTGCCTGCATATATTGGAGGGAAAGACCATATTGCAGGAATGAAGTGGATTTCCTCCTTTCCCAGAAACATTGCAAATAATATGGAGCGTGCCTCTGCTGGTATTTTTTTAAACGAGATGACAACAGGCAGGATTACCGCCGTTTTGGAAGGGTCCATTATCAGCGCCAAACGAACTGCGGCAAGCGCCGCATTGGCTGCGCAATACCTTCATTCCAACCAAAATGAAAAAACCATTGGTCTGGTAGGCTGCGGAAGGATTAATAAGGAGATCCTTTTGTTTGTTTCCAATGTATTTCAGGATATCAATAAAATTTATTTATTTGATTTATCCAAAGAACGTATGGAGCAATTTATTTCCTGGCACGAAAATTCAAAATTTTTATTTGAAACATGTACAAGCATGGAAGACCTTTTTTCTAGGACAAAACTCGTTTCCTTTGCAACTACCGCCCAAGATCCTTATATTAAAACGTTAGACTCTTTCACTTTAGAACATACTGTGCTTGGAATCTCTTTAAGAGATTTCGCCCCCTCCGTCATTGAACAAGCCTATAATATTGTAGATGATTATGACCATGTTAGCCGTGAGCGCACTTCCATACATCTTACCTATCAGAAGCGGAAGAAAAATGATTTTGTGGCAGGAACGATTGCAGATGTTGTAAGTGATATGATTGCCCCTCGAAAAAGCGATAAACCTGTAATATTTAGTCCTTTTGGGTTAGGGATCCTTGATTTATCCCTTGCAGATTATGTCTACGAATCATCTGTCCAAAATGGTCTTGGAACAGTTGTAGAACAATTTTTTCCCGAATGGAACATCATATGATACAACGATTAAGAAGAAAGGAAATGAAGCATGAATGAAATAATTAAAGTGTCTTCCTTAAAAAAATCCTACGGAAATGTAAAAGCCGTCAAAGGAATCAATTTTTCTGTTGAAAAAGGAAGCCTGTTTGCTTTTTTAGGTCCAAACGGCGCAGGAAAATCAACAACCATTGATATCCTATGTACATTAAACAAATTCGATGATGGGCGCATTTCCATTGCCGGTTATGACCTGCAGCATGAATCCAATGAAATCCGTAATCGTATCGGCGTTGTCTTTCAAGACAATTTAATGGACAAGAAATTGACTGTAAAAGAAAACCTTATGATAAGGGCTGGATTTTATTATAACAGTAAAATAAAGCGAAAACTTGCCGTATCAGAAGCTGCGAAATATTCTGAAATTGAAGGGTTTCTCCACAGGGATTATGGCACGTTGTCCGGTGGACAAAGAAGAAGGGTAGATATCGCAAGGGCGCTTTTAAATACGCCTAAAATTCTTTTTTTGGACGAACCAACGACCGGATTAGATCCGCAGACACGCAAACACATTTGGGAAACGGTAGAACGCCTTCAAAAAGAAAACAATATGACAATCTTTTTGACAACCCATTATATGGAAGAGGCAGCAAAGGCAGATTACGTCGTCGTTATGGATGACGGATTGATTGTCGCACAAGGCACGCCCTATGAATTAAAAGAAAAATATAGCTTTGAACACATTAAAATGAAACCCAAAGAAGATAAAGAGAACGCTTTGATAGAATATCTGGATAAAAAGAAAATGAAATTTACAGCCACCTCGGAGTTTATTGATGTAAAAATCAAATCTACCATTGATTCCATATCTATCTTACAGCCAGTCATAGATTTCGTTGAAAGTTTTGAAGTTTTGTATGGGACAATGGACGATGTATTTCTTAACATTACCGGAAAGGAGATCAGAGAATGAATCAGATGACAATAAGAGGCTTAAAAATCTTTTTTAAAGATAAAGGCGGCGTATTCTTTTCCTTATTAGGCGTGATTATTATTTTTTGTTTGTTTATTTTCTTTATTGGAGACTCAATTACCGAAGGCTTGGATTTTCTTGATAATGTTGAATATGTGATGAACTCATGGGTGGTAGCCGGTATGCTGGCTTCCTCTGCAATCACTACCAGCATGGGTGCCTATGCAGTTATGGTATCTGACCGGGAACACAAATGTATCAAAGATTTTTACTCATCTCCAATTAAGAGAAGCAGTGTTGCGGCAGGTTACATGTGCACAGGGTTAATTATCAGTATTGTAATGTCTTTCGTTACATTTATTTTCGGTGAAATATATATTATTGCAAATGGGGGAGAACTCATCGAATGGATGGATATCCTAAAAATGATAGGCGTTATTTTACTTTCATCTTTCTCCTCCAGTGCAATGGTCTGTTTTATTATATCTTTTGTAAAGACAAGCAATACATACACTACCATCAGCATTATATTGGGAACGCTCATTGGTTTTTTAGTAGGGGCATATATCTGTATTGGCGATTTGCCAGAGGGTGTCCAATGGGTAATTAAATGCTTTCCTTGCGCCCATGCTGCAGTATTGTTCCGCCAGCTCCTTATGGGAGATGCAATGACAACCGGATTCGCTGATCTGCCGGAATCTGCATTAACAGAATTTAAAGACACAGTAGGAGTAATATTTGAATATGGCGACTGGAATCCCGAACCTTGGTTCCATGTGTTGGTATTGATTGGAACTGGGATTATTTTCTATTTGCTGGCAATCTTAAATATGTCACGCAAAGCGAAAAAATATTAATTTTAAGAAAGAGATAAGATGCTATTTGACTCCTCAAACTGAAAAATAGCATCTTATTTCTATGTTTTCCTTGTGAAAGGATGAATCAGAACAGTTGTGAAACAATCGTACCACTTGTTGGTTTAAGGCAGAACCTTACGAAAACATGAATCGGCACAATTGTGAAACAAATAGATATGGAGGAAAATAACATGTCAAAAATAAAATATGAATTTTATAGTGAAAAAGATGCCTCAGCAGTCGCTGAGCTCATGAAAAAAAATAAATTTTGGATTGGAAAATTCGATCAAAATTTAACTGGTGAGAAATTTATTGATTATCAAAGAAAAAAAGGAACCATATTTGGCATTGTAGGCAAAAAAAATGACAAAGTTGTAAGTTATGTGGCGGCATACAAAACTGGAGGACAAAAAGTTGCAAATAAAAACCAAGCATTTATCTGCGCGCTTATTATCGCCCAAAAATACCGCTTATCTGTGTTTTCGATTTCTGATATGTTCAGTATGCTGATAAAAGAACTAATCCGTATGGGATATAACGATTTGATCTGTGAAGTGGCAAAGGATAACTATCCTTCTTTTTATATGATGAGAAAGTGCGGGTTTGTAATTATTGACGAAAATCCAACTTTATACGGTGATTACGTCCTGCACAATTACTTTCCAGGCGTTATCAAAATGTTAAATCAAATCAATTATACAGATAGTACTGCTATACCTGAAATCATACAGAAATTAGATAAAAAAAATTTATACCATTCAGAACAAATAATAGACCTCCGATTTATCAACATGGACTGTAAGACAAAAAAACAAAACTATTCGTTTTATGTCGATACATTAAGCGGTAATATTGCCGGCGTGCATCTGCATGATGCCAAGTTTAAAATCTGGCCCAATAACAACAAGTTAAACAGCTACCTATTTGAAAATTTTGGTAATGACACAAGAAAAGTAAATGTAGCGTTTTGGGAGGATAACCACGTAATCACTTCAGAAACATATGAAACAGATTTTTTTCATGTGGATATCCCTGAAAATGTAACAAAAATAACTTTTGATGTAAACAATGATGCGGATACCTATACTTTCTTTGTAAAAGAAATGATACAATATGGCTTATATCAGTTTGAGCAAAAGAATATAAATTTCACAGCATTTTCTTTTGAGGAAAATTCAGGATTTTTATCCTCCGAACAAAACAGCAACCACATATCTTTGTTTAAAGAAATGTGGCCGCATCTGTGCGCCCCTTATATTGAAGGAATTTTTATTCCTAATTACGAAAAAAACCTCACGGTAGATCAGCTCGATAACAAAAAGATTACCGTAACAGAACACACAGATGATTACATTCTTATACGGGAATATAAATCAATTGGAAATAAAATTGAAATACATACAAAGGCAAAAATGTTGTCCCAAATGCAGGTTCAGCCAATGTTCCAATTCGCCCTTTACGATTTAAGTTACAATTGTGAAATAACTTTAAATGACAAAACAATTGTAAACAGGAAATACGATCCAGGCGACGGAGACTGCGTGACAGAAGAAATGATTTTTTTAAATTTTCTGCAGCAGGAATATTCTAATAAATATTTTAAGCAAATTGACCTTCGTTTTACTTCTGTACCCAATGTTACTTTTCGAATTAAATCAGAAAAACTTGCCACTTGCTTTTGCCAATTGAATTATTTGGGTATCGAGTACAATAAAAAAATTTTTAAAGGCAAAAATGAAATAGATTTTGGCATAATTTCAATTGAAAAGATCCATTGCTCCGGCGATTAGATATCGGCGTATTTTAATCCCGGAATCATCATTTCATCCCCAGAATGGACTTGTTGTAGTACAACCAAAGCCCAATCTGTTCCAAATTGGCTCTAATAAGCCTTAAAGCAACACTGAGGGCAGATCTTATTGTCATTCGCCCTGTTATATATTTCCGTCAAATTTAAAATAAAGCACCCGTTCTTTGCCATTATGTGGTATACTAATATCGCCGTCTAGACGCATTCGGCGTTTTGACGGCGGCACACACCATACAAAACATTGCAACTTCAACTATTGACAAGGAGGATAAAATCATGGGTAATCAATTAGTATGGCAGGATCGTTTTATTATTGGTGTAGATTCAATTGACAAAGAACACAAAAAGCTTTTCAGTATTCTTAACAGGCTCTTAATGAACCAAAAAGACGACGAAAAAAGTCAATGGGTATGCAAAGAAGGAATTAAATATTTCAAAGACCATGCTATGAAACATTTTGCAGACGAAGAGTCATATATGGCATCTATAAACTACATAGATTTTGAGACCCATCGGCGTCTTCACGAAGATTTTCGAAAAAAAACTCTCCCAGCGCTGGAAAAGGAATTGGAAGAGACTGCATACTCCAAAGATTCCATCAATCACTTCCTGGGCGTTTGTGCAGGCTGGCTGATTGGACATACACTGACGGAAGACCACGCAATTACTGGCAAAACATTGAGTAAGTGGACCAATCTTTTGCCAGATCAGGAACAAAAAGCCATGACACAGACCATTACGGATGTTTTATACGACATATTCCGCCTAGAACCCAAGTTAGTAAGTGAATGTTACAGCGGGGAAAAATTTGGGAAGGGCATTTATTACCGTTTGGTCTATGGCGACAAAAAGAATGAGAAATTAGAAATTATGTTAGTTTTTGAAGAAAAACTGATTATTAATACAGTTGGAAAAATGATTAACATAAAATCAGACACCATCAGCGTTATGTTAATAAATATGGCAAGATATACAGCACGGCAGTTTGTGGAGCGTGTCCGGGAACATTTCCCATCTTCTGAGAACTATGAGGTCAAAGAAGAAAATTTGCTGTCTTATGAACAGTTTCAGAAAATATTTAACAACAAAGAACCCCAATTTAGCCTCTTGTTTGACACAGGCGAGGGTTATTTTGCATATTGCGCCATAGCGCCCCATTTAATTGAAAAGGGTGATGAAACTGCAATCAAAACGGAAAATGCCATGGTAGAAATCGAAAAATATCTGAAAAAAAACAATACGAGCAATAAAAAGAATATACTTTTGGTGGATGACTCTATGGTTGTACTTCATGCCATGGAAGAACTGCTTGGGAAAGATTACGACATCGCTACAGCAAAATCTGGATTATCTGCCATTCGATCTATCACACTGAACCGACCAGATCTAGTTCTTTTGGATTATGAAATGCCAGTCTGCAACGGTCAGCAAGTATTGGAAATGATTCGCTCAGAAGAAGATATTGCAGATATTCCGATTATTTTTCTGACAGCCACTGTGGACGTAGAGTCTGTAAAAAAATTGATTGCCTTAAAGCCTGCAGGTTATCTGTTAAAAACCTTGCCGCCCTTGGAGATTAAGAAAAATATTGACGAGTATTTTAAAAAAACAGCAAACAAACATTAACCCTCTAAAGAAAGAAAGCGAAAAAAGTTAAGCTTCAAGTGAAATATTCCGATTGAATATAACTATGATGTCACAAATGGTATAATGATAAATGTATTACCCAATCTTGATAAAACCCCAGACAGGAAACCTACGATCCTGCCAGGGGTTTTATCAGATGAAACTCAAAAGCATATCTTGATATTCAAGAATGACATCGCGTTCATGCTGCGGGGTGCGGGTCAGAAGTCTTCTCCGATAAGATAAAAAATTTCAAAAAATTATCACACTTTCTTTCTTCCTGCATAAGATAATATAACTGTATCTTTTGGAGTAGTGATGCTATGCTTAATTATTTATGGGGTTTTATGATCGTTATTGGCATTATTTATGCGGCGCTTACTGGAAACCTTCCTGCTGTCACCAATGCTGCTCTGGATTCTGCAAAAGAGGCTGTCACCCTGTGCATCACAATGTTAGGAGTTATGTCACTCTGGGTAGGACTAATGCGTATTGCAGAAAACTGTGGCATTATCAGCGGGGCTGCACGAAGAATGAATCCTCTGCTGCGATTTATGTTTCCTAATATCCCTAAAAACCATAAGGCAAATGAATATATTTCGGCAAATATCATTGCCAATATGTTCGGGCTTGGATGGGCGGCAACGCCTGCAGGGCTTTGAGTTATTATAATGACAGGTTGAAAAATCCATTGAGAAATCAAGGGTTTCCGCCGAATTTAGCCCTAATGAAAAAATGTAGTTTTGCATCAAAGCATTTCTGATTTTTCATTTGGACGGCGCCGATTCAAAAGAAAATAGGAAGAAATGTCAGTAATGTAACTCAAAGTGCCTGAAAGCAATGAGTTACT
>CATOOV010000030.1 GCA_951801955.1 uncultured Lachnospiraceae bacterium
TCAATGAGAAAGAAACGCTTTGTGATTAGTTTAAGACCAATTAAATTTCTTGAAGAGGTTTTAAATTCTTAAAAAAATAAAGAAAACAAATATAAGGGGGATGTAGGGATTCATGCGTTTGTCGTGAAAGAGTAGGTAGGGATATTGACAAAATAGTATTTTTATGATATTATGCCATAGTGGCATCGATGCGTGGCTCAGCTTGGTAGAGCGCTGCGTTCGGGACGCAGAGGCCGCAGGTTCAAATCCTGTCGCATCGAGTGACAGAAAGCCTTTAAAATGGGCGTTTTTAGAAGAAAAGCATTCCAGTTAATGGGGTGCTTTTTTCGTGTGTGGCTAACATTGTTTTTGGGTTTTTGCGGTAATTAGTTCGCCTAAAGATTTTGCTGCAAGTGCATCCTGTTTCTGCAAGGCATGTGTATAAATATCCATTGTAGTGGAAGTTTCAGAATGTCCCAGTCGATTAGATACTGTTTTTACATCTATATTTTGTGCAATTAAGAGCGTGGCAGAGGTATGCCGCAAACCATGCAATGTGATTTCTGGTAATTTATCCTCATGTGTTTCACTGTATATACGAATAACTTTTTAAAAACTTTGTTAGGTGTAGATATATCCATTTGTTGCCCATCATTCTGTATAAACAGATAGTTTTCACTATATGTAATCATTGGCACCAGCTCCCTTCTGTAATATCCGGTAGCTGACATATCGCCCCTTCGGCTCCCTTAGTAAGCATATTAGATTGTCATGGTGCTGCATGGGTTGCCCTAGCCCTGAAATTTCGGGCGTAATGGCTATTGATGGCATTCCTATCAATAAATGTATAAAACGCCTGTATGGGGAAGATAGAGCGGCTGTTTTCGCCCATAAGCGGGAGAATTAGCGGTGAAGAGTTTTCACCGTACTTGGAGAAAACCATTGTACCCCTGCAGCTGATTGGACGCACCCGTTTTTTGGACGGCTCAATTTCGTGCTGTCCTCTGCTGTAGGTTATTCTTGGGGGGCATCTTTTCCAGCTTGTTGGGATGGTTATTCTGGTGAAATGGAGATAGGGGGATTAAGGCATTTCGCTTTCTTCTGGTCTTGAAGATACCCACACCAAAAGTTCACTGATTTTTGTACATTTTCTTTTACAAGTTCCCATTCGTCCACTATTAATTTTAAAGCAATTAAAGCATATTTTTCTTTTTCAGTATCATTTTCTGCCATTAATTTTCCACAATATGAAGTTAATTCTTCACCTACAGTATAAGTAATAAACATATCTCCAGTGCCATATCTCAACCATTCCTTACTAACATCAAAAGTTATGCAAATAAGAAAGAGGGTTTTGTCTGTTAGTTTACTTCTTCCAGATTCTAAATAGCTAATGGCAGACCTTGTTATTCCTTATTTTTTTCCAAATTCTTCCTGTGTGATTCCTAATACTGAACGTAGTTCCTTTATTCTTTCATTCAATGTTCTTACCTCCATTGATATTAAAGTAGCACATGATTGTGAATAAGTCAGCAAAAAGTGATTGACAAAAAAGTGACATTGTGCTAAAGCGTGAATAAGTCAATAAATTGGGTGAGTGCATGAAATTAAACAGAGACAAAATCAATATTTGCCGGGCAAGAAAGAAAATGAGTATCAGCGACTTGGCAGAAGCATATGGTGTAAGTCGGGCAAGAATGAACGTGATCCTCAACCAGAGGGAAGTATCTGTTGTATCTGCCGGAAGGCTGGCGGAGGCTCTGGGAGTGGACGTAACTGAAATTTTGGAAGATTAGAAAGGAATCAGTATGGCAAAGTTGACACTCATGAAAGCTATTCGGAAGAAATGCTTGGAATGTTGTTGCGGACAGATTAAGGAAGTTTGACTTTGTACAGTAAAAACATGTGCGCTGTACGAGTATAGAAGCGGGCACAGACCAAAAGAGCAAGAAACTACCACAGAAAGCAGTTAAATTAAAAAATGGTGAGCTACAAGGCTAGTTTTTAGAAAGGAAGGGGAATTACATTGGATAATAAGGATTTTGAAACAATGATGCAAGCATTAACTGTAGCAGAAGAAAAACGTCTTGGAGTAGGCAGTGAGGAGTTCATGCAGCGTCATGAGGAAATTATGGAGATGATTGATAAGGTTATGCAGAAAGATAAAGCGGCTGGTTGCAAAAGAAGGGAGGAAAAGGAGACAAAAGAGGTCGTTGAAAAAGAGGTCGTTGAGATGGTGACATTGAAGGAAGCATCCAGCAGAACAGGGATTTCTTATGACCGATTGCGTAAGATGTGCATCAACCGCCAGATCATTCATAAATAGGAAGAAATAGAACTTTTGAAGAGGAAACAGCTCTTATTGATGCAGAAATCGCAGATATTGAAAGACAGATTGAAGAATTAGGCGGTTCTGCCAATAAGAATAATAAACAAATCAGGGCAGTTCCCGATGATGGGGTACTAGACCACTGAAAGAAACCATTACAGATTTATCTATGAAGACAATGGATAATTTGGAGGAAAAGGAACCAGAATGGATGATTCCTGGCTGGATGCCTAAATACCAGATTACTGTAATGGTTGGTGATGGAGGTTTGCAGGATGCAGGGGTTGATGAACCAGCGTCCCAAAAGATCATGTTCTTCTCTTCAGAAGATTCAGTGGAATAATTTGACCTATTACAAAGTTTTATTCCCAAAGAAGTAAAAATGGGGCAGAGAAACGAAATGCGTTACTGCTTGAATCCCCTTAGGGTGGGATGGACACCCCTGTGCAACCTCCCTAAAAACAATGGCGCAACACCGTCTATTTACACGTCTATGCACTGCAAATCCTGCGGACAAAGTACAGGTTCTGAGGGTGAAGGAAGATAACGTGAAGAAAAAGCATATATGGACAAAGAACAGGCAGCGGCATTCTTTTCCTATGTCAAAAGCGAGCCAATGTTTGAAAAGCTGTACTGTTTCTCAAAGCTGGGTTTATACTATGGGTTAAGGCGTTCGGAACTTCTGGGAGGACGGAAGGGTATACAGCCCTGGCTGCATAAGCAAACTATTTAAAAAAGCAGTCAAAAGGTGTGGGAAAATCCCAGAGGGTTTCACTTTACACGGGCTAAGGCACAGATGCTGCGCCATCCTGTTTGAGGAGGGATGGGGCTTGAGGAAAGTGCAGAACTGACTCGGGCACAGCGGCATAAGCGTGACAGCGAACATCTATAACCATGTAAGCAAGAAGTGGAGGAACAAACATGGGGAAATGGTGGATGAAATCTTTGGGTAAATGGTTTGCATTTGAACCAGTTTATTTACAGTGCATCCCGAACAAAAATTTCTTGAATCCTCTTAACAGGTATGATATAGTATAAACATAAAAACAACCGCCCATAAGGGGTTGACCAGATGAAAATGAGATAGCAATACCACCCTTCCACTTGCCAAAGTATCAGGGTGGTTTTGCTATGTAAGGCTACTTACAAAACGTAAAAACGAACGTAAGCAATGCCAAAAGGAATAACCAGAAGGTCATCACATCCAATAGTGTTAGGCATGAGGAATATTTGTGAATTCTGAAATCTCCCTGTTTAATGTCACCAAATCGTCCACATTCAAGTCATGTACAGAATTATGCCCTGTGATTCGTGCAAAAGTTTTTAATTCTTCCAGTGATACGTTTAGGTAGTTTGCTACCCTCTGTGCAGATTGTTCTGTTTTTAATCGTTCTCTTAAACTGGGATCCTGTGTGGCAATGCCAACAGGGCAGTTGCCTGACCCGCAAATTCTATACTGTTGGCAGGCTGCGGCGATTAACGCGGCGCTTGCCACCGCTACGGCATCTGCACCCATTGCAAGCGCTTTTGCAACATCGGATGATACACGCAGCCCGCCAGTAATTACAAGGGAAATATCAGAATGTACGGAATCCAGGTATTTCCGTGCACGATATAACGCATAAATTGTCGGAAGGGTAGTGGATTCACGCAGGAACAGAGGGCTTGAACCAGTGGCGCCTCCCCTGCCGTCAATGGTAATGAAGTCTGGTTCTGCATACACACAATATTCCAGATCCCGTTCAATCCGGCCGCCGGCAATTTTAATTCCAATAGGTCTGCCATCGGAGCGGTTTCGCAGCATAGACACCATGTCCTTTAAATCTTCTTTGGTATTCAGTTCGGGAAATTTACTTGGGCTTTGTACATCTTCCCCTTGTTTTTTTCCACGGAGCTGTGCAATTTCTGCCGTTACTTTTTCACCAGGCAAATGTCCGCCCATGCCAGGTTTGGTCCCTTGTCCGATTTTAATTTCAATGGCATCTGCCGCGCGCAGATTTTCATCTGTCACACTGTATTTGTTTGGAATATATTCAAATATGTACTTGTAGGACGCACTACGTTCTTCGGGAAGGATTCCCCCTTCTCCGCTGCACATTGCTGTTTTTGCCAAGGCTGAGCCTTTTGCCAAAGCTACTTTAATTTCCTTAGATAATGCGCCAAATGACATATGGGAAATATACATAGGGCTTGCCAGAACCATAGGTCTTTTTGCATGTTTTCCAATTACAGTCATAGTTGATACAGGTGCATCTTCTTCAAGGGGGGCTGGGTTTAATTGTGCGCCCAAAAGCAGAATATCATCCCATCCAGGCATCGGCATTTGTGTTCCCATAGCGCCGCTGAGCGTCTTTCCCGTAACTGCCATTTGATGGATTTCTTCCATGTAACGGCAAGATTTGTCTGTTCGGTAGAAATTTTTATCGTAGCTTAAGTCAGTTTCTGGCGAATTTTTTTTATTTTCCATATCAGTATTGCGTGAATGGAAAGAATTTGATTTGCTTTGGGACGCGTCTTCACGGAATTTCTCACCGGGTTGATGGCAGACTGGGCACTCGTCAGGCGCTTTTTCACCTTCATAGATATAGCCGCAGACGGTACAGATAAATTTTTTCATGTGTTTTCCTCTCTTTCTGGTGTAAGAATTATCTTGTGATGTTTTGTATTCAATTATTTGATAAGCATATATAAATATCATATAGATAGCAAAAATGTTTTTCACGCATTGGCAAGGGTTCCTACTATTAGCAAACGGCTTAAGATATTGTCTTTTGTACCATCGTATTGGCAGCCCATTAATAAAAAATGGATGGCATGCCAAGATTTGTCGATATCCAGAAGAATCAAAGGCTTGCTGTGTATAGGAATTTGCAGGTGGGATTTTTTTTATTATACTGTACGTTCAGGGCGGGGTCAAGGTTGGCTTCTTCCTGTGGCAAGTATATAGAAAATCGTCTCCTGCATATTGATACAGCAGGAGACGGTAAAAACGAGGCAGTTTATGGACGGCTGCACAGGACAATGATTTTTCTGGGAGTCGTTTGAGGAGGGATGCTCCTGGTTGTGGCAGAATAGTACACAAGCAGGAAATTACCTCCGGGAGGGCAGGAATAACGCTGTCCATTTAAAGTAAGGATTTCCGTATTTCGTGAAAGGTTTAATTGCAGGGAACGGTCTGCGGAAATAAGGTTTCTGCGGAAAAAGTCCAGCATTACCGTCTCTTCAGACCGAATAGGGGTGATAAGTTCGGCTTGATATTGGGGTGGATAGATTAATGGAACCGGGCGGCTGGAATCATAAAAAGCAGCCACGGGCATACCAGGGCGAAGGCGCGTGCTGCCCACAACGGTGGTATTGGAAGAAAGGGTAAAGTTATTAATGCCGTTGGGGGAATTGATTGTAATCATTTGATTGCAGCAGTCGCCAGGTGTTTGGATAATATTTTGGATAATACCAATTACAGGTATCAGATCTTCATAATTCATGGGTAGATCCTTTTACTTTTATTATTTTTAATATGTCTTAGAAAGAAAAATGTTACTTTAAGAACAACCTCTTGTTCAAGACAACGGGAGCTTGAAGGTCTATGAAGGAACGGGCGAGGAAAAGATTCCAAGCCCAGGTGGGGCATAGGTAAATAATAGGAAGCACACAAATAAAATTACCACCATAAGCCTCGGCAGGGAAGGATTTTTCTCTGTTGTGCAGTGGAATGCAATGTAATACATGATAGAAAAAGCAAAGACGACACTGATATAAAAGGTTAAGATGTCAAGTACCATATAGTTTCTGCCCAGAATTCCAGAATAGGTATAAAAAATAATTGGAATGGCAAAAGTTCCAATTAGAATACTAATTGGATATGCAAAAGAAATACAGGGATAATCATCCTTTAACATCCATTCAGCGAAAACCCCATAGCATAACATAGGAAAAAATAAGAGTTTTATATGTTCCCAGGTAGATTCATTTACCGGGGTCAACAGTCCTACAAAAAAATTTTCATTGGACCATTCATAGAAAAAGTGAAGGATTGTGCCAAAGAAAAATGTAAAAAGTATACCTGCAATGGTAGAATGTAACAATTTTTTATTCATAGCTCTCTCTCTTTCTTGTTTCTGCAAATTTTGGTGGGGCAGGCGCCACACCCATTGGGTCTATTTCTAAGTGTATACAAAAACAAGAAAAATATTTAAGAGAAAGCCGTTTGCATCTGTCAGCAAAGCTGACTCGAATCCAGGGTTAAGACATGACAGCAAGCCTTGAAGTTATTCCTCCAGAGCCAGACGTTTGACCTGTGCCAACGCTTTGGAAACGGGAGGGAATGCAAGCAGGACAAGGGTGATGGCTGCTTCTGCCCCCAGGTAGGAACCATTGTAGGCCAGGGCATAAATGGGCGCCGCCATAGTTTCTGGGGCATAGGAGGCAAAGAAGATAATGCCTGATAGGAATGCAAAAAAATAACGTCCCAAGACTCCTGCCAGGTAACCTTTGATGAGCCCATATTTTTGTTTGCTGAAAAAACCAGACAGACCTAGTGCCCCAAAGGCAAGCGGATAATCTGTCAGCATTTGGGGTATGGTATAGAAAATGGGCTCCATAACAAATTGCAGGAGTCCATAGGCAATTGCTGTCATAAGTCCGGCATAGGGACCAAACCAATAGCCAATTAAAACGATAAACAGCATACTAAGTAATGTGACAGAACCACCCATAGGCATTTCGAACAGTTTGACCATAGAGGTGACAAGTGCGAGCGCCATAGCGGCAGAAGAAAATACAAGCTGTTTTGTGGTAATCTTTCGTGAATGGGATTCCCTATAACGAATAAGCAGTACAATAAGGAGCAGCGCCAAAATGACTGCGGCAACCGTACATATGCCAAGGGGTGTCAGACGGAGTGCGTTGTTATTCCATTCACTGGTAGGCGTGGCAAAAAAATGATTCATAAAAATTCCTCCAAAATTTGTGAATAGTTTAAAAATTTTGATTATAGATTAAATCATATTTTACCGTCTGCCAGCTTAGTCTGTCAATACAAGCTTTGCCAATATTACTACTGCCAAAAATACACTTTTTAGTGCTTTGATGTAATAAAACAGTAAAGAATGAAAGAAAAATATTGCAAAATAGGAAAAATCATACTAAAATATAGTTTGATATTGATAGTTTCACAGAAAAGGAGAATGAAAAATGAGCTATGTTGATGAAGTGCTGGAGCGTGTCATCGCTAAAAATCCGGCAGAGCCTGAATTCCATCAGGCAGTAAAAGAAGTTTTAAATTCCTTAAGGCCAGTCATTGAAGCAAATGAGGAAAAATATCGCAAGGAGGCTTTGTTGGAGCGTCTGACTGAGCCTGACAGACAGTTTAAATTCCGTGTGCCATGGGTAGATGACAATGGACAAGTCCAGGTGAATACAGGCTACCGTGTACAGTTTAATAACAGTATTGGACCTTATAAGGGTGGTTTGAGACTGCATCCCTCTGTAAATCTGGGTATCATCAAATTTTTAGGTTTTGAGCAGATTTTCAAGAATTCACTGACATCACTTCCAATTGGAGGCGGCAAAGGAGGTTCTGATTTTGATCCGAAAGGTAAATCTGACCGTGAAGTAATGGCATTTTGCCAGAGCTTTATGACAGAGTTGTGCAAATATATTGGGGCAGATACTGACGTTCCGGCAGGTGACATTGGGACTGGGGCAAGAGAAATCGGTTATATGTTCGGACAGTATAAGAAAATCCGCGGCGTCTATGAGGGCGTGCTGACTGGAAAAGGGCTTTCCTACGGCGGTTCCCTGGTACGTACCGAGGCAACTGGTTATGGTCTTTTGTATCTGACAGAGGAAATGTTAAAATGCAATGGCCATGAGATGAAAGATAAGGTGATATGTGTTTCCGGTTCTGGAAATGTCGCAATTTATGCGACCCAAAAAGCACATCAGTTGGGAGCAAAGGTTGTAACTGTCAGCGATTCCACTGGCTGGGTATATGATCCAGAAGGAATTGACGTGGCGTTATTAAAGGAAGTAAAAGAGGTAAAACGCGCCCGTCTGACTGAGTATGCGGCAGCAAGACCCAGTGCAGAGTACCATGAGGGTCGTGGCGTATGGACTGTGAAGTGTGATGTTGCACTTCCCTGTGCAACTCAAAATGAGCTTCTTTTGGAGGATGCAAAAGAGCTTGTGGCAAATGGATGTATTGCAGTGGCAGAAGGCGCCAATATGCCTACAACTTTAGATGCAACTGAGTATTTACAGCAGAATAAAGTACTGTTTGCTCCTGGAAAGGCGGCAAATGCAGGCGGTGTTGCAACTTCTGCCCTGGAAATGAGCCAGAATTCTGAGCGTTTGAGCTGGTCCTTTGAGGAAGTGGACAGCAAGCTGAAAAACATTATGGTAAATATCTTCCACAATCTGGATGACGCTGCAAAACGTTATGGAAAAGAAGGCGACTATGTGGCTGGCGCCAATATTGCCGGATTCGAGAAAGTGGCAGAGGCAATGATCGCCCAGGGTGTTTGCTAGGCAGGATTTTTGCGGATATTTAGAGCTGATGAATTTGTGAGGAATTGCAGTTCATCAGCTCTGTTTTTGTGAAAGGAGGAAATTTTTGTGAGTGTATCAACAATCATAATTTTGCTGGCCTTTGCGGTATACCTTGCCATGATGGTAGCGGTAGGTGTTTGGTCCATGAGAAAAACAAGCGGGGCAGATGATTACTTCTTAGGCGGCAGGGGGCTTTCAGGTCCTGTAGCTGCAATGTCTGCACAGGCTTCTGACATGAGCGGATGGCTTTTGATGGGGCTTCCTGGTTCCGTTTATGCCCTTGGGACAGGGCAGGCATGGATCGCTGTAGGTTTGGGATTGGGAACAATTGTCAACTGGCTGGTAATTGCAAAACCATTGCGCTCTTATACCATTGTAGCAAATAACGCTATGACTTTGCCGGAATTTTTTGGGAACCGTTACCATGATAAAAAGAAGATCCTGCTTGGTATATCTTCCATTATCATTGTTATTTTTTTCCTGGTTTATACGGCGTCTGCATTGGCGTCCGGCGGAAAATTATTTCATTCTGTGTTTGGCGTGGACTATCATGCAGCTCTTTTGATAGGTGCAGTGGTAATTTTATTGTATACTTTTTTGGGAGGTTTTTTTGCAGTATGTACCACAGACTTTATCCAGGGCAGCCTGATGTTGGTTGCGCTTTTGGTGGTGCCTTTGGTGGCATGGGGCTATGTAAGCGGTGATTTGCCAGGGCTTCTTGGTCAAAGCGGCGTGGACTCTTCACACTATATGAGCCTAATGTATAACGGGGATCATCCGATCACGTTGGTGGAAGTTTTATCTAATCTTGCCTGGGGATTGGGATATTGCGGGATGCCCCATATCCTGGTTCGTTTTATGGCAATTAAAAATGAAAAGGAATTGAAGAAATCTTCTGTGATTGCGATTGTCTGGGTAGTGCTGTCTTTGTCATTGGCAGTGGTGATTGGAGTGGTAGGACGTGCGTTTTTATATCCTGAGATTTTGGGAGAAACGCAAGGGGCTGCAGCAGCAGAATCTGTGTTTATCGAGATGATTCAGAAAATATTTACAGAGCTTTTGCCTCTTTCCTTTATTGGCGGAATATTTCTCTGCGGTGTATTGGCGGCAATTATGTCTACTGCGGATTCCCAGCTTTTGGTTTGTTCCTCCTCTGTATCGGCAGATATCTATAAAGATATCTTCAAACCACATGCCTCAGACCAGACCGTGCTGAGAGTGGGACGTGTTACAACGGTTATTGTAGCCCTTTTGGCCGTTGTAATAGCCTGGGATCCAGACAGTTCCATTATGGCGTTGGTATCGGATGCCTGGGCAGGTCTTGGTTCGGCATTCGGTCCTTTGGTAGTTATGAGCCTGTTTTGGAAGAGGACAAATCTTCCGGGAGCAATTGCAGGATTAGTTTCGGGAGCCGCAACGGTAATTATCTGGGATTATGTGCCATTAATTGATGGGAAAACGATCAGCGCGGCAACAGGGCTTTATTCCTTGTTGGTTGGATTTTTTATCAGTATTACTTTTATTCTGGTAGTCAGCCTGCTCACAAAAGCGCCGGAACAGGAAGTATTGGATGAATTTGAGGCGTACAAAAGTTATATGGAATAAAAGCAGTGCTGTTTGTTGGTTTATTTCCACGAGCAATCTTAGGAACATAGCAATGTTTCCATGGAGATTTGACGGTGCTATGCGCCAGTGGCGCATGTGAAGCATGGATCGAAACGGAGTGTAGACTGCCATTCATCGTGTCATGGATAGGAATTTATGGTGGAGCGGATAATAAAAAAGTTTTTTGGTGATCCATCAGTGGGATTTTGAATGAAAAATAAGGGAAATATGCCATTTTCTAGTAATCATACAAAAAAATCGACGTTTTGTAACAGAATGTTCATAAAATAAACAATTTCTTTTTTTGGAAATCTATAGTATAATAAAAACATAAACCCGCGTTTCTTAAAACGCGAGAAGGGAGAATTTTTTTATGTCAACTGATTTATTTATGACGGAGGAATATTTGACAGACCTGAACGCATATTGGCGCGCAGCAAATTACCTGGCTGCTACACAGTTATATCTGTTGGATAATCCTATGTTGAGAGAACCATTAACAAGAGACCAGGTAAAGAAGAAAATTGTAGGCCATTGGGGGACCGTACCAGGACAGAACTTTGTGTATGCCCATATGAACCGTGCCATCAACAAATACGATCTGGATATGATTTTAATTTCTGGACCGGGACATGGCGGAAATTTCTTCGTAGCGAACTCTTACCTGGAGGGAACCTACAGCGAAGTATATCCAAACATCAGCCAGGATATGGAAGGTCTTAAGAGACTGAACAAACAGTTCTCATTCCCAGGCGGTATTTCCAGCCATGTGGCTCCAGAGACTCCTGGTTCCATTAACGAGGGTGGAGAGCTTGGTTATTCCATTGCCCATGCGTTTGGTGCCGTATTTGACAATCCTGAGCTGATTGCTACAGTAATCGTAGGAGATGGTGAAGCTGAGACAGGTCCTCTTGCTACTGCTTGGCATTCTAATAAATTCCTGAATGCTAAGAATGATGGCGCTGTACTTCCAATCCTTCATATGAACGAGTACAAGATTAACAATCCTACCGTATTGTCCCATATTTCTCACGATGAAGTAGAGAGTTTCTTCCATGGATGCGGCTGGAAACCATATTTTGTAGAGGGCAGCGATCCAATGACAATGCATCGTCTGATGGCGGAAGCTGTTGACAAATGTATTGAAGAGATCAAAGGCATCCAGAAGGAAGCAAGAGAGAACGGCAAGACTGAGAGACCGTTCTGGCCAATGATCGTACTTCGCACACCAAAGGGATGGACAGGCCCCAAGGAAGTAGACGGGCTTCAAGTAGAAGGTTCTTTCCGTGCACACCAGGTTCCTATCACGATGGAGAAGCCAGAACATTTGGATCTTCTGAAAGAGTGGCTGTTAAGCTACCATCCAGAAGAATTGTTTGATGAGAATGGCGTTTTGATTCCAAAGCTTCGTGAAATGACACCGAAGGGAGACCGCAGAATTAGTGCGAATCCTCATGCGAATGGCGGTAAACTCCTGCGTGACCTGCGTCTGCCGGACTTCAGGGAATATGGTGTTGATGTAGAAAAGCCAGGACAGTTAGAAGCTCAGGATATGCTGAAGCTTGGCGGATTTATCCGTGATATCTTTAAGTTGAATAAAGATGCAAAGAATTTCCGTATTTTTGGACCAGATGAGACTATGTCCAATCGTCTCTATGATGTATTTGATGTAGAAAAGAGAGATTGGAATGCAGATTATCATGATGCAGATGAAGATCTTGCAACAGATGGAAGAATTATGGACGCTTACTTAAGCGAGCATATGTGTGAAGGATGGTTAGAAGGATATCTTTTGACAGGACGTCATGGATTCTTTGCTTCTTATGAAGCGTTTATCCGTGTTGTTGATTCCATGTGTGCACAGCATGCAAAATGGTTAAAGGTTTGCAGTGAACTTCCCTGGAGACAGAAAATTGCATCCCTGAACTTGATCCTTACTTCCAATGTATGGCAGCAGGACCACAATGGATTTACCCATCAGGATCCAGGATTTTTGGATCATATCTCCAATAAGAAAGCAGATGTTGTCCGTATGTATCTGCCGCCAGATGCAAACTGTCTGTTATCCTGCTTTGACCATTGTATCCGCAGTAAGAATTATGTAAACGTAATTGTAGCATCCAAGCATCCGAGCCATCAGTGGCTGACTATGGAGCAGGCTGTAAAGCACTGTACACAAGGTATCGGTATCTGGGATTGGGCAAGCAATGACCAGGGTGAGGAGCCGGATGTTGTATTGGCATGTTGTGGTGATACGCCTACCAAGGAAGCACTTGCCGCAGTTACCATTCTGCGTGACAATCTTCCAGAAGTTAAGATCCGTTTTGTCAATGTCGTTGATATGATGAAATTACAGCCTTACAGCAAGCATCCTCATGGATTGACAGATGTAGATTACGATGCATTGTTTACCAAGGATAAGCCAGTTGTATTTGCATTCCATGGATATCCTACCTTGGTGCACGAGCTTACATATGAGCGCCATAACCGTAATCTCCATGTACATGGTTATCTGGAAGAAGGTACGATTACCACTCCATTTGATATGCGTGTACAGAACGAGATTGACCGTTACCATCTGGTAATGGATATTGTAAACCAGCTTCCACAGCTTGGAAACCGTGGCGCATATCTGCTGCAGAAAATGCGTGATACTTTGGTGGCACATGACCAGTATATTGCAGCATACGGTCAGGATCTGCCAGAAGTAAGAGAATGGGTATGGCATACACCAGAAGATAAATAAGATTTTAAGAGGAGACGCTGTCGTTTGGTTGTTTCCGATAATAAAAAAGTTCTGCCACAGCCAAAAATGGCTTGGCAGAACTTTTTTATCTTATAGGATAAAATTAACATGCACACGAGCACAAAAGGAAAATGGTTGCTGCGCAACAGTGCTCGGCGCGGAACAAAAGATGCGTTGGCAAGAAAAATTGGGCGTGGAAGTGTATGAAACGCACTTTTGTTATCATATAGGAAATTTCGTTAAAATTTCCTATATGATAAAAGCCCTCCGGGCAGGATGCACACGAGCGCAGAAGGAAAATGGTTGCTGCGCAACAGTGCTCGGCGCGGAACAAAAGATGCGTTGGCAAGAAAAATTGGGCGTGGAAGTGTGTGAAACGCACTTTTGTTCTGTTACTTTATTTTTACTTTTTTTGTCTTGCTGTAGGCGCCATAAATTTTGGTACTTCCGGATTTTTTATAAGGCTGGATTCGGAAATAATACGTTTTTTTACTTTTTAGCTTGGAAATTGTTTTTGTCTTTGTCTTGGCGCTTGAAACCGTGACAGTACGGGAAGATTTATACTTGGAGTTTGTGGCGTATTGAATCCGGTATCCGCTTGCCTTGGAGGCTGCGGACCATTTTAGCACCGCTTTTTTTGCCGACTTGCTTTTCACAGAGGTCAGGGATATTTTTTTCGGCGCAATCTTGATTGTCACTGTTATTGTCTTTTTCTTGTATTTTGAAGTCTCTGAAGCAGTAATTGTAATTTTTGCTATACCAGTATCCTTTATGGAAACTTTTCCGGTTTTACTGTTTACAGCAGCTATTTTTTTGTTGCTTGAGGTATAGCGCAAGGAGCCGTTCCCGGTTTTCAATTTTGCGTTCAGTGAGAATGCCTTGTCTCCATAGGTTTTACTGAAAGAAGATTTTACATTGATTACTTGTGGTTTTTTTTCTGGGGGCTTTGGATCTGCCAAGGTATCTTTGGAATAAATTTCTGCAATCTGTTTTGTGGAAAGCACGGTGTTATAGACTGCTATATCGTCAAACTTCACATCTCGTACATCTTCATCGCCATTAATTAATCCAGATCCCACGGAAACATTTCCTGCATTTTGAATACACTTGGGAAGCGTGGTTTCAAAACATTTATTCAGATCTTTGGACATGGAACGTATCACTTTACCATCCAGATACTGTTTGACGCCCTTTGTGTCGACAGAGTAAGCCACATGGTGCCATTCATTCCGGTTAAATTCATAGGAATTACTGGTTAAGAAGGAGGTGGCATTGATGCGGGAAACCATATCTGCACTGATACGTGTCATGGGGAAGGTGGCATTGCTTTTGCCGCTGTTTGCCTCAAACAATGCACTTTTTGCAGAGGTACCTGTTCCAACGTTGACCCACATACTGACCGTATATCCATCTTTTGTTACCGTGGAAAGAGTGTCGGAGGGCAGTTGTAAATAATTCACCCCTTGGGAACCTGCATTGTTTTGTACATGCAGGACATTGCCTCGGACGCCGTCTTTTTCAATGGAGGCAGTGCCTACCAGGGTGGCTTTGCCAGTCTTTTTGGATTTTTTTACAGGCGTAAGGCTGCCTTTGGAAGCAGGTGATTCAAAATTAAAGCCATAAACCAATGCTTCTGAAAGTTCAGTGGATTCTGTGATTTGGCTTCCCCAAAGACAGGTATTGTTATTGCCGATCACAGAAAATGTCATAACTTTTGCCGAGGGGGTTTCCTCATTAAACTGTTCATAAAGAATGCCCTTATAGACATTGTTGCCGATGTTCAGAGTGATATAATCATAATCATTGCCGTTTTTGGCGGATTTTGTCCAGGTTCCATACATAGAACCGCTGACTGTTCCATCCGCGCATAAGTCCAGGGTTTGGACAGGGATCATATTTGGATCATCGGTAGTGCCATGGTTGATCAGTTCATAGCTTCCAATCACTTCATCCATTTCGTAATGTCTGATTGGTTCACCGCGATATTCATAGACGGCAGGTACTGGCCACTGGTCTTCATTTAGATATTGCCTGCGTACGCGCACCTGGTGGCCTTCATGTTGATTTTCTGGAACGTTAAAGCGCTGGTGATGGAACAAGTAGCGGTTGCCGTCATCGTCAATCAGTGCGGAATTGTGCCCTGCAGACCGGTACCCAGGCTGGTTGGAGAATGCATAATTTCCCATTAGCTTGATGCCGTATTGCTCGTGGTTGGAGCCGCTGTCTTTTGCGTTGTTTCCGGCAGCATCTGTATAGGGACCATAAATGTTTTTGGAACGGAACAGGCGCATATTGTAGCCCCCGCTGGAAAGGAGCCCGCCGTAAGTCTCATATAAATAGTAATAATCCGCCTCTTTATCGTAGAGAATGTAGGCGCCTTCTCCTGATTCGTGGTTCCCTCCGGCGATATGGGTGCCGAAATAGCGGTCTATAAAGTTGCCAGAGATTGGTTCTGTGCCGTCTGTACCTGGATATTTCACGGCACCAGTGGTTTTATCAAGTTCATGAATAAACAGACCGCCAGACCAGGAGCCATACACCATATACAGATTGCCTTCTTTGCTGAAAAATATGGTGGGATCAATGGCATTGGGAGCATTATGTTCGTTCCAGCCGCCCTTTGCATGAAACCATTTTTCACTGATACCAGATAGTTTTCCTTCTGCAATCAGTTCAGAAAGATTCAGATAATCGTTGTCCCATTTGGTGTTCCGGTCGCTTTTGCCGCCGTTTAAACCATGGTCTAATTCCCCGGTTTTTGTAAAACCAGAGTAAATGAGTGTATCTACATATTGGTAAGGACCTTCTGGGTTTTTTGATACCGCATAGCCGATACAGGAACGGCACCAGGTAGAGGTAGCGCTGTAATAAAGCATGTATGCGCCCGAAGTTCCGTCCTTCCATGCATAGTGGGGATTGTAAATGACATCTGGAGCCCATACGCCCAGACCGCCATCTTTCATATCCCCGTCATTGTAGCCCGCCCATGCAAAAGATTCTGACAAATTTGTAAGGATATTGCCATATACGGAATCGTTCTGCCAACTGTTATCGCCCCGTGCATTCCAGTCAGGATTTATCTGCGTCCAGTTGACCAGGTCAGTAGATTTGGCATCGGCGAGATGGGAGCCAAACAGATAGTAGGTATCATTGGCCTTTAAAATGGATGGGTCATGGACAGACACACGGGAAGCCTTGGGCGGGGATTCTTCGGCACGGGCTTGTCCAAGTGGAAAAAAGGTGGTAAGTAAGGCTGCGGATAAAAGTAAGGCAGCAAGTTTGTGGAAAGTTTTTGTTTTCATAAGTCCCTCCTCTGTGAAAAATATGTTTACAGTATAAAAAAATTATATATGATTAAATAGCATAAGGAAAGGGTTTAAAAAAATATTAGTTGGTATCAAACAAGGATTGTGATATACTGAAGATACTTTAACAAGGAAAGGAAATCCCATATGAGCAAAAAAGAACTGGCGTTGGAACTGATAAAGCGGCTCAAACAGGAGTATCCCAATGCGGGCTGCACCCTGGACTACAACCAGGCATGGAAGCTTTTGGTAAGTGTACGTCTGGCGGCACAGTGTACGGATGCCCGTGTAAATGTGATTGTGGAACATCTCTATGCCAAGTACCCGGATGTAAAGGCACTTGCCGATGCTCCTGTGGAGGAAATTGAAAAGATTGTCAGACCGTGTGGCCTTGGAAAAAGCAAGGCACGGGATATCAGTGCATGTATGAAAATTTTATATGAAAAATATGATGGCAAGGTACCAGAAGATTTTGACGCGCTGTTGGAACTGCCCGGAGTAGGCAGGAAAAGCGCAAATTTAATTATGGGAGATGTGTTTCATAAGCCGGCGATTGTTACAGATACCCATTGTATCCGTTTGGTGAATCGGATGGGCTTGGTAGACAATATAAAAGATCCAAAGAAAGTGGAAATGGAGTTGTGGAAACTGATTCCGCCAGAGGAGGGCAGTGATTTCTGCCATCGCCTGGTATATCATGGAAGGGATGTGTGTACCGCAAGGACCAGCCCCCATTGTGAAAATTGCTGCGTCCAGGATATTTGCGCTTATGGGCGTGGACAAAGATAGAAAAGAGGAAATTATATGGCAGTAATCAGACCTTTTAGTGCAATCAGGCCAAACGGGGAAAAGGCAGAGAAAATAGCGGCGCTCCCCTATGACGTATACAGCCGCAGGGAGGCAAAAGAGGTGGTGGCAAAGAATCCAGATAGTTTTTTGAAGATTGACCGGGCGGAAACCCAACTGGCAGATTCTATCGATACATATGCCCCCCAGGTATACCAGATGGCACATGATACCCTGTGGAAAATGGTGGAACAGGGAGAGTTTATAAAAGAAGAAAAAGATTGTTATTATATTTATGAATTGACGATGGAATGCCGGAAACAAACAGGAATTGCAGCATGCGCATCCATTGATGATTATGAACAAGGTGTTATTAAAAAGCATGAGAATACCAGGGCAGACAAAGAAGCAGACCGGATTAATCATGTGAATGCCTGTAATGCCCAGACGGGACCGATTTTCCTTGCCTATCGTGCCAATGCGACAATTAATGCTGTGGTGGATATGGTAAAAAAGGAAGAGCCGTTATACGATTTTGTGTCAGAGGACACGATCCGCCACAGGGTATGGGTAATGTCCAAAGAGGCACAGATCCGTACTGTGGAGGATGCATTTGCATCAATTGGTGAAATATATATTGCAGATGGCCACCATCGTGCCGCGTCTGCGGTGAGAGTGGGACAGAATCGGAGGAAAGAGCATCCTGGTTATACCGGCGCCGAGGAATTTAATTATTTTCTGTCTGTTTTGTTTCCAGATGAACAGCTTATGATAATGGATTACAACCGGGTAGTTAAAGATTTAAACGGCATGTCAGACACCGCATTTTTAGCGAAAGTTTCAGAACTTTTTCAGGTAGAGCTTTTGGGCGGCAAACCTGTAAAACCTGCACAGAAGGGGAATTTTTCCATGTATTTGGCAGGAAAATGGTACAGTTGTACCATTCCACAAAAGGAAATTCCAAATCATCCGGTGGAAGGGCTGGACGTATCTGTATTGCAGGACAGGCTTTTTGCCCCTGTCCTTGGAATTACAGATCCAAAAACAGACAGCCGCATTGATTTTGTAGGAGGAATCCGTGGATTGGAAGAATTGGAAAAACGCTGTAAATCAGATTGTGCAGCGGCATTTGCCATGTATCCTACTTCCATCCAGGAGTTGTTTGCAGTGGCGGACGCAGGGCTTTTGATGCCGCCAAAATCCACTTGGTTTGAGCCGAAACTGAGAAGCGGAATATTTATTCATGCCCTGGAGTGACAACGAGGGTGCCTTTGGGTATGGCGGAAGGCACAAGCATTCTACGTCAAATCATAAAAATCCTGCACAGCCGTTCAATGGCTGGTGCTATATGGTCTGGATGGACGGCAGAGTAATTCATGACAAAAGTATGTTCTCCAGGTGGATCATCCAGGTGGTAATACTGGGACAGGCAAGAGAGGCGAAGGCCTTGGGCTTTTGCTTTCTGCAATATTATTTTATCAGAGACGGAAAGTTCAACATGCATTAAAAAATGCAGTCCGGCATCTTCCTGTGAAATGGTAATTTGGGAAGATACCGGGCTATTTTTCAAACCTTGCAGCAGCAAATCCCTCTGAGTGTGATAGAAATTGCGCATCCGGTTGATATGGCGCTCAAAATGACCGTCTTGAATAAAGCGGGTAAGGGTATACTGTTCAAAGTTTGATACCGTACATGCATAAAAGCCTAGATTTTGGCAAAACCGCTCCATAAGATGTTTTGGCAAGACCATATAGCTGACGCGGATTGTGGAGGCAAGCGTTTTGGTGAACGTATTCATATAGATCACTTTTTCCATAACATCAATACTTTGCAGTGCGGGAATGGGTTTTCCCGTAAACCGGAATTCGCAGTCATAATCATCTTCAATGATATAACGGGAGTCAGAATCAGATGCCCAGCCAAGCAGTTCATAACGGCGGCTGATTGGGGTGACAATACCCGTGGGAAAGTGATGGGAGGGAGAGATATGGACAATATCTGCGTCTGTTTCCTTTAATTTTTCAATCGAAATCCCGTGGTTGTCCATAGGGATATAGTAGCACTTTACGTGATGGCTCTTGTAGACAGAAGAAATCTTTTGGTAGCCAGGGTCTTCCACCCCATAGATCTTATCATGTCCCAAAAGCTGGATCAATAGACCATACAGATAATCTGTTCCTGCTCCTACAATAATTTGCTCTGGTGAAACATCCATGCCGCGAAACTGTTTCAAATGTTTGGCAATTGCAAGGCGTAAAGTGAAAACTCCCTGACAGGGAGGATTTTTCATCAGAGCGGGGCGGTTTTCTGCAATCACTTGACGCATTAGTTTTGTCCAGAGAGAGAAAGGGAAGGTATCTGGATGCGTCTGGCTGCTGGTAAAGTCTGCAAAGTAAGTATCTTCTGTGGGCTGGCAGGCATGTTGTGGTTCTGGTTTTGATACCAGTTTTTTTGTTTGCCCTATGGCAATATCTGCAGTAAAATATCCTTTTTTGGGAATCGAATAGATATAACCCTCGGCAAGAAGCTGGGCATAGGCATTTTCAATGGTGATTGTGCTTAGGTTTAAGTGTCTGGCAAAACTGCGTTTGGAAGGAAGACGGTCGCCGGGGGAGAGTATGCCGGTTTCAATGTCTTGTTTGATACGTTGATAGAGGTATTCATATAGGCTGAGGGAGCCTATATCGGAAAAAGAATAAGTAAGCATTGTGAAATCTCCAATCTGACCCTTTTTATCTTATCGGAGAAGACTCTCACTTCTATAAAAGTGGTGAGTGAAACAAATTTATCTCAGTGGGAGCTTGGTCTCTGATTGAGATAAAAGCCTTCGCCGGATTGCAGGGGTGCGAATTTATTATTGTCAGAGAAGTTTTCCTGCACCCCGCAGCAAGAACGCCGATGGCGTTCTTGAAGTCGAAAAAATGAATAATTTTTTATATTCATTATTATAATAAGAGGTGTTATGGTTGTAAAGGGAGAGATTCTGCGCGAAACTTGTTCAGGCTATAGAAATATACTGTGTGTAAAAGGTTATAGTTCACACAACAGCTTATGTGCAAAATGGTTTCTGGGAATTAAAAGGAACTCGTTTTTTATATCAGGGATGCTGGAAACATTCTTGCATGTTGGCTGAGAAAGGGCTGTATCTGTAATAGCAGAGGAGGAAAAAATGAATTTAAAAGAATATTTACAGCAAGAAGAGTTTGTTGTAAAATGCGAATGCGGCATCAGCCTGATGAATGCCAAGCTGCAGATTATCAATGCAGAGCTTGGCATGCGGTTTGGGAGAAAAGTGATTCACAGCATGTCCAGCCGGATCAAATCTTATGACAGCATTGCGGTAAAGCTGAGACGGAAAGGGTTGCCGGAGCATATGGAATGTGTGAATGAACATATCAATGATGTAGTAGGTGTCCGTGCCGTATGCACCTACACAGATGATTTGTATCAGATTGCGGAAATGCTTTGCGCCCAGAAGGATATGAAACTTTTGAGAAAAAAGGATTATATCAGAAATCCGAAAAAGAGCGGCTACCGCAGCCTGCATCTGATTTTTCAGGTACCAATTTCTTTTGAAGCGGAGGTACATTGGATTAAAATTGAGGTGCAGCTTCGGACTGCTGCAATGGATTACTGGGCAGGGCTGGATTATCAGCTTCAATATAAGAAGGAAAACCGGGAGGCAAAAAATATTGGCAGGGAACTGAAGGCATACGCCAATGCCATTGAACAGATTGACAGCAAAGTGTTAGAGCTGCGCAGAAGGATTGAGGCTATTTAGAAGAAGGAATCGTGAATGGGAATCCATATATTTATCGGAAAATAGGTTGTATTGGCAGCCTGTTTTTGGTGGTTTTGGGTATTGCTATATAAAATGAATCTTAATAGTGGCATTTACCACTATATTTTGGTATAATTCTAATTAGTATATTATATAATAACATACCTTATGACACGTCAAATGGCATGATGGGGCGCCCTTTGGGAATATTTTGTGATACGATGAATGGCATGATGGGACGCCCTTTTGGTATGTTTTTGGGAAACATGGTGGCTGGATCTTGGGAAGGAACGTGGAACATGGAAGAAAAAACGAACAAAAGTACCAAAGCCAAAATTGGAATTATGGCGAAGCTCTTGACAATGGCTTTAGTGCCCCTGGTAGCCCTTGCTGTGCTGAGTACAGTGATTTCTGCAAGGATTATAAAGCTTGGGATGGAGCAAGAAGCAATCAAGCGTTTGGAGGATATAGTATCAGGTGTGAACCAGTCGCTGTGTGCTTTGGGAGAGGGTGATTTTTATTTAGAAGGGGAGACGCTTTATCGAGGAGAAGAGAATATTTCAGAAAGAGTGAGTTTTTTTGAAAATTTTGCTGACAAATCTGATATTGATATTACCTTATTTTATGGTGATACCCGAAGGGTTACTACCCTGACAGACCACGAAACTGGGGAGAGAATGGTGGGCACACAGGCAGCAGAACATGTGGCACAAAAAGTTCTGGGCAGCGGGGAAACTTATGTGGATAAGAAATTGGAACTGAATGGAGAAGCATATTTCTGCTGTTACATACCTATGCAGAACAATGATGGAAGCATTGTGGGGATGATATTTGCTGGAGAACCTAGTGAGGGGATTCATCAGTATATCAACAGGGAGGTTCTGAAAGTTATACTTTTGAGTACCCTGATTATATTGTTGGGAAGCATTTTGATTATTTGTTTTTCAAAAACTTTCTCTTCTGCTATCCAGAGGGAGAGAGATGTGATAGAAGAGCTTGCACAGGGAAATTTGAATGTTACTGTGGATCCAAAACTTCGGGAACGCAAGGATGAACTTGGCAACAGTGCAAGGGCATTGGATCATTTGATTACTGCATTGTCTGGGATTCTAAGGCATATCCAGCAGTCTGCCGATGATCTGATGGAGTCGGGGAAATCTTTGGACGGGATGGCAGAACGGGTCAATGTCAATGCGGCAGAAATCAGCAAAGCAGTAGAAGAAATATCTCTGGGCGCCATTTCCCAGTCTGAGGAAATTGAACATGCATCAGAACAAATTACGGATATGGGGACAATGATAGGGCATATGGTGGATGGTGTGGATAAATTAGACGCCACTTCGATTGCAATGAAAGAATCTGGAGACAGTTCTGTAGAGATTATGAAACATTTGACAGAGTCTGCGCAAAGAACCAATGAGGCGGTGGAGAAGATTGGGGCGCAGGTCTATGCGACCAATGAGTCTGCGCAAAAGATCCGTGAAGCAGTAGATTTGATTTCATCTATTTCAAGCCAAACCTCTCTTTTGTCGTTGAATGCAAGTATTGAGGCGGCTAGAGCCGGAGAATTTGGCAAGGGTTTTGCGGTAGTTGCCTCTGAAATCCAGAAATTGGCAGATGAATCCAGCAACTCGGCACAGACCATCACAAATGTGATTCACACGCTGCTGGAAGAATCTGAAATGACAGTTAAAGTTATGCAGGAGATCGAAGGGATTATTGCGGACCAAAAAGATAAACTTAAAGCCACACAAAGCCATTTTATAGATTTATCGGATGGCATCAATAGTTCCAGGGAGGATACCGCTATAATTGAGGAGAGGATAAAGGTCTGTGATACATCAAGAAAGACTGTCTCAGAGGTAATCACAAATCTATCCCGCATTTCACAGGACAATGCGGCTTCTGCTGAAGAGACAACAGCGTCTATGGAAGAATTAAGTGCGACCATACATCTTCTTGCCGATGAGGCAAACAGCTTGAAGAACTTGTCTGTACAGATGGATGAGACGATGAAATTCTTTAAAATGTAATCATGTACTGACACACAAACGTTAGCGTTCTCATAAAAAGTTAGAAACAAAACAGAATTAGGCAATACAGCGGGACAGTTCCCTTTTTGGAGCTGTTCCGTTGTGTTTTAGAGGCTCACTTTTGTTCAACAAGTTGAACTTTTCGAAAACATCTACTATAATATAAAATGCCCAAAAAGGAGTTTGGAGGTTTAAGATGTTAAAGGTATTTTTGGTAGAAGATGAATTGATAGTACGGGAAAGTATCTGCCAAATGGTTCACTGGACCAAGTATGGTTTTGAGCTGTGTGGGGAGGCAGGAGACGGAGAAATGGCATTGCCCATGATCCGCAAACAGAAACCGGATGTGGTGATTACAGATATTCGAATGCCTTTTATGGACGGGCTTGAACTGAGCCGAATGATAAGAAGGGAATTGCCAGACACAAAAATTATAATAATCAGCGGCTATGATGATTTTGAATATGCCCAGACAGCAATTTCGATTGGGATAGAGCAATATCTTTTGAAACCGGTAAGCAGACAGGAATTTATGGAGGCATTAAGGACCATTCGGAAACATTATGATGAAGAAAATGTCCAGCGTATTTATCAAAAAAAGTTTGAAAAGGAAATGCAGCGGTATGAGCAGCATTACCAAAGAGAGTTTTTTGAAAAATTGATTTCAGGAAAATGTGCTTTGAATGAGATTTATGAATTTGCCACGCAGCAGCAAATTGATATTCTTGCCTCAGCATATAATATAATCCTGTTTCAGATGAACTGGACACAAAAGCAGGAATTGTGGATGGAAGAGGACTTTGAGAAGGAAGCACAAATTTGGGATAAAGTACAAGCCTTCCTTCTAAACCGAGAAGAATTCTTATTCTTTGAGTATCATGTTTTTTGCTATGCAGTTGTAGTAAAGGGAACTACAGAGCAAATAGAAGAGCTCGCACAGGAGTGCGCCCTATTTCTGAAAGAATGTTTGGAGCAAGGTAAGGAAAAGCTGCAATGGTTTGTTGCTTCTGGAAAGCCAGTGGAACGATTGAGCATGCTTTCAGAAAGCTATGAGAGCGCGGCAAAGGTATTTGCCCTTCGTTATACCAGGCAAAAGCGCTATATTACATATCAGCAGATGGCAGAACAGGCTGCATGGGACAAAGATTTGAATCTTGGGGATATCGATGCAAAAGTGATGGATACAAAGTTGGTACATACTTTTTTAAGCAGTGGGCTGCTTGAAGATACGGAAAAGTTTGTGGATGACTATTTTTCCATGATCGGGGAGAACGGGCTTAAATCCAGCATTTTCCGCCAGTATGTGGTTTTGAATATCCATTTTAGCACTGTCTCATTCGTCTCAAAGCTGGGCTGTGATGAGAAGATTATAACTCATAATCTCGAAATAGATCCGATCGGCGGCACAGTGGAACAAGCAAGAAAGGCTGCTGTTTCTATTTTAAAGCAAGGGATTGAACTCAGGGATAAAGGCAGCAAAAATAGAAACCGTACGGTGTTGGGAAGGGCGCTTAAATTTATTCAGGAAAATTACACAGACGCAGATATGTCTTTGCATCGGGCGGCAAGTGTAGCGAATGTCAGCGCCAATCATTTCAGCGCATTGTTCAGTCAGGAGATGAATCAAAATTTCATTGAATACCTGACAGAGCTTCGCATGAACAAAGCAAAGGAACTTTTGCGGTGTACCAATATGCGTTCTGGTCAAATTGCGTTGGAAATTGGTTACAAAGACTCTCATTATTTTAGCTTTTTGTTTAAAAAGACCCAAGGCTGTACCCCCAGCGACTATCGCAATCAGAAAGAAAGGGAGAAAAAAGTTTGTCATGGATAATCAGGAAAAAAAACAGCATTTTGAAGAAGTGGAACAAATGAAAGAGCAGATAAAGCAGCTTCGTGCAGAGCTTAAGCAGGAAAAAAAACTTCGGCGGCAAGATCAGCTTAGACTTCTTCAGGCACAAGTGAATCCTCATTTTCTATACAATATACTGGATGCGGTAATATGGCTTGTGGAAGCAGGCAGACAACAGGATGCAGTGGAAATGCTTGCCCATTTGTCTAAGTTTTTTCGTATTTCCTTATCAAAAGGAAAGGATATTATAACTTTAAAGGAGGAAATGGAATATACGGGAAGCTATATGGAAATGCAGCAGAGGTGTTACCATGATATTATGGACTATGAGATAACCCTGCCAAAGGAGTTGGAAGAAATTTGCCTGCCAAAATTTACCATACAGCCTTTGGCGGAAAATGCATTGTATCACGGAGTGAAACAGAAGCGTGGAAAAAGCAAGATAAGGATTGTATGTCAAAGACAGGAAGAGGATATACTGATTATCGTACAAGATGATGGAATTGGAATCGAACCACACAAGCTTAAGGAACTGAAGGAGGCTTTGGAAAATGGGAAACGTGTAGGCTTTGGAATGGCCGCTGTCCATGAACGGATGAAGCTGTATTATGGAAAAGGATATGGTGTGAAAATACATTCAGACTATGGAAAAGGAACACGGGTGGAAGTTCGGATTGCAAAAAATGTGCGTCAAAATCCTTAAGAAATGGAGAATCAAGCCACATTGCCACGAGTTTTAGTAAAGGAGGTAGAAAGATGTTAAAAGTATTTCTGGTGGAAGATGAGAGTATTGTCAGAGAAAATTTGCGTGATAATATCATGTGGCAGCAATATGGGTATCAGTTTGCAGGCGAGGCAAGCGATGGAGAGATGGCGCTTCCGCTGATACGTAAGGTAAAGCCAGACGTGCTGATTACAGATATCAAAATGCCGTTTATGGATGGATTGGCACTTTCTGGTATTATAAGCCAGGAATTTCCCCAGATGAAAATTATTATTATTAGTGGGTATAATGATTTTGAGTATGCAAGGCAGGCAATACAGGCAGGTGTGGAACAGTATCTTTTAAAGCCAGTAACCCGCACGTCTCTTCAGAAAATACTGTTGGAAATCCGTGAGAAAATTGAAAATGAGCGTGCACAGGAGAATTATCTGGAGAAGTTCAAAGAAGATATGCAGGAATATGAGCAGTTTTCCAGAAGAAAATTCTTTGAAAAAGTATTCGAAGGACAGTTGTCTGTACAGGAAATCTATGAGGAGGCACAAAAACTTTCCCTTGAAATGGATGCTGCAAGCTATAATCTTGCTATGGTGTGTTTAAGGGAAAATAGAAATACGGAGGAGCCTTCCCAAGAGTCAAGGCTGGTTGCAGGCAAGAGAGAAGAATTGACAAGATACTTTCTGCGGTATCCAGAATTTTTAATATTTAGATGGAATATTAATACTTATGGAATACTAATGAAAGGCGAAGAGGAACAAATGGAGGAGTTAAAGACGAAATGCCGGGAAAATATTATTCGGATTTGTTCCGGGCATGACGACCAGATTGAATGGTGCTGTGCCATTGGTGAGCCAGTGGAGCGTTTAAGCCTTTTGCCCCAGGTATACAGCAAAGTAAACCATATGATGTCATGCCGGTTTTTAAAGCCAGGGCAACATATTCTTACCATGGAAACGACGAACCTTGTCCAGCGGGGGAAGGAAGAAAGTTCTTTGGTCAAGGTAGATACTGCAAAGGTAGATCCAGAAATTATCAAGAATTTTTTGCAGCATGGCCAGGTTGGAGAAATAGACGATTTTGTAGACGGTTATTTGGAAAGTTTAAGGGAGGGGCTTTCCTCCAAATTGTTTCGGGATTATTTAATGTTGAGTATTCGTTTTACCACGATTGCTTTTGTGGAGAATCTTGGTTACAGCCAAAGTGACCTGCTGGAAAATACCTATACAGATAAAATGCAGATATTAAGCCTGAATATGGAAGATATGAGGTTTTATATGCAGGAACTCATGCATCGGGCATTGGAGTTAAGTAATCAGGCATTGGAAAGCCAAAGTAAAAAGCTGATAAAAAAAGCGGTGGGTTATATTGAGGAAAATTATGCCAAAGATTCTATCTCATTAAACGAAGTTGCCAGTGTAGTAGAAGTTAGTGCTAACTACTTCAGTACGGTGTTTCGGCAGGAAACGGAAATGACATTTACGGAATATGTTACGCAGAAACGTATGGAGAAGGCAAAGCAGCTTCTGCGGCAGACAGAACGGCAGTCTGGGGACATTGCTGCAGAAGTAGGATTTAAGGATCCCCATTATTTTAGTTTTGTATTCAAAAAGACCCAGGGATGTACGCCTAGGGAATATCGCAGCGGTATGAGGGCATAGGCAGTTAATCAGGCAGATTGCCGGGAATCGCAGGTGGTTCATAGAATGCATCGCTCCCCCGCAGGATTAGATGCCAGGACAGTTCTTCGGAATGGACAGAATCCCCTTGTATCATCCTGAGCAGGACCGCTGCTGCCGTTGTCCCCATTTCATGGCTGTTATGTGCCAAGGAAGTAATTCGAATAGAATCCAGGCTGCTCATATAGCTGTTGTCGAAAGAGACAATGGAGATATCCTCAGGGATGCGGATTCCTGCATAATCAAGTTCTTTCACCAACCAGTAAGCAATTTCATCATTTTGGCAGATAACGGCAGAACATTCATCTTTATTTTTTCGAAGGAAAGAAGTTAAAAATCCAGTATCAGATCTGTTTTCCAACGCTTCCAATTCGGCGGAGGTGTACCAGATGACCAGTTCTTCCAAAAGAGGGACAGAAAAATCACGCATTGCGGTAATAAACCCAGAATATCTTTCCAGTCCCTGTATATCATCCATCTTGAAAATTCCGGCGATATGGGTGTGTCCTTTTTGTATCAGATGCTTTGCGAGCAAGTAGCCTCCATAATAATTGTCATCCTTGATACAGACAGAGGAGGAAAGCGCCGGATAATTTCCCCCTATAAACAGTACACAGATCCCTTTTGCCATGATGGAATCATAGAGATCCAGATTGGGGTTGGGCAGTGCTGTTTTGGTTCCTTCCACAATGATTCCCCGGATAGAAGCATCTTTTAACTCCCATAAAATCTCCCGTTCTACTGATATTTTGGAATAAGTAGAATAGATGTTTGTGGAGTAACCTTTTGCTCCCAGTACAGATTTTATATCAGCGATAAGTGCAGGGGATGTATACTCTTCTGCGTTGTTGACAAGAATGGCAATGGTATTTTTCATGGTTCCAAGCCCAGTAGAAAAAGAGCCGCTGCCGCGACGTTTTTCAATCAACCCTTCTTCTGTTAAGAGCTGCAATGCTGTTCTGACTGTCTGGCGGCTTACATGATACTGTTTTGTAAGTTCGTGTTCCGAGGGAAGCTTATAGACTCCCTCTCCCATATTGTTTAAAATTAGTTCTCTTAAAATGTTGGCTAAATGTATATATTTTGCAGACATGGCAAACCCCTCTAAGATTTTACATAAGGATATTGATCGTTTTGGTAAATCATTTCAAGAATGTTTTTCTGGACAATCACATTAAATATAACATATTATCCCATGAAATACAAAATATAGGAATATCTTATATAAACAAAAATGATGGCAGGAAAACCCATCGTAAAATAATGTCTGATCGTAAGTTTTTTTGTGATTTATTTCTTCTTGAGTTATATTTTTACTCGTAAAATAATTAAAAAATAATGAACAAATTGTGGATAAATAGAGAAAAGTGACAAAAAGTTACAAACATAAGTGGATGTAGTAAAAACGAATATTGGAAAAAAAAGAAAATTATTTCATATATAACCAGGGGAAAATTAATATAATTCGTAAAATAATTAATAAATAAATAAAATTACATAAAAGTATTACAAACTTGTATTAAAAAATAAGATTTAAAAGATAACTTGTATTGGATATTGCGACAAATATGAAAAAGACACAGGAAGGATTATTGACTGTAACGCATAAAAAACTTAAAATAAAATCACAACGGCGTAATGCCGAATAAAAAAAGGGAGGACATGTAAATGTTAAGAAAGAAATTAGCGATGTTACTTGCTGTAGTTATGGTGGCAGGGACAGTAGTTGGATGTGGTTCTAAGGATGACGGTGGCAATACGAATGAACCTGCATCTACACCATCAACAACAGAGGAGAATTCCGAAGAGCCAGCAAAGACAGATGAGACTGGCGAGGATGAATCAGGGGAAGCACCAGCAAAGTCAGACGGTGAAAAGATCAAGGTTGGTATCATTAACAATGACCCGAACGAGTCTGGATATCGTACTGCTAATGATGCAGACCTGAAGAAAACCTTTACAGAAGAGAACGGCTATGAAGCATCTTTCGCTTACAGCATGAAGAATGACGAGCAGATTACAGCAGCTCAGAAGTTTATTCAGGACGGTGTGGATTATCTTTTGATTTCCGCAGCAGATACCGCAGGTTGGGAACCCGTGCTTCAAGATGCACAGACAGAAGGTATCGGAGTTATCTTATTCGACCGTACCATTGATGCATCTGAGGACCTTTATGCAGCTTCCATCGTATCTGATATGGAAAAAGAAGGTGAGACGGCTGTTAAATGGCTGACAGACCAGAAATTGGATAAATATCAGATTATCCACCTTCAGGGCGCTATGGGTACTGCAGCACAGCAGGGACGTACCAAAGCAATGGAAGAAGCAGTAAAAGCGAATGATAACTGGGAGTATGTTGGTGAGCCGCAGACTGCTGAGTGGAACGCTGAGAAAGCACAGCAGATCGTACAGGCAGCGATCGATTCTGGCAAAGAGTTCAACGTAATTTATGCAGAGAATGACGATATGGCTAAGGGTGCAGTAGCAGCTCTTGACAAGGCAAACATTTCTCATGGTGTTGGCAAAGACGTAATCATTATGGGATTTGACTGCAATAAGTGGGCGTTAGAAGAACTGAAAGCTAAAAACTGGAACTATGATGGACAGTGTAATCCATTCCAGTCAAAGTACATTGCTGATGTTATTGAGGAACTTGAGGCAGGTAATGAAGTTTCTGAAAAAGTTATCGTAATGGAAGAAAAAGGTTTTGACGCGGAGACAATCACCGATGAAGATATTGAACAGTTTGGTATCTAATATTAACTTAAAATAATTTTTAGTGATTATTCAAAGCGCGGCGCAGCAAAGGCGGAAATTGAAGGTCTGCACCGCGCTTTGTTTTGGACAATGATAATTTATAGGAGGTGAACTCATAGGTGAAAGATAATGCTGTATTAGAGATGAGAAATATACATAAAAGCTTTCCCGGAGTACGTGCCCTGCAGGGAGTAGATTTTACATTGCGCAAAGGCGAGGTCCATGCGTTGATGGGAGAAAATGGTGCTGGAAAATCCACTTTGATCAAGGTCTTGACTGGAGTTTATGGGAAAGATGAAGGTGAGATTTTCCTCGATGGCGTGGAAGGACCAGTGGCAATTCATTCACCCCAGGATGCACAGAATGTTGGTATCAGTACAGTATACCAGGAGATTACGCTCTGTCCCAACCTTTCTGTTGCAGAAAATATGTTTATAGGCCGGACCAAAGGCATGGGACAGAATTGGAAAAAAATGAACGCTGATACAGAGAAAATCCTGAAGTCTCTGGATATCCCAGCGATCGCAACACAGCAGTTGGAGACCTGCTCTATCGCGGTTCAGCAGATGATTGCCATTGCACGTGCGGTGGATATGGATTGTAAGGTATTGATTCTGGATGAGCCGACATCCTCCCTGGATGAGCAGGAGGTTGTAAAGCTGTTTAAGCTGATGCGGGATTTAAGGTCAAGAGGCGTTGGAATTGTCTTTGTTACCCATTTCATGGATCAGGTATATGAGATATGTGACCGGATTACAGTTATGCGTGATGGCCAGTTGGTGGGTGAGTATGCAATCAAAGATCTTCCGCGTGTCAAACTTGTTGCCAAGATGCTTGGTAAAGAGATGGATGATATGGCTGACATTAAGGGCGATCAGAAGGAATACGAGAGAAAGCCTGGTATGGTGCCGGTATTGGAAGCATCAAACCGTGTCAGTGACGCTGGAATTAAACCATTTAATTTCCATATTGAAAAAGGTGAAGTAAACGGTTTCACAGGTTTGCTTGGTTCTGGAAGAAGCGAGTGCGTCCGTGCACTCTTTGGTGCGGATAGAGTAACGGGCGGAACCGTTAAGATGAACGGCAAAGAAGTAAAGATTACGAAGCCTTTGGATGCTATGAAAAATAAAATGGCATACCTTCCAGAAGACCGTAAGGGAGATGGTATTGTGGGAGATCTCTCCGTTCGTGAAAATATTATCCTTGCCCAGCAGGTATTGAGAGGGTTTTTCAAGCCGTTTTCTAAATCAGAGCAATATAAAATTGCAGACGAATACATAAAACTTTTGAGTATTAAAACTGCTTCTGCAGATACACCGATTAAGTCCCTGTCCGGTGGAAACCAGCAGAAGGCAATTTTGGCCCGTTGGCTGTTTACACATCCCGAATATTTGATTTTGGATGAGCCGACGCGTGGTATTGACGTTGGAACAAAAGTTGATATTCAGAAATTAGTGCTGAAACTTGCTTCAGAAGGAATGAGCGTTACCTTTATTTCTTCTGAGTTAGATGAGATGCTGCGTACCTGTTCCCGGTTAGTCGTTATGAGGGACCGCAAAGTTGTAGGCGAACTCTCAGGAGACGATTTGAATCAGAGTAAGGTTATGAGTACCATTGCCGGAGGTGACAAAAAATAATGCAGAAAAATGAAGCGAAGAAATCAAACGAAAACTTTTTTATGAATCTGGTCAGGCAGCAGATGTTTATTCCGATTTTGGCAGTGCTGTTGCTGGCAGTATTTAACTTGATTGCTGACCCTAGTTTTTTTAAGATTACATTGGGATATAACAGTGCGGGAAATCCCGTTTTATCTGGTTTCTTGATTACAATTTTGGACAGTGGTTCCGAGCTTGCAATTCTGGCGATTGGTATGACTTTGGTAACGGCTGCTTCCGGTGGTCAGGATATCAGTGTGGGCGCGGCAGTAGCGATTGCCGGCAGTGTGATTTTGCGTGTGCTTTGCGGCGGCAATTCCCGTCCAGAAAAGCTTGCAGCGCCGATTATTGTAGCATTTTTGGTAAGTTGTATTGTAGCAATGCTGTTCGGAGCCTTTAACGGCGTGCTGGTGGCTTATTTTAAGATCCAGCCGATGATTGCGACCTTGATTTTGTATACTGCAGGTCGTTCCATCGCAGCATGGATCAACAACAATGAGCTTCCGGTTATCAGTGATGAAAAATTTACCTATTTTGGTGAATTTATTCCAGGAATCCCGATTCCCACGCCATTCTTTATTGCAGTGGCATGTATTATCATTATTTTCCTCGTATTGAAGTTTACTAACCTTGGATTATATACCCAGGCAGTTGGTATCAATGAGAGTTCTTCCAGACTGAATGGTTTGAATCCGGCTTTTATTAAGGTAATGTCATTCGTCGTTCTTGGATTGTGTGTTGCTGTGGTTGGTTTGATTAAGGTAAGCCGTGTTTCAACTATCAACTATTCTGTTATTGCAAAGGATATTGAAATGGATGCCATCCTTGCAGTTGCCTTGGGTGGAAATGCTTTGAGCGGTGGTAAATTTAACATGGCAGCTTCCATTGTCGGCGCTTATGTTATCCAGTTCTTAACTACAACGCTTTACAAGTTCAATGTTCAGTCTGATGCGCTTCCAGCATATAAGGCGGTTGTGGTAATTGTTCTGGTTGTGATCAGCGCACCAACTGTAAGAGATTGGTTTTCCAATCTTACAAAGAAGTTAAAGGTTAAGGAGGTTGCTTAGTATGTCAAATAATAAATCATCTGCGTCTGGTAGTTTTGCTGAGAAGATAAATAATCTTACTGACACAAATTTACTCCTTACGATTACAATTGTGGTGTTCTTCCTGATGTATATCGGTGCGATTATCTTCCAAGGCGGGGGCTTTTTAAAAGCACAGAACTTCTTAAATCTTTTTAACTCAAATGCGGCGTTGATTATTCTTGCCTGCGGTTTGAGCCTTGTTATGATCACTGGCGGGATTGATATCTCAGTTGGTGGTGTTACTGCATTAGTTAGTATGTGCTGTGCAGTGTATCTGGATTTCAAAGGCGGTAATGTGTTTGTATCTGTTCTTATCGCATTGGCAATTGGTCTTGCTTTTGGTGCTTTCCAGGGATTTTTGGTTGCATATCTGGATATCCAGCCCTTTATTGTCACCCTTGCTGGTATGTTCTTTGCCCGTGGTATGACTACAATTGTAAATACAAAGCCTTTCAATGTGGCAAATGAAGCATTTAGCAAGTTAAAAATGACCCGTGTGATTATTCCAGGACTGGGATCAACCAATAGAAAAGGCGTGTATGTAGATGCCTATGTTGAGATCGGTGTAGTGGTAGCGCTTCTCGTTGTAATTGTTATGTTCTGTATGCTTCGCTGGACCAAGCTTGGTCGTTCTTTCTATGCAGTAGGAGGAAACCAGCAGAGTGCATTGATGCTTGGTATCAATGTTAAGAGAACAAGGTTCCTCTCTCATCTGCTTTGCGGATTGCTGGCAGGAATTGGTGGATATGTATATTTCCTCCATGTAGGTTCTGGTTCTCCATCTCATGCAACTGGAGCAGAAATGGATGCGATCGCATCTTCCATCATCGGCGGTACCATGCTGACAGGTGGTGTTGGTAATATTGTTGGTACCCTTTTTGGTGTACTTTCACTTGGTACCATTCAGAATATTGTTTCTTCTGCAGGTCTGGATCAGGCTTGGTGGACAGGAATCACAAGGGCAGTTATGCTTTGCTTGTTCCTGGTTGTTCAGAGTCTTGTTATGGCACGTAAGAAAAAATAATAAGAAAAAATTATATAATAAGAACAATTACAGGGGGCTGCCATATGGCAGTCCTTTGTTTTGTATTTTTTTCGGATGGGGCGCCAAAAGAAAGCGGAAGAAGTTGTAAAAAATTCCTTCCGCCTTTTTTAGTCCCTGAATGTTTTTATTAAATTTATAAGTGATTCGGAATGCAAGAGTGGATTTTCTATTGAAAATAGAGGATTTTAAGAGTAAAGTTTTGTAAAACGTTGGTAAAATTGTATTATTTAATCTTGATTTTTTCAGTAAAATTTAGTAAAATACTAATATAGTTTGCACGGTTGTACCGACATAGATGGAACATACATAGAAAAGCTGTGCAAAACAAAAAAATATTATATAAAGGAGGGCTTTTTATGAAGCAGTACTTGAAACGGTATCTTGCCATGATACTGACGTTTGCTATGGTAATTACCATGGTGCCCACATCTGTTGCGTATGCGGCGGGTGAAGGGGAGGCAGCAGGGAACACAACACAAATTGAGTGCAGTAAATTTGTGAGAGCTGGCTCTATTGGGGAAAAGACAGGAACTGATAATAAAAAAGCCACTTTGATTGGAACCGATGCCCCTACGACAGAAGGCAGTGAAAAAGCTGCGGCACGTGTAGAGGGTGAAACGGCAATTAGCGTGAATAATGTTGGTTCCACCAGAGTGGCAGGCATGGGATTTGAACTTCCAGGCAAGAAAACCACGGATGACCAGGGAGGGATTGAACCAGAACTGATCAGCCGTGCCGAGCTGACGATTACAGTATATGATGGAAATGATACTGCGAACAGCGGAAAGAAGACAAAGGCGGCAATTTTCCAGGTAGATTCTGAAAAATATGCAGGAATGCAAGATGATACCGCAGTAGCGAATGCGCCAGGAGCTACTTTCCCGGCAAAGAATGGTTATACCAAGGACAAAACCGTGTATGGCGGCGGTCTTGGCGGAGACCAAGGATGGATTGAGTATAAAAATGCAACGCAGGATTTAAAGGTGACCTTTGATGTGACAGATTGGGTCAAAGAGTCCATAGCAAATGGAGATCCCTATGCGGTTTACCGTCTGCAGACAGTGACTTGTGGTTATTATGTGTATATAGAGGGAGATCAGGCGCCAAAGCTTTCCATCACTACACTGACTGACCAGGAAGCGGTAGAACAGGCAAAGGCAGAGCTGACGCTTCCAGCTTCCACAAAGAAGAATCTGGAACTGCCAGCAAAGGGCGCCTATGGCACAGAGATTACCTGGGCATCCCAGAATCCACAGGTAATTGCCAATGACGGAACAGTTACCAGACAGGCAAATGATGTGGATGTAGTGCTGGCTGCAACCATTAAAAAGGGTGAGGCGCAGACAACGAAGGATATTACAGTCAAGGTGCTTAGCCAGGATGTGAGCAGCTTAGTTGCAGCATATGAGTTTTCAGAGGCAAATTTGACGGATAAGACCATTACAGATACCAGTGGGAATGACCATCATGCAAAACTGGAAGGCACAGGCGCTTCTGTTGAAAATGGTATGCTGATGCTGCCAGGTGGAGAAGCAGGTTCTGACGCGGCGTATGTTTCCATTCCGGGGGCTGTATTTGAGGGCAAGGACACGCTGACAATTACCACATGGCTGAAAAACGAGACAGGTTCTGGAGATTATGCAGCAATGTTTTTTGGCACCAAGACAAAGCATGTGGACGATGCCTCTACAGCAAACATGCCTTTAAATTATTGGCTGTTAAATCCCTCAAAGGGCGGCAACTTTAAATCTGTCTGGACAAAGAGCAATAATGCAGGTGAGCCTTACAGCACAGAAACCCCGGTTTCTGAGACAAAGACCAGCGACCAGTGGTCATTGTATACCACTGTAATTACACCAGATAAAATTATCGGGTATTACAATGGGGAAGAAGTGTGCAACAATGATAAAACCAAGACGACCACAGAGTTCGGGACTGGATTGGTTGGATTTATCGGACGTTCCTCCTACAATGACATGTTCTACAAGGGCGGCGTGTATGGTGTAAAAGTATATGACGAAGCTTTGACACAGCAAGAAATTTATGATGAATATTATGAGGCAGCCCCTCCAGCATTAGAAAAGCAGAAATTGTTTGACAGTGTTGCAGAAGAAGTTCTCGCGGCGATGCTGAATGGAAATTCAGATGCAGATAGCATTGTAACAGATTTGTTATTTACGCAGAATAAAAAGGGTGTGGAATTTGCTTGGGAGTCTTCTGACCTTACAGCAATCGATGGGGAAGGTAAAATTGTCTATACAGGAGATGCGAATAAGGAAGTAACGATTACATTAACAGGTACATACAAGGGACAAAAAGTGTTTGAAAAGAGTATCCCAGTCACAATTAAGACAGAGCTTTCTGCGGATGTTGACGCATTGACCATTCCAAATATGGATAATATCAGAGGAAATATCACGTTGCCTACCGTTGGCAAAAATGGCTCTACAATTACCTGGGTTTCCTCTAATAATGATGTGATCAACGCAGAAGACCAAAAGAATGAAGGATATGATAAGACACCTGCAGGCGTAGTTACCAGGCAGGCAGCGGATACGCAGGTGAAACTGACGGCAACATTAACCAAAGATGGTAAAACGAAAGAGAAAGAGTTTAATGTTACCGTGAAGGCTGAGGCAGAAGTCGGAGACATGACAGATTACCTGTTCGCTTACTTTATTGGGAATGGCGCAGGGGAAGAACAAATCTATTTTGCATCTAGTGAAGATGGGCTGGATTGGGAAGAATTATATGATGGAAAACCAGTTCTTACCTCTAGTATGGGAACGACAGGACTGCGTGACCCCTATATTTTCCGTTCTGCAGAAGGCGATAAATTCTATTTGATCGCTACAGACTTGTGTATTGCCCTAGACGGAAACTGGACAACAGCACAACAAAAGGGAAGCCAGGCAATTATGGTATGGGAGTCTGAGGACTTAGTAAACTGGACAGACCAGCGTATGGTGACAGTCAGTGATAAGATCCAGGCAGGCTGTACTTGGGCGCCAGAAGTATTCTACGACGACAAGACAGGCGAGTACCTGGTATTTTGGGCTTCCAAAGTAGCTACGGATAACTATGCAAAACAGAGGTTGTATTATTGTAAGACCAGGGATTTCTATACCTTTACGGAGCCAAAAGTATGGATTGATGAGAGCCATAGTACCATTGATTCTACCGTGGTACGGGATGAGGATGGAACTTATTACCGCTTTACCAAAAATGAGAGCAAGACCTATATTTACATGGAAAAATCAAACTCCCTGCTTGGCGAGTGGACCATGGTCAATGAAAATATTGCAGGCGGGGTAGAAGGTCCCTGCGGATTTAAATTCAATGATGATGATATTGCAAATGCAGGTGCAAAATGGTGCCTCCTTCTGGATGCTTTTGGGGCAGGAGGATATTATCCAATGACCACCAATAGTTTGGCAGAAGGCAAGTTTACAAAAATTACGGCAAACCTTCCTTCCAGACCACGTCATGGAACGGTTATGAATATTACCAAAGCCGAGTATGAGAAAGTGATGCAGGCATACAGCAGTATTGAAGTAACAGATGAGAAATTGCCGGATACTGTATTGGCAGGAAAAGGTTATACACTGCCAGCAGAAATAGAAGTTGCAGTATATGGCGTTAAAAAAACTGTTGCAGTAACATGGGAGGCTGTCGCCGAAGATGCATTTGACAAGCCGGGGACTGTAACAGTAACTGGAACCATTGCAGAATTGGATAACCGCAAAATTACCAAGAATATTGAAGTGGTATCAGAGAAACTGATCTACTACATTGACTCCGGCGTAGGTTCCTGGAATGAAACAATGCCAGATTCCGCAAGTTTTGACGCAATCTATGGATTGGAAGAAATCGACTTGCGTAATGAAGACCCAGACCAAATCTATACAGAGGGAAGCTGGGGATTTGTGAATGATGAGACGCAGACGATTGCCGGACTGCTTAAGAATAACGTTGCATCCATCTTTACCAATGGCTGGTATGCAAAGAAAGATAAGAATTGTGAGTATATCATTCCTCTGGAGAGCGGCACGTATACCGTTACAGGCTATTTTGGAGAATGGTGGGGCGTGACACGTCCGATGAAATTCTATGTAGAGTATACAGATGACAACGGAAAGAAGGTTACTTCTCCAGCACAGGAAGTGGAAGTCAGCGGCAAAGCACCACAGCAGAAGTCTGAGATTACCTTTAAGGTGGAAAATGTGTTAGGCGAAGCAGAAGTGCATTTCCTTGCCGTAAAGGCAACCAATCAGGATCCTGTAATTGCAGGGCTTGCAGTGGAAAAATTGGAGGATGGACAGGTCGAAGCAGCTTTGAATGCCATTAAAGTTTCAGAGGTAAGAAGCGTACTTCTTGGCAAAACTGCAAAGATCGAGATTACTTATCCAGAAATCTTTACACAGATTCTACAAGAGGCAGGGCTTGAAGTAAAGGAAACAAGTTATTCCAGTGATAAAGAAAACGTTGCAAAGGTATCTGACAATGGAACGATTACCCCGGTGGCAAAAGGAACAGCAACTATTACTACAAAGATTGTATTGAGTGATAATAGGGAAAAAGTGTTCACCACAGAGGTTACGGTTACAGATACAGCGATACCAGTGACTGGCATCAACTTAGATAAGGCCGGCCTTACCCTTGAAATCGGAGAGAGTGAGACTTTGACAGCAACCGTACTTCCAGAAACAGCAACCAACGTAGAGGTAACATGGAAGTCCAGCAATGAGAGTGTTGCAGAGGTAACGAATGGAAAGGTAACGGCAAAAAAAGCAGGAACGGCAACCATTACGGTAGCTAGTGCAGACAATGTAGAGATCAAGAAAGAGTGTAAAGTAACAGTTAAGGCAAAAACAGAAGTTGTGGAGCCAGGTGACGAGGCTATTAAGGATGATGGCAATGGCAAATATGAAGTAACCATTCCACAAATTACACCAGGGCAGGATACAGTTGTTGACATTTTACTTCCAGATTCACTGGCAGGGAAACTAAAAGAAAGCAAAGCAGAACAGCTTTCTATAGATGTGAAATTACCAGAGAATTTAACCAGTGATAAGGTTGGAGCGATTACTGTACCAAAAGAAGTCTTTGATGCCGCAAAAGCGGCTGGTAAAGATCTTACCATATCTGTAGCTGGCAGCAGTTCTTACCAGTGGACATTCAGCGCAGGAACCTTGGCATCTGAAAAACTTTCCGATTTGAATCTGGCGCTGCAGCAGGCTGGAAGCGAAGAAGACGCAGAGATCAAGAACCTGCTGAAAGAAAATGAAAAAGGCATGGTGCTTTCCTTTGCACAGGAGGGAGAATTCCCGAAAG
>CATOOV010000031.1 GCA_951801955.1 uncultured Lachnospiraceae bacterium
GTCTAAATTTCCATCTGCTACGTTGTCATCAATCGTTGTAGCACTCGCTACAACTCACTCTTCCGCCTTGCTGATGAAAATTTATTCTGCGTAAAATTCATCGACATTTAACCGCCGGAGTAATAGTAAAAAATGGAGCTAATGAATATGAAATATTTGGAAAAACTTATGGATCTAATAAGTATGATACCAGTTTAATTTGTTATGCAATAAGCAAATTAGCATGTATTCAGGATCAGATAACATTGTATGAGTATAATGAACAGGATTTAAAAGAATTGCCTGCATCCAGCTTGTCTGTGATCCATTCTATGGGAAATATTAATGTGGTCAATATAGATGATGAAATAGAAAAACAAGATTGCATGGGCAACTGATAGTGAAAATGGTTTATGGATGTGTCAAAACCATCATAAAATGTTTGAGTCCAATATACTTTTTTTGTCACCTTCAGGGCAAGTATCGTATAAAACTGATTTGTCGCAAGAGGATGAAGAATATATTGATTCGGTCACTACTGTTACGAATCTTCCTTCTAAATTAGTAACACCAACATATGTGAATTACATAAAAAAGCGATATTCAATTGTATAAATGATATAATTTGTATATAATGAACCTATACTTTTAACTTTAGAATTGAGAAAATTCACGCAATCAAGGACATAAAGGAAGCTGCCGCTTCACAATTTTCATTGTGAAACAGCAGCTTTTTTGGAATCGCCTGCCCGGAGTCAGGCATAATTGGGAATTAGCAGAATCCGCCGCCGCATCCGTTGCCCCATCCGCCGCAGCAGGAGAGCAATAAGATAATCCACAGGCAGCTATTATTGCCGCAGCCTTCTCCACCGCCGAAGAATCCGCCGCCGCATCCGCCGCCGCAGCAGCAAAGCAGGATAATAATCCAAATAATGGAACTGCATCCTCCGTTGTTATTGGTTTCACATCCACATCCACAGTTTGTAGCAGCTAAATCACTCATGTTAAATCCTCCATAATTTTGATTACACTGTATCATATGTAACCTGCTTGTATGTGTTTCTATTAGATTAAAAAAAATTTTTGTAAAATTTATCATAGTCTGTTATAATTTAAGTTAAATGACAGGAAAAGGTGAGTAACTTTAGGAGGGAGGCATGTTATGAATACTGTGGTAATGGTGGACAATGACGGCAAATGGCTCGCCAATTATAAACGGATGCTGGCGCCATTGGGGGAGGAAATGAACTGTATGTATTTTAATCATTCAGAGGAAGCAATGGAATATATGACAGCAAATCCTACAGCGGTACTGGTCAGTGAAATGGATATGCCTGTAATGTCAGGAAGGGAGCTGTTTGAAATGGTGGATATGCTGTCCCCTGAAACAGTAAAGATTGCTGTAACCCAGGTGCGGGATGTGGCAGAGACATTGGATATTATCAATCATGGCAAAATTTATAGATTGATTTTAAAGCCTTTTTTTCTTGTGGAAGATCTCACAGTTCCCATACAGGCAGGACTAAAACATTATGAAATCCAGAAGCGGGAAAAAGAATTCCATCAGAAGATCACAAGGAAACTGCAAAAACTGGATGGGGAAGCGGAAGTTCTCTTTCAGAAAATGGAAGAGAAAAAAAGGGGCTATGATATCATATGCCAGGCTGCCGCCAATATTATGAAAGAGAATCTTCGTGTTCCTGTATCTGAGTTTTCTTCTGAGGAAGGTCAAATTGTAGGGGATTTTTGCAAGAGGCTGCTGGAAGTATATATACAATATCACATGTATGAAAAACGCAATTTTATTTTTTATGTGAATGATCTGAAAAATCAGTTCCATCATCCGGGAAAGGCACGTATTTTTCAAATTTACAATCAGACAGGGGAAGAGATTCCTATGGTGATCATGAATCGGATTGCCTATGGGGCATTTTTGATTGGGCACTTGTGTCAGCAATGTCTGCAAAGTTATCATGTAGAGATTGCAGTTGAGGCAACGGAGGACAATTATATATTGAAGAGTTTATGCCAGTATTCAGAACATGGACCTGGTTATAAAGTTAGCCATTCCAGGGTCCGCAAGCTGCTGAAGGATATTGTAAAAGAATTGGAGTATTCCATATCAGATCGTGTGGTAAGGGATGTGAAGGGTCAGAGGATGGCAGAGAAGCTATATTTTTTTAGAGAGGAGGGACAACGGTGAATGAAGTTATCAGGGAATTGCATGAAATAGAAGCACAAGCTGGAAAATTGATGGACAATGTTAATCTATCCAAACAGGCAATGCAGGAAGAAAAGAAAAGGCAGATGGAAGAAATCAGCGTGGGGCTGGACGCAGAGATGGAAGGAAGGCTGACGATTTTGCAGACTCGCCTGGAGGAACAAGCACAGGACGAGATTCGCCGCCTGGTGGAGAAAAACCAACAGCAGATGGAGCGGTTAAATGAATTATATCAAAATAATCTCTCTAAATATGCAAAGGAAATTGTGAAAAGGATAACAGAGGTGTAGTGTATGGCAGGAGGATTGCTTAAGTACAGTGGCTTGGTGACAAAGACCAGGGCAATGAAAAGCAGATTGCTGAAACGGGAAGATTTTGAACAGATCACAGAATTTCAGACGGTACAAGAAACCATAGGCTTTTTGCGGGAACAGGAGAGCTATGGAAAAATATATGGCGGACATGAGGAAATTCAGCACCGTGGGCAGGTAGAAGCTTTGATTCACCACTCTATACAAGAAGATTACCGCAAGTTGTATCGATTCAGCAATGGACAGCAGCGCAGGGCGCTGAAGCTGTATTATGGACAGCTTCAATTTGAGGAGGGGGTTCCCAAGGTTGAGATTTCTTATTTTGTACAGGTGTGGAAAGAGATCGGGAAATTTTCAGGGAAACAGATGCAGCAGGTATTGAAAGAAGTGTTTGGCACACAAATTGATTGGCTGAATATCCTGTGGATTTATCGGGCAAAGCAATTTTTCCATCAGAAACCGCAAGAAATAGAGGGCATGTTGATACCAGTCCATTATAAGTTGGGAAAGGAAGAGTTTGCCCAGCTTTTGGAGGCAGCCCATCCAGAAGAATTTCAAAGTATTTTGGGGAATACGGTATATTTTAAAGGAAAGGAAGCGTTGGTAAAACTACAGGATGAGATTTCATATCATTTTGTAATAGAGAAGATGTATCAAAGGGTTTGTCGGAAATATCCCTCTTCTATGGCGCCGGTTTTTTATTATTTTTATAAGAAAGAGCAGGAAATTGAGCATTTGACGGCAGCCTTAGAAGGAATACGTTACCAACTTCCGGCAAAAGATATCCGGGAACTGATCCTGATCAATATATCAGGTTGAGTATAGAAAAGTATTATATGTTACAATGTAAGGAATGGAGGAGACGCTTTGATAGAGAAAATGAAGCTGCTGCATATCGCCGGACCCAAGGACGATATTGACCGTGTGGTGAAAGTATACTTGAATAAGTATGAGATTCATTTTGAGAATGCAATGACCAGCCTTGGCAGCCTGAAAAATATCCGTCCATTTGTGGAGACAAATTTGTATAAGGATGCGGCACAGAAAGGGGAAGAATTAAAACAGCATCTAAATACATCTGCAAAAGGAACGATAGTGATGCGGGCGGCCCAGGCACAGGAAATCATCTATGAAGTCTATGAGCAATTAAAAGATGTGAACAGCAGGAAAAAAGAGCTGCAGGAGGAAATGCTGGAAATTAAAGAATGGATGGCACAGATCGCACCCTTTATCGGGCTGGATTTTGAGCTGAGCAAGATGAAGGATTTCCGGTTTATTGATTATCAGTTCGGACGGATTCGTGTGGTGGATTATCACAAATTAGAACAGTATATTTTTAAAAATCCCTATACATTATTTTATGAGTGCAACAATGACAGTGAATATGTCTGGGGGGTGTATTTTGTTCCCCATACCCATCGGTTGGAAGTGGAGGCAGTTTATGCCTCGTTCCATTTTGAAGCAATTGAGGTGTCAGAAGTTTTTGAGGAGACTCCAAAGAAGGTGTTCGACCAGGCAAAAGAACGCCTGGAAGAATGTGAACAGGAGCTGGAACGGCTGCAGATGCGGACGATGGAATGTATCAAAAGCCGGGAAAATGAGATTTTATCTGCCTGTGAGAGCCTGCAGAGCTATTGCAGAAATTTTGATATCCGAAAATATGCGGCATGTACCCAGTCGAAGGACGAAAGCGGCGAGTTTTATATTCTGTATGGATGGATGTCAAAAAGGGATGCAGCAAAGTTGGAACAGGAAATTGCAAAGGACGAAAAGATTCACTGGGTGGAGGAGGAAGGGGACCGCTCTGTGGTGCCCCCTACAAAACTTAAAAATCCTGGAATCTTAAAACCATTTGAAATGTTTGTGGAGATGTATGGGCTTCCCGCTTATAATGAGATGGATCCCACTTTGTTTGTGGCGCTGACTTATACGCTGATGTTTGGCATTATGTTTGGAGATGTGGGACAAGGAGCCTGCCTTTTAATCGGCGGCGTATTACTTTATAAACTTAAGAATCTGCGGCTTGCCGGAATTGTGGGGGTGGCTGGGATCTGGTCTGTGATATTTGGATTTCTTTACGGCAGTGTCTTTGGATTTGAAGAACTGCTTCCGGCAATATGGATGAAACCCATGGATAACATTATGTCTACCCTGATGATGGCAATTGGGTTTGGCGCGGTACTGATCTTGATTGCCATGATATTAAATATGGTGAACGCTATTCGGGCAAAAGAGTATGGAAGGCTGCTGTTTCATCAGAGCGGGCTTGCAGGGCTGGTCTGCTATGGGTTTGTGGTGTTGTGTGCCTTGCTTTTTATCACAGGGCATGGGCTTCCTGCAACCATTATCATCGGCATTGCAGTAGGGGTGCCATTGGTGGCAATCTTGTTAAAAGAGCCTCTGACCCACCTTGTGGAGCATCACAGCCGGATTTTTCCAGAGGGAAGCAAAGTTATGTTTTTTGTTGAGGCATTGGTGGAAGGCTTTGATGTGGTGTTAAGTTATGCAACCAACACCATTTCCTTTGTCCGTGTCGGCGCCTTTGCTTTGAGCCATGCCGGCATGATGGGGGTGGTAATGACCCTTGCCGGAATGGAAAAAGGAAATCCCAACTGGATTGTGATTGTATTAGGCAATCTTTTAGTTGCCGGACTGGAAGGTCTGGTGGTAGGGATACAGGTGCTTCGCCTGGAATACTATGAAATGTTCAGCCGTTTTTATACAGGGAACGGAAAACCATTTATCTCATTTAATAAAAGAAATCAATAGGAGGATAGGAAACATGGCAACAAAAATATTATTAGTGGTAATTTTACTTTGCAGTATGATCATTCCAGTGGGGGGGTTTTTACTGAGCAAACGGAAAGAGGGAGGATTTAAGGCGGCCCTTTTATGCAACATCTTTTTCTTCTTTGGCACAGTACTTGTGGCGGATATTTTGTTGTTCCGTGGAGATGTACATGCCGCGGAGGCAGCAGCAGGGGCAGCGGCGAATGTGGAAGGATGGCGGTATATAGCAGCAGCGCTGTCCACAGGATTGTCTTGTATCGGTGCAGGTATTGCGGTGGCAAGTGCGGCTAGTGCAGCGCTGGGCGCTTTAAGCGAGGATTCCAGCATTATGGGTAAGGCATTGATTTTCGTTGCGCTTGCAGAATCTATTGCCCTTTACGGACTATTAATTTCTTTCTCTATTTTGGGATAATTAAGGAGAAAGAGTATGAAAATGTATTTGATCAGTGACAATCGGGACACTTACACTGGAATGCGTCTCGCAGGCGTGGAAGGTGTGGTGGTCCATGAGCGGCAGGAATTGAAGGAAGCATTGGAAACCGTATTTCAGGATAAAGAAATCGGAATCGTTCTTTTGACAGAAAAGTTTGGAAGGGAATTTCCGGATCTTATTGACGATGCAAAACTGAATCGCCGTCAGCCTCTTTTGATTGAGATTCCAGACCGCCATGGAACTGGGAGAAAAGAAAACTTTATAACAGACTATGTCAGTGAAGCAATTGGACTAAAGCTCTAGTACAATGGATCGTAAATTTTGGATTTATTTACGCAGAATACAAGTGGATGTGCCAGCTATTTATGATTGGTTGTATGGGATGCGTTGTACCTGGTTTCGCAGAAACAGAAGGGAGAAAGTATGCAGATCAAGGAAAAAATGGAAGTATTCCGCAATTTTACCATTGATGTGGCAAAGAATAAAAGTGAAGAGCTGATCACCCAGTATGAAAGCTCCTGTAAGCAGGAGGTGGAGGAGTTCCGGCAGAACAAACAAAAAGAAATGGAACATAGGATCCAGATAGAAGAACGAAATATCCGCAGGCAGGTCAACAGTAGAATTTCAGGGGAAATGCTGCGCCAGAAACACCTCCTGGACGAGTGTAAACGCAAATGGCGCAAAGAGCTGTCAGAACAAGTGAAGGTTTTACTGGCACAATACCAGGATACAGAGGAATATCAAAAATATTTGATGGCAAAAATCCGTATGGCAAAGGAAGTGGCAGGAAAAGAACAAGTCATTATCTATATCAATCCTTCCGATGAGGGTAGAAAGGCAGAGCTGGAAAAGCTCACTGAAGCGGAACTTACCGTCAGCAGCATTGATTTTGGCGGCGGAATTCGTGCTGTGATCCGTTCCAGGAATATTTTAATTGATGAATCCTTTGTGACGAAACTGGAACAGGAGGAGACTTATCTATGAGTGTATCAGGAAATATCTATGGAATCAATGGACCAATTATTACCATTAAGGGTAATCTGGGATTTAAAATGTCAGAAATGGTCTATGTGGGTAAAGATCGGCTGGTAGGAGAAGTCATTGGGCTTAACAAAGAAGAAACAACCATACAGGTGTTTGAGGAAACTACCGGGCTGCGTCCAGGGGAACTGGTAGAGGGAGCTGGAAAGGCAATCAGTGTTACGCTTGCACCTGGAATTATTACAAATATTTTTGATGGGATTGAACGTCCCCTCCAATTGATTGGAGAAGAGAATGGAGCCTACATCCCCAGGGGAGTCAATGTGGATTTGTTAGATAAGGATAAGAAGTGGGAGACTACCATCTGTGTAAAACCTGAGGATGTTGTTGGCGGTGGTTCTGTCATTGCCGAAGTGCCTGAAACACCGGCAATTCTTCACAAAATCATGGTTCCGCCAGAGATGGATGGAACCGTTGTGTGGGCTGCCGAAAATGGCATGTATACCATTGAGGAACCATTGGTAAGGATTCAAAGGGCGGATGGCATACAAGAAACACTGACCATGACCCAGCAGTGGCCGATCCGAATTCCCCGCCCGATTCAAAAGCGGTATCCGGCAGATCGTCCCTTGGTGACAGGACAGCGTATTTTGGACACGCTGTTTCCCATTGCCAAGGGCGGCACAGCGGCAATTCCCGGCGGGTTTGGAACAGGGAAAACGATGACCCAGCATCAGCTTGCAAAATGGTCCGATGCAGACATTATTATATATATTGGCTGTGGAGAGCGTGGAAATGAGATGACCAATGTATTGGAGGAATTTTCCCAATTAGTGGATCCGAAAACAGGAAATCTTTTGATGGATCGGACAACCCTGATTGCCAATACTTCCAATATGCCTGTGGCGGCGAGGGAGGCGAGTATTTATACAGGGCTGACGCTGGCAGAATACTACCGGGATATGGGCTACCATGTGGCAATTATGGCTGATTCTACCTCACGGTGGGCGGAGGCGCTTCGGGAGCTTTCCGGAAGATTGGAGGAAATGCCTGCCGAAGAAGGCTTTCCAGCATATTTAGCTTCCCGTTTGTCTGCATTCTACGAGCGCGCTGGATATGTAGAAAATTTGAATGGAACAGACGGAAGTGTAACCATCATTGGTGCAGTGTCTCCCCAGGGCGGAGATTTCTCAGAACCGGTTACACAGAATACCAAGCGTTTTGTGCGCTGTTTTCTTGCCTTGGACAAGGCGCTTGCTTATGCCAGGCATTACCCGGCAATTAATTGGCTTACCAGTTATACAGAGTACTTGGGAGATTTAGAAAACTGGTATGGAGCAAATGTGGGAGCGGATTTTATTCCCTGCAGGAATGAACTTTTAAATATCCTTACCACAGAGAGCCGGTTAAATGAGATTGTAAAGCTGATCGGAAGCGATGTTCTTCCAGACGACCAAAAACTGATTTTAGAAATTGCCAGGGTTATCCGTCTTGGATTTTTACAGCAGAATGCGTTTCATGCAGAAGATACCTTTGTACCTATGGAGAAACAGCTCCAGATGATGAAAGTCATTTTGTACCTTTATGAGAAATGTAGGGATCTGATTAACATAGGGATGCCGATGGCAATGCTTCGGGAAAACCGGATTTTTGAGAAGATTATTTCTATTAAATATGATGTGCCAAACAAAGAACTGCATAAATTTGAGGAATATCGGCAGATGATTGATGAGTTCTATCAAGGACTGCTGCAAACCAATGCATAGGAGGGTGGATATGGCGATTGAATATTTAGGTTTAAGTGAAATCAACGGTCCTCTGATTGTGCTGGAGGGTGTGCAGGATGCGTTTTATGAAGAGATGGTAGAATTTGTAGTGGAAGGGAACCGCCGCAAAAAAGGCAGGATTGTTGCCGTGGATGAGGATAAGGCAGTCATCCAGGTGTTTGACAACACGGATGAAATGTCTTTAAAAAATACCCATACCAGGCTGAGCGGACATCCGATGGAGATCGGATTGTCACTGGAGATTTTGGGAAGGACCTTTAATGGGCTTGGGGAACCTATTGACGGGCTTGGGAAGATTGAGCCGGAGGTGGTCCGTGATGTGAACGGGCTGCCGTTAAATCCCTGTACCAGAGAATATCCAAGAAATTATATTCGCACAGGAGTTTCGGCAATTGATGGGCTGACGACGTTGATTCGTGGTCAGAAACTCCCTATTTTCTCAGGGAATGGACTGCCGCATGACCAGTTGGCTGCGCAGATTGTGGAGCAGGCGTCTTTGGGGGATGATTCAGAGGAAGAGTTTGGCATTGTCTTTGCAGCGATGGGTGTAAAATACGATGTGGCAGAATTTTTCCGCAGGAAATTTGAGGAGAGCGGAGTCAGTTCGCATGTAACAATGTTTTTGAATCTCTCCAACGACCCAGTGGCAGAGCGTTTGATTACCCCCAAGATGGCTTTGACAGCCGCAGAATATCTTGCTTTTGAGAAAAATATGCATATTTTGGTAATCTTGACAGATATGACTTCCTATGCTGAGGCAATGCGTGAAGTGTCTGCTTCCAAAGGGGAAATTCCCAGCAGAAAAGGTTATCCAGGTTATCTGTACAGTGAGCTTGCGACTCTGTACGAGCGTGCCGGAATTGTCCAAGGCAGGGAGGGCAGCGTAACCCAGATTCCAATTCTGACCATGCCAAACGACGATATCACCCATCCCATTCCAGATTTGACTGGGTATATTACGGAGGGGCAGATTGTGCTGGAACGTTCCCTGCATCAAAAAAACATCTATCCGCCGATCAATGTCCTGCCTTCCCTTTCACGTTTAATGAAAGATGGGATTGGGGCAGCGTATACCAGGGAAGACCACCAGGATGTGGCAAACCAGCTCTTTTCTTCCTATGCGAGAGTGGGGGAGGCAAGAGACTTGGCAAGTGTCATCGGTGAGGATGAGTTGTCGCAGACAGATAAAAAATATTTGGAATTTGGCGTGGGGTTTGAGCAGGAGTTTGTGGCGCAGGGTGTCAATGAGAACCGTACCATTGAAGAAACCCTGGATATTGGCTGGCAGCTTTTGCATATTTTGCCCAAAGAGGAGCTGGACCGAATCGATACCAAAATCCTGGAGAAATATTATGACCGTTAAACACCAGGCGCCAGGGAGGGGAAGCCGCTGGCATAGGGCACTGCAGATCCTGGCAATTTGTCTTTTTCTGTGCTGCCTTGCTGCGGATGCAAGGCAGCATAGGGGCGGCAAACCCCAAGATATACCAGGGGGCAAGGAAGAAAAAAATGTTCCGGTTTTAAAGGAAGAACAGGTTTCTGTCCATATTCCAGGGCTAAAGAACCATTATACATTTATTTTTATGTCTGATGTGCATATTATTGTGGAAAATGATGAAATTTCGCCAGACGACCTGGAAACTGTTCGGGCTCGGCGGGAGGAATTTTGTTCCTCAGATGGGAGGTATGCCTCAGAACTTTGGAAAGATATGCCGGAATTGTTTCATTCCTGGGATGCCGATGCGGTTTTGTTAGGGGGCGATATGATAGATTTCGCTTCCACTTCCAATATCAATTGTTTGAAAGAAGGTATTGACAGAATCGATGTCCCGGTTTTATATGTCCGGGCAGACCATGACTATAATCCATATCATTGTGAAGGGTTAGACAAAAAAGAAATGAAAATACTCCATCAGTCCATAGATGGATACGAAGGTGTTTCACTGCTGGAGTTTGAGGATTTGTGCCTGGTTGGGCTCAACAACAGCACAGAGCAGGTTTCTTCCAGACAGCTCAAGCGAATCAAAGAAATATTTGAAATTGGAAAACCAATTATTTTGCTTACACATGTTCCGATAAATTCCATTGTGGATGCAAGCCTTTCTGAACAGTCCAAAGCAGTCTGGCAGGATCGGGCGCTGGTATGGGGAAAAGGCTGTTATTATGAGCCAAATAAAAATACGGACGAGTTTTTAGAATTGGTGTATGCAGAGGACAGTCCCGTAAAAGCGGTTATGAGCGGGCATCTGCATTTTACTTGGGAGGGACAGTTGACGCAGAATTGTATGCAGCATGTGTTTTCTGCAATGTATCCAGGCAGTGTGGGAATGATTACAGTAAATGGAGAGGAATAAAATGAGGTGATATAGATGGATCCGAATACATTTCCGACAAAAGGAAATCTGATTTTGGCAAAGAATTCCCTTGCCCTGTCCAAACAAGGGTATGAATTGATGGATAAGAAGCGAAACATATTGATTCGGGAATTGATGGAGTTAATCGAGCAGGCGACAGATATCCAAAAGGAGATTGACGTTACGTTTACCAGCGCTTATCTTGCCTTACAGAAAGCAAATATCCAGATGGGGATTCATGAGGTTGAGGCGCTTAGCCAAAGTGTTCCGGTGGAAACTTCCATTATCATCAAAAGGCGGAGCGTTATGGGTACAGAAATCCCAAAGGTAGAGTATGACAGTAAGGAGTTAAAGCCAGCATACCCGTTCTATGGCACTAAAATGTCACTGGATGAGGCAAGTGAAAAATTTCAGAAGGTGAAAGAACTGACGATCCGACTTGCCCAGATTGAGACAAGCGCCTATCGGCTGGCATATAATATCAAAAAAACGCAAAAGCGTGCCAACGCTTTACAAAATATTACCATTCCAAAATATGAATCTTTGACAAAGAGCATCCAGAGTGCTTTAGAGGAAAAGGAACGGGAAGAATTTACCAGGTTAAAAGTGATTAAGCGGATGAAACAGAGGAACTAAGAGTGATGGAGACAGAAAAATATATGCAGCAGAGTCCTGCATTTTTAGTAATAAATGAAGTAAAAAAGGCAGTGATCGGAAAAGATGAATGTATTGTCAAAGCAGTTGCAGCGATTCTTGCCGGCGGGCATATTTTGCTGAATGACATTCCTGGTGTGGGAAAAACAACTCTTGCCATGGCATTATCAAAATCCATGTCCCTGAAACAGAATCGCGTACAGTTTACGCCAGATGTACTGCCTTCAGATTTGACGGGTTTTTCCATGTATCAAAACGATACGGGGAAATTTATATACCAGCCGGGAAGTATCATGTGTAATTTGCTTTTGGCGGATGAAATTAACCGGACTTCACCGAAAACCCAGTCAGCACTTTTGGAAGTCATGGAGGAGCAAAAAGTTACGGTGGATGGCATTACCCATGAAGTCCCTTCCCCCTTTATTGTGATCGCTACCCAAAACCCATTTGGAAGTGCGGGAACCTGGATGCTGCCGGAGGCGCAGCTTGACCGGTTTATGGTGTGTTTGAAGCTGGGATATCCTAATATGGAGGATGAGATCCATATTTTAAAGGGAACACAGAAGAAAAGGGAGGTACAGGCAGTAATCCGAAAAGAAGAGCTGCTTGCCATGCAGAAGTCAGCAGATCAAATTTTTGTACAGGAAGAATTGTATCAGTACGTGGGAAATTTAGTTAGCCAGACAAGAAAACATCGGATGATAGATTTGGGAATCAGTCCCAGGGGCACCATGAATATACTTCAGATGGCAAAAGCAGTGGCATTTTTGAGACAGCGAGATTACGTGGTTCCAGATGATGTGAGGGATATTTTTACTGCTGTCTGCGGGCATCGCATTATTTTAAATGTCAAGGCACGTGCCGCGCATATGGATGAAGAACAGATTTTAACAGAAATTTTAGAGCATACATCGGCGCCTAAAAGTATCTGACAGGAGTAGGTAAAATGGGAAAAAAGATTCTGTATGTGCTGGGAACAGCAGGGATATTTTATTTAGCGGTTTTGTACCAGAGCAGGGCATTGCTGGCAGTCAGCGGGGCGGCTGTTTTGTTATTTTTCTTTTTTCTGTGTGCATTGATTTATGCAAAACAAAAGCTGCAATACGAGCTTTTGTTTTTTTGTCATACAAAAGATTCTAATCTGGATGATACAGAAACAGTTGCAGGAATCCAGGTACAAAACCACAGCCGAATTTACCTTCCCAGGGTGGAGGCAAAAATTCGGCTGGAACATATGGGGAATGGAAGAACGCAGTGGGTGGAGGTAAAAGGGAAAATTCCAGCAAAATCTTCCGTTCAGCTAACCGGGAAGCTTGCCAAACCAGAGTTTGGTTTATGGCATGCCATGTGCAAACATATCAAATGTTATGAATGGATGGAGTTCTTTTATTTGAAGAAAAAAGCGCCTGCACAAACCCAGCTTTTGATTGTTCCTTCTTCCTATGAGACGAATATCAAAATCGGAATCCGAACTCGACTGTTTCTTGCCGGAGGGGAGGACTATCATCCTCAGTTCAGCGGGGATGATCCGTCAGAGACTTTGAAATTGCGGGAATATCAAAAAGGGGATCCGTTAAATCGGATCCATTGGAAACTCTCGGCAAAAAATGAAAAATTGATTGTGGCAGAAATGAGTATGCCTCTGGGATGTAATGTGGTGTTTTTTTTAGATTCAGAAGGCACTTTTCAAAATCAAAAGAAAGAACGGGTTTACTGGGAAGTGGTGCATACAATTTCCCAGGAATTATTGGTACAGGAATGTGGGCATTATCTGGTATGGCAGGAAAAGGGGCGGGAAAAACTATGCCGTAAGGCAATTCGCTGCTGGGAAGATTTGTATGAGTTTTGGAGTGAAATTTCCATTTTTCAAATGCGCCAAGGAGCAGGACCAGAACAATATGCAAAAGCATTTCCAGGGGAAGTGTATGCCTCCTGGATTGTGTGGAGTCAAAAATTTGAGATTTCCAGTAATGGTCAGTTTACTGAAAAAATAGAGCTGGAACAGGCGAGGCGGCAAATGATGGAATTGGAATTTTCATTATAGTATAGGGAAATGAAAGGCAGTCGTTATGAAGAAAGCATCAGCAAAAGATAAAATTGGATGGGTAAGGCGAATCCAGGAAATTATCTGTTTCCTTTTGATCTTTTTTGGTATGGTTGTGTGTGTGGAGAGTATTTTGGATATCCAGATACCTTTCCTTTTTTCTGTGCCAGCAGTTGTGGGACTTGCCTTGTGCGTATGGATTATGGGGCTTGGCGAGAAATACAAGCTTGCGCTGGTAACTGTTTTTATCGGACTGATGATTTTTGTATGGAAAAAATATCAGGAAATTTTGTTGGTGTACTGGAAGGAAATTGAAAATAAGATACTGGAATTGATCAATCATTATTACAGGACAGACTATGTGCTTTGGTACCTGGAAGACAAAGTGAACAATACATGGATTTTGCTTTTGCTTGCGTGTGTTCTGCTTGGAATACTGGAAGGGATCCTATTATTGAAAGGGAGAAATAGAAAAAGCCATGTTTGGTTTACGGCGTTTCTTCCAGTGTCAGTGATTGCGGCAATTCTTTTGGTGGGCAAGGCGCCATCTTCTCTTGGAGTTTTGCTGATTCTGGCAGGCATATTGGCAGAAGTACTGGATTTTCGGCAGCGTGGGACAATCTTGATGGGAGGGGCAATTGTGTTTAGTGTCAGTTGTTCCATCCTATTGGTTCAAAATGAAGCTTTGTGGAAGCAGATACAAACCTGGCATGAAAAGTGGCAGGTAAAGCAGCTTGCATTGGAAGACCGGATGTTGGAAGCAATGGAGGAAGTTGGGAAAATATCTTTGTTTTCCAATAAGGAACAGTCAAAATATCATGTAAATAATGAAGAGCCAAAATATACTGGAAAAGAAGTTTTTGAGATTACCGTAGATTATCCAATTTCACAGAATCTGTATATCAAAGGGTTTGTCGGCGGCGAGTATGAGGATGGAAATTGGACAAAAGTATCGAGACAGGAATTTTCTGACTGGGCACAAAAGCAAGGCGGTACGGAGGAGGAATATTCGAAAATTGTCCATTCGTTTCCCTATGAATTTTTGACGGATGCGCCGGATACAATTTCTATGAATTTGGGAAAGAACATGAAAGTTTCCATAGAATTGAAAGATGAGGTGAAAGGTTTTTCCTTAATGCCTTATTTTACCCAGATTCCAGAAGAGCAGCCAGTGAGGGCAGATGGGACGGTTTCTCCTGGGAAACAAAAAAAGTTTTACTGGAACAGTTATATGAAATTGAGCGATCATGATATCGAATATGCAGGAGCTTCTTTTGATGAAAATTATCTTTTGCAATATACGCATTTAGAACCAGATCAAGTAAGAAGGTACCAAATCTTTCAAGCTTACCAGGATTATGCCAAGGAAATGTATACTAAGCTCCCAGAACAGGGGTTAGAGAGGCTGCGCGCTTATGCCAAAGAACAAAAGGAGCAGGAGGAGGAGTTTGAAAGAACACAGGACGCTATTTTTGAAAAATTAACGTCATCCTCACAAGTTGGATGGACAGAAGATGTATTAAAGCAGATTTTGACAGAAAGTGAATTGCAGGTTTTTCAATCGACCCAAAGGCAGCGTACCAACCAGATGATACAGCAGATGTTGTGGGAAGATAACTGGTACAGTCTGGATTTGGACAAGGTTCCAAAGGATAAGGACAAGATAGAATATTTTCTTTTTGAACAGCATAAAGGCTTTTGTGTCCATTTTGCTTCAGCGGCAACGCTGCTCTTTCGAATGAATGGGGTTCCGGCAAGATTTGTCAGCGGTTATATGGTAAAACCTTCCGACTTCAGCAAAAATGAAGATGGTACTTGGACGGCGGTTGTAACAGATGAACAGGCACATGCATGGACAGAAATTTTTCAGGATAATATCGGCTTTTATCCGTTGGAAACAACGCCTCCTTCTTATACAGAACTGTTGGCAAATTTAAAAGAGGGAGAAATACTTTCCAATGCAGTTAAGCAGAAGGAAGAGGAGGAACATCCAAAGAGCCAAAAAGAGCAGAATCTAGAAGCAAAAGAAAAGAAAGCGTCAGGGGAACAAAAGGAACCAGAGGAATCCAAGAAGGAAATCAAAGGAACAAAGCAGGCAAAAGACAATAGCCAAGAGGAGAATATCCATCCAGTTCTCTATCTGTCTCTTATTGTGGCAGGAACCATGATTCTTTTCCTGGTTGTGCTGTATTCCAGAAAGAATATAAAAAGAAAGCGACTGGAAAGGTGTTTGCAAACAGATCGTACCAGGGCAGTAAAGGAGATTGCAAAAGAACTGCATAAAATATTATGCCTGCTTGGGCAATCGCGCAGAAAGGGAATGGCTGACCTGGAATATCGCAAGATGTTGCAGCAAGAGCTGCCAGAAGTCAAATGGGAACAGGCATTTTCTATCTTTCAGAAGGCGGCATTTTCAAAAAATGGAGTTGTAGAAACAGAGTACCAGGAGGTATTTTGCGTATATGAAAAACTGAAAGGGAAGCTCATGGAAAAAAGAGGTGTCAAAAGCTGGTATTTCAGGTATATAAAAATTTACCCTTGACAAGAAAAAGTGTAGTTGTATAAAATTGTTAATGGTATAAAAGATAGTGTAGTATATTGATTACTGCTGGCAGGCTGAAAACAGAAGATCAACATAAAGTCAGGAGGGATTCTCTTGAACAGAGAAAATCATTCACTGGGGCAAAAAGTGTTTCAGAGAATCCGGGGAGATATACTAAAAGGGAATTATAAAAGGGGAGAAGAGTTGAAAGAAAAGGCAATCTGCGAAGAGATGGGTGTCAGCAGGACACCAGTCAGGGAAGCGCTGCGCCAGTTGGAGTTGGAAGGCCTTGTGAATATTATATCCAATAAAGGGGCTTATGTGGTAGGATTTACTCCAAAGGATATCAAAGATATTTATGAGATACGTACCGTATTGGAGAGCCTGTGCGCCAGATGGGCGGCAATTCGTGCAGAAGAAGAGCAGATTGAAGTGCTGGAGGAGATTATATATCTGACAGATTTCCATGTAAGAAAGGGAAATATGGATCAGGTTATGAAACTGGGTGGTAAGTTCCATGAAATTTTATATGAGGCAGGAGGCAGCAGGATTTTAGAACAAGCATTACAGAATTATCATCACTATCTGGAACGGGTGCGCACAATCAACCTTTTATCTTACCAGCGCGCGGTGGAATCCAACGAGGAGCACAGAAGGATTCTGGAGGCTATTAAGGAACAGGATGCAAAAAAAGCAGAAGATGCTATAACGTTGCATTTGGCAAATTCAGTCAGAGACATAGATTCCTATGAATGGGAGAACATAACAGGAGGAGAAAAACATGAACAAAATTAAAATGACAACACCTTTGGTAGAGATGGACGGAGATGAAATGACCCGGATCCTCTGGAAAATGATCAAGGATGAATTGTTAAATCCTTTTATTGAATTAAAGACAGAATATTATGACCTTGGTCTGGAGCACCGGAATGATACAGATGACCAGGTAACGTTTGATTCTGCAAATGCAACCAAGAAATATGGCGTTGCAGTAAAATGTGCAACCATTACTCCAAATGCGGCACGTATGGAAGAGTATGATTTAAAGGAAATGTGGAAAAGTCCCAACGGGACCATCCGTGCCATTTTGGATGGTACCGTTTTCCGTACCCCTATTACGGTGAAGGGAATTGAGCCATGTGTAAAGAACTGGAAAAAACCAATCACGATCGCACGTCATGCTTATGGTGATGTGTATAAAGCAAGTGAGATGAAAATTCCAGGAGCAGGAAAATGTGAATTGGTGTATACTGCTGAGGATGGAACAGAAACCAGGGAATTGATCCATAACTTTACAGGAGCAGGCATTGTGCAGGGACAGCACAATTTGAATGATTCCATAGAGAGCTTTGCAAGAAGCTGTTTTAACTATGCTTTGGACACGAAACAGGATTTGTGGTTTGCCACAAAAGATACCATTTCAAAGAAGTACGACCATACGTTTAAAGACATTTTCCAGGAGATTTACGATAAGGAATATGATGAAAAATTCCAGGTGGCAGGGATTGAATATTTCTACACGCTGATTGATGATGCGGTAGCACGTATTATGAAGGCAGAAGGTGGGTTTATCTGGGCATGTAAGAATTATGACGGGGATGTAATGAGCGATATGGTAAGTTCTGCATTTGGTTCCCTTGCCATGATGACTTCTGTACTGGTTTCCCCAGAAGGATATTACGAATATGAGGCGGCACATGGAACGGTACAGCGCCATTATTATAAACATTTAAATGGAGAAGAGACTTCTACCAACTCTGTTGCCACGATTTTTGCATGGACAGGGGCGCTGCGCAAAAGAGGGGAACTGGATAACCTCCCAGAGTTGTCAAACTTTGCTGGAAAGCTTGAGAAGGCATGCTTATCTACCATTGAAGCTGGTAAAATGACAAAGGATCTTGCACTGATTACTACTTTGGAGAATCCTACCGTCTTAAACAGTGAAGGCTTTATCAAGGAGATTCGCAAGGCTTTGGAGGAACTCTTGTAAAAGATAACTATGGTGGGTTATTCTGGCAGGGAAATAGCCAGAATAATTTTAAAAACTCCAACAGCAGGAGAAGACTGAGGAAAGCGGAGGAATATTTATTATGATTTTAGCATGCCAAAATATCAGCAAAGCCTTTGGCACAGAGGAAATCATACATCAGGCGTCTTTTCATATTGAGGAAAATGAAAAGGCGGCAATCATAGGTATTAACGGAGCAGGGAAGACCACCCTGCTTCGGGTTATTATGGGCGAGCTGGATGCAGATTCTGGAGAGGTTATTTTGGCAAAAAACAAGACGATTGGCTATTTGCCCCAGAATCCAGAGATCGAGGGAGATACTACGATCTATCAGGAAGTTCTTTCTGCGAAGGAAGAACTTATTTCCATGCAGGAAACACTGGTTTCTATGGAAGAAACCATGAGCAGTTATGCAGGAGCCGAACTGGAACAGTTTATGGAACGATATAACCGTCTGAACCATGAATTTGAGATGAAAGGCGGATCTTCTTATAAGAGTGAGATCATTGGCGTTCTCAAGGGACTGGGATTTTTGGAAGAAGAGTTTGGGAAACATATGCAGGAATTGTCTGGAGGACAGCGTACCAGGGTGTGCCTGGGAAAATTATTGGTGACAAAGCCAGATGTGATTTTGCTGGATGAGCCTACCAACCATTTGGATATTGGTTCCATTACTTGGCTGGAAAATTTTCTGCTGAATTATAAAGGCGCTGTGGTGATTGTCAGCCATGACCGGTATTTTCTTGACCGTGTGGTACATAAAGTGGTGGAATTGGACCGGCACCAGGTATCTGTCTTTTCTGGAAATTACAGTGAGTATGCAATCAAAAAGGCACAGGTGCGCCAGGCACAGTTAAAACAGTATTACAACCAGCAGCGGGAAATCAAACACCAGGAGGAAGTGATTGCAAAGCTGAAATCCTTTAACCGGGAAAAGTCTGTGAAGCGTGCCGAAAGCCGGGAGAAAATGTTGGATAAGGTCGAACGCCTGGAGAAGCCCATAGAGGAAAATACAGACATACATTTGAATCTGGAACCTCGGATTGCCAGCGGGAATGATGTGCTTAAGGTGGAGCATTTTGCAAAATCATATCCAGGACAGGATTTATTTTCCGATATCTCCTTTGAAATCAAGAGGGGGGAACGTGTAGCGCTGATCGGGGATAACGGCACGGGGAAAACTACGATCTTAAAGATAATCAATGATATGGTAGAACCTGACCAGGGAACGCTGACCTTGGGCGCCAATGTGCATATCGGTTACTATGACCAAGAACATCAGGTGCTCCATATGGATAAGACACTGGTGGAAGAGATTTCGGATGCCTATCCAAACCTTACCAACACAGAAATTCGAAATGTGCTTGCGGCATTTCTCTTTACTGGCGATGAAGTATTCAAGCGGATCTCCGATCTCAGCGGCGGGGAACGGGGACGGGTTTCCCTTGCAAAGCTGATGCTTTCAGAGGCAAATTTTCTGATTCTGGACGAGCCCACCAATCATTTGGACATGGTCTCAAAAGAGATTTTGGAACAGGCATTGAATCGTTATACAGGAACCGTGCTTTTTGTGTCCCATGACAGATATTTTATCAATAAGACCGCAACCCGGATTTTGAATCTGACAGGACAAACCATTGTAAATTATATTGGAAATTATGATTATTACTTGGAAAAGTGCAGGGAACTGACCCGGATTTATGTACAAGATCAGGAGAAACCTGTAAAAACACAGGCAGAGAGCGACGGCAAAAACGATTGGAAACAGCAGAAAGAAAAACAGGCACGCCTTAGAAAGTTGGAAAATGACCGAAAGAAAACAGAGAATGCCATCGAAGTAATAGAACAGCGGCTCCACGAACTGGAAGAGGCTTTTGCAGATAGCGAGATTGCCACCAATTCGGCAAAACTCCAGGAACTTCACCAGGAATACGCCGAAAAACAGCAGAGGTTAGAGGAGTTGTATGAGAAATGGGAAGGATTGATGGAGTGATTATAGTAAGAAAGGCTTTGTTGTGATGACTGAAATGCGCACTCGCACAACGGGAAAATACTGTTTGGCAATTATGCATGGTGTATAGAATAAAAGATGCATTCAAAAAATTGATTAGTTACAAAAGTTGTGAAATACACTTTTGTTATAAAAAGAGTAACTTTGTTAATACTATTATTAAAATATTTTTCAAAAAACTAGCATAGTAGATGGAAATTTGGACAAGTAATTTGTTTGATTTCTAGGTGGTGTTTTGAAAAATATTGACGCAAAAAATGCAACATTTTGCTGACAAATGTTGTATTTTTTTGTTACATTCATTATATTGGAATAAATTTTTAAATCTTTATAGTAAAAATAATTTTTTTCTTTTTTACATTCCCATTTTATCCAGGGATTGGGAGGTTTACCATGCCTGCGAAAGCTGGAATGAATCCCATGAACGGAATCTTATAAATCTATTCCCCAAAATACGTCGTCTTTCTCATCCTGTTCAATACACAGATAACGTTTTGTAATCTGGTAAGGTGAGTGATTAAAAATTTCCATAATCAGCGCAGGGGGCGTTCCGTTTTTCCAGGCATGATAGCCAAAGGTTTTCCGCAGGGAGTGGCAGCTAATAGGCTCAGGCAGTTGTGTATCAACAGCGGCTTTTTTGATAATGCGGTAAGCCTGGCAGCGGCTGATGGGCTTCTTTTGATTCTTGTGGCTGGTGAAAAGGAAATTGTCTTTTTGACCACCAGAAGAGGCATTTCGAAGAGATTCCAGTGTATGGGTGACAGCATGGTTTAAAGGTATTACCGTGTTTTTTCCCGTTTTTTGTTCCCGCAGATACAAATGGTCGCGGTATCGTTGATTTTCAAAATTATATACCATATCCCAAGTAGTTTTTAAAATGTCGCTGATGCGCAATGCCGTATTCAGTCCAAAGATGATCAGTGCATAGTTTCTTGGGTTTGAATGTTCTCTTAAATAATAGTTTTTAAATTCCGCCAACTGGTCAGTTTGGCGTATTGGTTGTGTCCTGCTCATCAAACAGCGTTCTTCCCTGGGTGCAATCCAGAACCGTCTGGAGCATACCATTGCTAACTTAGATAACGTTGTAGAGAACACCACGGCTGCTGAATCCAGAATCCGTGATGTGGATATGGCAGAAGAGATGGTGGAATACAGCAAGAACAACATTTTTGCACAGGCTGGACAGTCTATGTTTGCACAGGCGAACCAGTCAAACCAAGGCGTCCTGTCTTTGCTTGGTTAGTTCCTGTTATAACAGATTGGCGCTTGGTACAACCTGAAAAGAAATTTCTGTCAAAAATAAATGTCAAAAAGCGAAGGGGGCAGACCTGCGGATTTATTCCGTGGGCTTGTCTCATTTTTCTGCCAAAAAAGACCGATAAATTACCAGAATGGAAGTAACTTATATTCACATGATCAGAATGCGGCAAGTGTCTGTGCATTCTGAAGTCAATATCACAATATAAATTTCTTATGTTAAATTTTTCACACATTGACATCTGCCGTTGGATTTATTATAATAAAATGGTATATGCAGGAAAGACATGTGTAGGAGGAAAGGCAATGGAGAAGGAGATATCCCAGGCGGTTATTCGAAGAATACCAAGGTATTACAGGTATTTGGGAGAACTGATAGATGATGGGGTGGAAAGGATTTCATCAAATGAACTGAGTGCCAGAATGCGTGTCACTGCATCTCAGATCCGGCAGGATCTGAACAATTTTGGAGGGTTTGGACAACAGGGCTATGGATATAATGTGAAATATCTTTATGATGAGATCGGAAATATCCTTGGAATCAACCAACAGCACAATATCATTGTGATTGGCGCCGGCAATCTTGGGCAGGCGCTTGCCAATTATGTGAAGTTTGAAAAAAGGGGATTTGTGATTATAGGGCTTTTTGATGTAAACCCCGCGTTAAATGGGATTTCTGTGAGAGGCATCAAGGTGCGTATGATGAATGAGTTGGAAGCCTTTGTCAAGAAAGAACGAGTGGATATTGCAGCGCTTACCATGCCAAAGGAAAAGGCTGATGAAACGGCAAATATGTTAGTAAGCCTTGGCATTAATGCTATCTGGAATTTTGCACATCTGGATTTGGAATTGCCAGAACATGTAGTGGTGGAGAACGTACATCTTTCTGACAGCCTGATGCAGTTATCCTACAATATTGCAAAACAAAGAAAACGAAAAGAATAAGAAGTGATAATATGGGAAAAAAGAAAAACACGATTCCTGGGTTTGAGAGAATCATACATAACAGAAAGATTCCACTTTTAGTCCTAGATCAGAAATGGCATCATTTGTTTTCTCAGGACAGCAAACCCAAAGAAGTGGTAAAACTGGAACAAAAGCTGAATAAGCAGCTAGCAGGCCAGGGCAGGCTGAACCAGGAGATGAAGGAATTAAAAACCTTAAAAACCCGGTTGATGAAAAATATTGTAGTAAATATGGATGAAATCGGTACATATGGGCAGGAGTCGAAAAAATTGCAGGAGGATCGTCGATTGATCACAGAAATCAATGAGAAGATGGAAGAGAAGGAAACAGAACTTCGAAACCTGCAGGATGAGATGGAAAAAGATAATGCCCTTTTGATGGTACAAACTATGGAATTCTGTTACCGGATTATGAGCAGTAATGAGACGGAACGGGAGAGGCTTGCTTCCTGGATTGAGGGAATGCGGGAGGAATTAAAGAGAAAGATTGTCCGAAAAGAAACCATAGACGAAAAGAACCGGGAAATTTATACTTATCTGCATGATATTTTCGGTGCGCAAGTATTGGAAGCGTTTGATCTGAAATATAAAGATGAATATAAAATAACCAAGGAATAAAGGCGATCTTAGCAAGGAAAGTGTTAGGGGGCCTTTTTTCTGTATTAAGAAATTCTGAAAATTCATCATACAGGAAAATTAAATTTGCGCCCGCACAATTACCATGTCTCGTGCCAAGAACTGAGGGACAAGAACGTCGATGGCGTTTTTTATGTCTGTTCGCAGTTTTATAATCCAAATAGAATAGGAGAAGATTATGGATATTTTGGTTGACAGCAGGCAAATGAAACAATGTGATAAAAATACAATCGAGTATTTTGGCGTGCCTTCCCTGGTTCTTATGGAACGTGCCGCACTGGGGGTAGTAGAGGAAATTGAAGAATTTATTCAGTGTATTGGCGGAGTGGGGCATCAACAGAGGGAGGGATATGACAAGGGGCAACAAGTGCTTGTAGTGTGTGGTTTTGGAAATAACGGCGGAGACGGGCTTGTGGTTGGGCGCCTGCTTTGGCAGAAAGGGTTCTCTGTTACGATTGTGATGCCTCCAGAGGGCAGAATGTCAAAAGAGACAAAGATGCAGAGAGAGATTCTGGGAAAATATGGGATTCCCATTGTCAGCCAGATACCAGATCAGAAATATGATGTTGTGGTGGATGCATTGTTTGGAATTGGTCTTGCCAGGGATTTGGAAGGTATCCATCGGGAATTAATTGTGAAAATGAATGAAATGCCAGGTTATAAGGTGGCGGTGGACATACCGTCTGGGCTCCATGCAGATACGGGGGCAGTGATGGGGGTTGCTTTTCAAGCAGATTTGACCATTACCTTTGCTTATGCAAAGATTGGTCTTTTATTGTTTCCAGGAGCAGAATATGCAGGCAGGATTGCCGTGAAAGACATTGGAATCGACGGTCATAGTTTTCTTGGGGAACAGCCAGCATGTTTTCATCTGACGCAGAAAGATTTGAAAAAGGTTCCGTCGCGGAAAGCCTATTCCAATAAGGGAAGCTATGGGAAGGTGTTGGTAGCAGCAGGGCAGAAAAATATGGCGGGTGCGGCGTTTTTTACTGGAAAAGCCGCATATCACACGGGAGCCGGGATGGTAAAAGTCATGACCGAGGAGGAAAATCGGATCATTCTCCAACAGCTTTTGCCGGAAGCGATTCTGGAAACGTGGACAGAAACAGAAATAACAAAGAAATTAAAAGATTCTTTCGCCTGGGCTTCTGTAATAGCCGCAGGACCGGGAATCGGTACAGATGAAAGCGCAGAATGTGCGATCCAATGTATTTTGGAACAGTCTGGACTTCCGGTTATTTTGGACGCAGACGGATTAAATATTGCAGCGAAGCATTTGGATTGGCTGAAAAAGGCAAAAACATCTATAATTATAACCCCCCATCTGGGAGAGATGGCAAGGCTTGTAAAAATGGATATTAAAATGGTTCAGGAACAATTTTTGCAGGTTGCAAAAAATTTTTCAAAGGAATACAATGTAATATGTGTGCTCAAAGACGCACATACTGTGACAGCGCTACCTGATGGCAGGATTTGGATGAATACCAGCGGGAATCACGGCATGGCTACTGCAGGTTCCGGGGATGTTTTAACAGGAATTCTTGCCGGGCTGGTTGCCCAGGGAATGGAACCGCAAGAGGCAGCCCCCATGGGTGTATTTCTTCATGGGCTTGCCGGGGATATCCAGGCGGCGCAAAAAGGGGCTTATGGGCTTACAGCACAGGACATTTTGGAAGGAATACCAAAGGTACTTCGGGATGTGGGATAATTGCCGCACAAGATATATTGGGAAGGGAAACCAAAGGTATTTCGGGAAGGGGGATAATTACCGCACAGGATATATTGGGAAGGGAAACCAAAGGTATTTCGGGATGTGGGATAATTTTTACAGGAAAAGGAAGGATCATGAAATGGGAAGATACAGCAGGGTCTATGCAGAAATCAATTTGGACGCAATTCTTCACAATATGGCACAAATGCAGCAGAAGATTCAGAAACATACAAAGATTATGGGAGTAATTAAAACAGATGGTTATGGTCATGGGGCGATTCCAATCGGAAAGGAACTGGAGCAGCTTGACGTTACCTGGGGATATGCCACAGCAACAGTGGAGGAGGCAAAGATTTTGCGCAGAAACGCCTTAAAGAAGCCAATTCTGGTATTGGGCGCTGTTTTTGAGGAGCAGTATCATGCTTTGGCAGAAGAAGATATACGTGCCACGGTATATTCATTGAAGCAGGCAAAGGAATTGGAAACATTCGCTGCAGGTCTGGGAAAGAAAATCATAATCCATGTGAAAATTGATACAGGGTTAAGCCGTCTGGGATTTCAGGTTACAGAAAAAGCAGCAGATGAAATTGCACAGATCGCTGGTATGCCGCATATCATAATAGAGGGAATGTTTACCCATTTTGCCAAATCTGACGCGCGGGATAAAACGATGGCAAAGGGGCAAATGGAGCAATTTCAAAAAACAAAAGAAATGCTGGCACAGAGAAATGTCAGAATCCCCTTGATCCATTGTTCCAACAGCGCAGCAATTATTGATATGCCCAAGGCAAATATGGACATAGTGCGTGCCGGAATCAGTTTATATGGCATGTGGCCCTCAGATGAGGTAAAAAAAGAAAATTTAAATCTGAAACCGGCGCTGTCCTTAAAGAGCCAGATAATCTTTTTAAAAGAGCTGGAAGCAGGCAGGACAATCAGTTACGGCGCAACATATAAGACCAGCGGAAAGCAAAGGATTGCAACGGTGCCAGTAGGCTATGGGGATGGTTATCCCAGAAGCCTTTCAAATAAAGGATATGTATTGGTTCATGGCAAGAAGGCGCCAATCTGTGGCAGGATCTGTATGGACCAGTTTATGGTGGATGTAACCCATATTCCAGAGGCAGCGGAGGGTGACACTGTCGTTTTGGTGGGAAGTGACGGTGCAGAGCACATTTCCATGGAAGACATAGGAGAACTTTCCGGCAGATTTAATTATGAATTTTCCTGCGGTCTGGGCAGGCGGATCCCAAGAGTTTATATCAAGGGAGGCAGAGTCACAGAAACCAAGGACTGGTTTGGAGAATAAAATCTGAATACACACGAAAAAATTGGGAAGAATAGGAAATGAAAGAACCTATAAAGTTTTGGAGTGTGAGAAGAGTGATTATTCATAGAGGAGATATTTTTTATGCAGATCTGCGTCCAGTAGTTGGCTCTGAGCAGGGGGGGATCCGACCAGTTTTGGTAATACAGAACGATATTGGAAACCGCCACAGCCCCACGGTAATCTGTGCAGCAATCACATCAAAAATGAACAAGGCAAAGCTTCCTACCCATGTAGAACTGGATGCAGAAAAATATGATTTAATGAAGGATTCTGTCGTATTGTTAGAGCAGCTTCGAACCATTGATAAACAGAGGTTGAAGGATAAGGTCTGTCGTTTGGACAGCGAAATACTGAAAAAAATAGACAGGGCGCTTGAAATAAGTCTGGAATTGTATACATAAATCTTGACTAATATACTGCAAAATGGTATATTTCAAGTGTTTGCTGGAAAATGTGTCTGTTTTTGGTAAGAATGGAAACAGGTTGAGAACAAAAAGTACAAAGGGAAAAAGGAGTCAAAAGAATGGATGATGGCGGGAGTCCGGTCATAGGACTGATAGTATTTTTGGTGTTGACAATCGTAAATGGTTGTCTGTATGGATTTCTCACAGCATTGGAAGAAACCAGTGAGAATCTTTTGCAAAAACAGGCAGAAGAGGGAAATAAGCAGGCTGTATGGCTGCTACAGGTGAAGGATCTTCCATATGAAACCAAACATACAATACAGATTATGACAACTTTTGTCAGCGGTATTTTTGGAATCTACCAGATCAGGCAGATTGGAACTATTTTGTTCCAAATGCGGGAAAATTTGCTGGCGCAAAGCTTTCTTGAAAAAGGGACGGAACCATATATTCAAATACTGTGTTATGCATTGGCGGCTGTGATTGGAGTTTTTTTATTTGCAGTTTTGGGCATTATTGCACCGCAGAAAATTGCAGCAAGAAAAACGGAAATGTGGTTGTCAAGTTTTGCCGGCTTTATTCATGGAATGATCTCTATTATGAAGCCCTATACATTCCTTGCAGAGAAGGTTTCGAATCTTGTGGTCAGGCTTGCCGGAGTGGATCCACATGCCAGTATTGATGATGTCACAGAAGAAGAAATCATTTCCATGGTCAATGAGGGGCATGAACAGGGCGTCTTACAGGCAAGTGAAGCGGAGATGATTCATAATATATTCGAGTTTGATGATAAAGAAGCAAAGGATATTATGACTCATAGAAAAAATGTTGCCGCAGTGGATGGTACCATGAAACTGCGCCAGGTGCTCGAATTTGTATTAGATGGAAGTAATTCCAGATTCCCGGTTTATCGGGAGGATATTGACAATGTTATCGGTATCATACATATGAAGGATGTGATGATTGAGAGCAGGAAAGGACAGTACTTGGACTGTGCAGTGCAGGAGATTCCAGGGCTTGTGCGGGAAGCAGTGTTTATACCTGAGACAAGGAATATTAATGACCTGTTCAAGGGAATGCAGTCTCAGAAAAACCACATGGTGATTGTTGTAGATGAGTATGGACAGACAGCAGGAATTGTTGCCATGGAGGATATTCTTGAAGAAATTGTGGGAAATATTTTTGATGAATTTGACGAGGAGGAAACTGCGATTGTTTCTCAGGCGGACGGAAGTTACCTCATAAGCGGAATGGCGTCATTTGATGAGGTTTGCGGGCTTTTGCAGATTTCTTTTGAAGAAAAAAATTTTGAGACATTAAACGGATTTCTGATCTCTCTGATTGGAAAAATACCAGGTGAACATGAAACGTTTGACCTTCCTTGCCAGGGCTGGAACTTTCATGTGTCGGCTGTGAGGGATAAGATGATCCATACAGTAAAAGTTACAAAGCTTCCAGAAGATAGCCTGGAAGATGAAACTGTATACCCCAATGGCGCCCCATGATGGATCATTGGGTTACATCACAAGGCATATCGGATGAGAGTGAAGAAACGCGCAAAAAAACTTGTCATGCGATGCATGATGTGCGCTTTGCAGCAAGAACGCTGCCAGCGTTCTTGAATATCAATGAGGTTTGGCAGCGAAATTGCCAAAATACGAAACTAAATGACAAAAAAGAAAAGAGGAGAACATATGTCAGGACATTCTAAATTTGCGAATATTAAACATAAAAAGGAAAAGAACGATGCCGCAAAAGGAAAAATTTTTACCATTATCGGGCGAGAAATTGCAGTTGCTGTAAAAGAAGGCGGAGCAGATCCGGCAAATAACAGCAGGCTGCGCGACGTTATTGCAAAAGCGAAGGCAAACAATATGCCAAATGATACCATTGACCGGGGAATCAAGAAGGCGGCAGGAGATGCCAATTCTGTAAATTATGAATTTGTGTCTTATGAGGGCTATGGACCAAATGGAACGGCAATTATTGTGGATGCGCTGACAGATAATAAAAATCGTACCGCTGCAAACGTGAGAAGTGCATTTACCAAAGGAAATGGAAATGTGGGAACTCCAGGTTGCGTATCTTATATGTTCGATAAAAAAGGGCAGATTATCATTGACAAGGAAGAATGTGACAGGGATCCAGATGATTTGATGATGACAGCATTGGATGCCGGGGCAGAAGACTTCTCTGAGGAGGAGGACAGCTTTGAAATCATTACAGATCCAGATGTATTCAGCGAGGTCCGCCAGAAGTTGGAGGAGGAAAGCATTGCCATGGCTTCAGCAGAAGTGACAATGATTCCACAGACTTGGGTGGAATTGACAGACGAAACGGCAATCAAGAATTTGCAGAAAACCTTGGATCTTCTGGAAGAAGACGATGATGTGCAGGCAGTATACCATAACTGGGAGGAAGCATAGGGGTTTGAAGATTTTTCTTGCAATTCCTCAAAAGGATAAACTATCGTTGTGTATTTGCCGATATAAGTATAAGAACTATAAATATGGTTGAATGATTGAAAAGGATGTCAATCAAATACAGAATCAAGGAGGAATTGCATGTCATTAACATTGAAAGTAACACAGAACAATGCAAACAACACAGTCATAGCTGCCAATTCGGCTGTCTCCAAACAGGCTGAAAATAAAGGAAAATCATTGTTTGCAGGAAAGGTAAATTCCAAAACAGACGCGCTGATAGATCAAAAGCGTAAGGATGCAAAAAAACAGGCTATGAAGCTGGTCAGCGACGCATGGGGAAAAGAACAGGCGAAAGACAAGAAAACGGATGACAAGAGGAAGCTCAGGGACAATCTTTTGACACAGATCAAAGATTCCAAAGGGCGCTTGGCAGATATTGATGAGGCGAAGGGAAGGCTTCAGCAGGAATATGAAATTGACCCAGAGTCACAGGAACAAAAAGATTTAGAACTGCTGGAAAAATACCAAGATTACTTAAATGGTGTTCTGGATGGAGAATTTTCCGATGAGGAGATTGACCGAATCAAAGAACTCCAGTTTGAAACAAGAAGCGAGTACCAGGTTGAAGCACTGAAATTAAATAAAGACGCCGCGAATGAGAAGAAAAGCATTCGGAAATTAGAGTGGAATGAATCATTAGTAAGAGGATCGATCTCTAGCGATAAATTTGATAAGTTAAAAAACAAAGACATGGTGAACGCCAATGATGCGGCGGATGAACTTAAAGAGGCGTCCAAGAAAGAGATTCTGAATCTGTTGATCCAGGAAGGCAAAGACAACGTGGACGAGAAGACCGAGGAGGATCAGGAAAAGGTACAGCAGGCACAGGAGAAGAAGGAAGAACAGCAGGAACGCATTGATAAGGCAAAAGAGGATAAAAAAGACCAAGAAGAAATCATTGAGGGAGAGATGGAAAAAAGTAAGCTGGATATGGAATCCTCTGTGAAACAAAACAGTGTAAGCCATATGGAAATTGCACAGAAAAATGTCAGCAAAATCCTGAAAGAGAATCATCTTGTGGTTGAAGATCTTAAAGGAATTGAGATTGATTTTGGTTTTTAGATGGAATGTAATATAACATAGTGGCCTTTGTTATTTGTATTTCCTTAATTTTTGCCTTGACATTAAAGATTTTTTTATAATAAATTATTTAAGTCGAGCAGCAAAGCGAGCGTAGAATCACGACGATTCTGTGCTCGTTTTTTTATGTTCTTCGTAGTATTGTCTGCTTTATACCATTAATCCTTGTTTTGCCAATGTTCCTGGGAATTGAGGGGATATTATTTGCTGCGCCTATTGCAGATTTTATCGCAATGATTGTAGCAGCATCATTGACGGTATCATTTTTTAAATCATTAGATATGGATTACGATGAAAAAAAGAGGGAGACAGTTTTAATGCCTTCAAGACAGGGTATTATTATCACAATTGCCAGAGAACATGGCTCATCGGGCAAACAGATTGGGAAGTTAGTTGCACGAGAGTTAGGCATTCCTTTTTATTACAAAGAAATGATGGTATTTGCCGCACAGGAAAGCGGGCTTGACCGTAAATTTATTTCCGAATTTATGATCCAGAGACATACCAAACCGAGCGTGTTATGGAGGTTTATGGGGATAGTATGGGAGAGGCTAAAAGAAATATCCATCGTCCTGATGAGGTGAGAGCGGCGTATTACAAGAACATTTCGGGAAAACTCTGGGGCGAACGACAAAATTATGATTTTCTCATAGACAGCTCTATTGGCATTGAAAATTGTGTAAAGGTAATATGCGGCTATATCGCAAGCTGTGTATAGAAGGCAAAGTTATTATTAAGTAAACTTTTCCAGAAGATGTGTTGAAACAAAATTAACGCATATCCTGCCTTTTGTTGTCACGTTCAAGGATCCAAACGTATTCCTGGCTCCTGAAAAGCAAACAAATTTGCTCGGTCCAGAAAGGTCATACTGCCTGCCATTATAGGTATAGCGCTGCTTGAGCTGTTTGACTATGCCGGTCACATGAGAAAGCAGAGAAGGTTTTCCCTTGGAATACCAGCAGCAGAAAATTCATTTTTTTATTTTGCACCCAACTTTTTTGCAACTGAATCAATTTTTTAACGGGATATATAGTGAAGGCATTCGAAAAGGAAGGAGGGGGACATATGCAGGATGCACAGATTGTCGCATTGTATTTTCAAAGGGATGAAAATGCGATCCGTCAGACAGAAAAAAAGTACAAGCGTTATCTTTCAAAAATTGCCTATAATATTCTTGCTGATTATGGAGACAGTGAAGAGAGCGTCAATGATACCTACTGGAAAGCATGGAATTCCATACCGCCCCATAAACCAAATATTCTGGCAATTTACTTGGGCAAGATTACCAGGCAGTCGGCAATCGATATTTTTCGAAGGAGGCATAGGGTGAAACGGCAGGCATGTGAATATGCCTTGTCTTTGTCTGAACTAGAAGATTGTGTTTCTGGGAAAGACGAAACAGTCCAAAGTATAGATCTCTGTCTTCTGGCAGAGGCGATAGGGACTTATCTTGCTCAACTGCCTCCAGAAGCACGCAACATGTTTATAGGCAGGTATTATTATATGGATTCCATCCGGGAAGTTGCCGCATATTATAAGATGACTGAATCAAAAGTAAAAAGCATGTTGTACCGGACACGGAAAGGATTGAAAATTTTTTTGGAACAGGAGGGATTTGAAGTATGAATGGAGAACAGGTCAGCGATGCATTGAATTTGCTGCCAGATGAGTTGTTGGAAGAAACGGAAAAAGTGCGCAGCAGGAGGAGACAAAAGAAGATAAGGTTGCAGTGGATGGCAGCAGCGGCATGTATGGTTTTGGTGTTTTATACAGGGCTCCACATGATTTCATGGAATTTATTTTTAGAAAATGAAAAAGAACTTCCCCTGCTTCCCGTTAACTGTGAATGGACAGGAGGAGACAGGGGCGGGGGATTTGCAGGGGTTGAGGCTTTTGACAGTTCCGAGTTGGTAAGCGGGAACCCATGGGGTAAAGAGGCTGAAATTACCACATTGCCAGTATATAAGAACGTGTTTTTTGATACTTATAAAAAACATGCGGAAGCATACGGCGGCGATTTCAACCAGATGGAATCTGTCGTGAGAGATGTTGCATATAAACTGGGATTGGATGGGGACAACTTTGAGGTCGAAGAGAAAAAAGGCGGCTATTACCTGAATGCATACCTTGGGGGAGAGGAAGATGGAATATCCATTGAAGTGGGACATGACTTGGAAACTACGATTGAGTTTGATCCTGCAGTTACCATCCCTGATCAATATCATTTTGCCTACCATTCCTCTTATGAAGAACTTGAACAGGTGGCAAAATATTTGAAAAAGAAATATCAGGCATTGCTTGGAATGGAGGAACCCAAAGAAAATATTGATGGCGGGGACTATGGTTATAATCTGAAACAATTGTACGATCTGTACTTCTATGAGGGAAAGGGGGATTTGGAAGAGCAAATCATCAATTATAATTTTAACCATGTGGAATTTTACGGCGATAAAAATAAACTTCAGATGATAAGGATTTCCCAGCCCGATTTATCACAAAAAGTTGGAGATTATCCCATTCTCACAGCAAAAGAAGCAACCGAGCTTTTATTGAATGGAGAATGCATTACCACTGTACCTTATAAGGTGGCAAAGAAAGAATATGTGAAAAAAGTAGAACTTGAGTATTGGACAGAGCTGAGGGAAGAATATTTTATGCCATATTATACATTTTATGTGGAAGTGCCGCAAGAAGAGCAGGAAAACGGAATGAAAACGTATGGACTGTACTATGTGCCTGCGGTGGAAGAAAAATATATCTCCTATCAGGGAGAAGCGCATTTTAATTAGGTTCCAGTAAAAATGATGTAATATAATATCATGGGAAAATGCCATAGGAATGCCTTACATCCTTTTGACTGGGGTAATAGGAATAAAAAATCCCTCTAAAACGATTGACAATATATCCACCGCCATGTTATTTTTAAAAGGGGATAACGGCGTTATGTTGTGCTGTGTCAAAGAAAGGAGGGGGACATTATGCCTGATGAGAGTGCCACGAGGGAAAAACTGGTGGAATGCGCCAGGCAGGAATTTCTGGAAAAAGGCTATATGAAAGCCTCCCTGCGAAGTATTTGCAAAAAGGCGGGCGTGACGACGGGCGCCCTGTATTTCTTCTTTCAAAACAAGGAGGATCTGCTTTCCGCAGTTGTGGGAGAAACGCTTGGGGGGCTGATGGAACTGATTCAGTCCCACTTTTCCAAGGAGCTTGACACAGAGGCAAAGATGGCATTGAACGGCGATGCGTCAGAGGACATCCGCGCTTCAAAAGAAATTCTGCATTATCTGTATCAACATTATGATATCGTTCTGATTTTGCTGGCCAAAAGTCAGGGAAGCGTGTATGAAACTATCGTGGATCGCTTTGTAGATGTTTTGGAGCAGCATTATGATAAGCTGACAGAACAGATTTCTGCAAAGTTGGGACAGCCAAAGCCAGACAGATATATTATACACTGGGCATCCCATATGCAGATCGATGCGTTTGTCCATCTTCTGACGCATGAGAAAGACGAAGAGAAGGCGCTTAAGAATATCGAACAAATTGTTGCTTATCTGGTGGCGGGATGGGTGGGGGCGTTTGCCCGCAAATAACTCAGGCTATATGGCAGGCAAAGCTGTATAGCCTGTCATAAGGCATACAACATAACAGTGTTATGCCTTAGATAGATAAAAAATTAGAATATTTGGAGGAAAAAGTATGTACTTGGAAGTCAGCAAATTAAAGAAAAGCTACGGCGAGGGCGGCAGCTTCATAGAGGTACTGAAAGGCATCGACCTGTCAGTGGAAAAGGGTAATCTGTGTGTGATACAAGGAACCAGCGGCAGCGGAAAATCTACGCTCCTAAACGGTATCGGCGGACTTGACCAGATGGATTCCGGTTCCATCAGGGTGGATGGGAAAGAAATCTGCGGTCTGGGGCAGGATGGGCTGTCTGATTACAGACGGAAAAATTTAGGATTTATTTTCCAGTTTTATCACCTTGTGCCGAACCTTACCGTAAAGGAAAACATCCAGGTGTGCGAATATCTTTCTGAACATCCGCTGGACCTTTTAGAGCTTCTGGAAACGTTGGGGCTTACAGAGCATCAAAACAAATATCCTTCCCAGCTTTCCGGCGGTCAGCAGCAGCGGTGCGCCATTGCAAGGGCTCTCATAAAAAATCCTAGGCTGCTTCTCTGTGATGAGCCGACTGGCGCACTGGATTCTGAAACTTCCCAGGATATTCTGGTTCTTCTTGAGAAGGTAAACAAAAAATATGGTACGACCATACTCATCGTTACCCATAATAATTCTATCAAAAACATGGTAGACCAAGTGGTTTTCATAAAGGATGGGAAGATTCAAAAAAATTACCGCAATGAACAGAAGGTACCTGCGGCACAACTGGAGGATTTATAATATGCAGAAGATATTGGGGAAACGGATTCTAAGAGATTTTAAGGACAATCTGCCACGCTATCTGGCATTGGGGGTTATGGTCGTATTGGGGATGTATATTGTAATCAGCTTGGTTGCCGCTGCAGATACCATTATAATGGGAAGCGCTGACGCGGCAAAGGCACAGTCTGTCGAAGACGGGCAATTCAGCTTGTTTGTGCCAATGATCGGCATGGAGAGGCAGAAACTGGAGGAAACTGGGATTATTGTAGAGGAACATTTTTATATGGACTATGAGGCAGAGGATGGTTCTGTGCTGCGTGTGTCTGCCATAAGGCAGAAAATCGACAGGGCACGGGCAGATGCAGGGAGGCTGCCTGAAAGAAATGGAGAAATTTTTTTGGAAAAACGCTATTGCGAGGAACATGGCATTTTTACAGGGGATGAGATATGGATTGGCGGTCATTTCTTTACTGTGTGCGGAATTGGAACCTCGCCGGATTATGACACGCCTTACCAGAATCTATCGGACAGTGCTGTGGACAGCAGCCAGTTTGGAACCGCGTTTGTAAACAGCCCAGATTATGAATTACTGAAAGAGGAAGGATGCAGCATGAAGTCGGAAGAATATGTCTATGCATTTCTTCTGAACAATAAGCTGACAGACAAGGAACTGAAAGAACTGCTGCAGGATTTTGCCTTATCCGCAAATGATCTCGATAACGAATATTTTCAGGAGTACTGGGAACGGACAGGCGGCAGGCTGGACGATAATTTTGATACCAGTCTTTCCAAGCTGACGCAGTTTCTTACTGCAAACAACAATATCCGTATTGGCGGTGCGGCAGATGATGTTGTCATCAATAAAGCGACAGGGCTTTTTGCGGGTGTATTGCTTATTATTTTGATTTCCTATGTAATTTCTGTTTTTGTGGTACATACGATTGAAAGGGAGTCCGAAGTTATTGGAACGTTATATGCCCTTGGGGTGAAAAGAACAGAATTATTACTTCATTATATGTTTTTGCCTGTCATGCTTACCCTGGTAGCGGGAACCATCGGCACACTCCTTGGCTACAGCAGCTTTGGCGTAAAAATGCAGATGCAGGATGTTTACCATTATTTTTCTATACCAGATTTTCCAGTGGCATACAAACTATATCTATTTGTCTACGGCATTGTGATGCCCCCGGCTGCTGCGGCTTTTACAAATCTTTTGGTCATTCATGGGAAACTGAAAAAGCCTGTCCTTGCCCTGATCCGCAGGGGGCAGAAAAATGTAAGGACAAGGAAGGTAAATATTCCGAATATAGGATTTGTCCGCACGTTCCAGATTCGTCATTTTTTCAGGGAAAAGCGTACTGCCGCCACTGTATTTTTCGGAATGTTCCTTGCCTTGCTGGTCTGCATGATCGGTCTGAACTGCTATGTGCTTTGTGAACACATACGGACGGACAGTGTGGCAGATACCAGATATGAATATATGTATACTTATAAATATCCACAGGAAACAGTGCCGGAAGGTGGGGAAGAAGCCTGCGGCATAATGCTGAAAAAAGAAGTGCTTGGATATAACCTTGATGTGACGCTGCTTGGAATCCATCCAGATAATCCATACTTTGATGCTTCGGTGGAGCGGGGGCAAAGCCATGTGCTGATCTCTTCCGCTATGGCGAGTAAGTATGGACTGGAGACAGGGGATGCCCTTGTATTAAATGATGAGGAAAATGACAAAAGTTATGCCTTTACGGTAGACGGGATTGTGCCTTATTTTGCTGGAATGTTCGCCTTTATGGAGATCGGCAGCATGAGGGAGCTGCTGGGTGAAAAAGAGGATTACTATAACATGGTATTTGCCGATCATGCACTAGAGATTGATTCTGGCAGATTATATGCCACATCTTCAAAAGCAGCAGTGGAAAAGAGTGCTGCTGTCTTTGTGGAGAAGATGTGGTCTTTGATTATAATGATGGTCATTGTTTCTGCCTTGATTTTCGTGGTTGTCATGTACCTGATGCTGAAGGTGATGGTTGACCGTTGCGCTGCGTCTATTTCCATGATGAAAATTTTTGGATATCGCAAAAAAGAAATCAGGAAACTCTATCTGGATGGAAACCTGGTTATTGTGGCTGTCAGTGCCGCGGTTGGGATTCCTGTGTCAAAGGCGCTTATGGACGCAGCATATCCTTATATGGTGTCCAATGTAGCGGTTGGGTTAAATCTGACCTTTGACTGGCGGATGTACGCAGGGCTGTTTGTATCCATCCTTATATTATATCTAATCAGTACTCCGCTTTTGATGAGGAAGGTAAACAGGATACCTCCAGCAGAGGTGCTGAAAAACAGGGAATAGGGTGTTACTTATCAAAAGACAATATCTGTCCTTGAAGCTGGTTCGAATCCTGTATTAAAACGCACGGGCGAGTCTTCAATCTTCGATTTTTCTTTCTAAGGTTGCAATAACACCCATTCCCTTTGCGTGATTCGGCACCATTGTGACAAGGCGCCAACCTTCTTTTGCAGCCTGGTTGAGTTTGTCTTCACTTTGTCTTACGCTTAAAACTAAAACTTTGTATTCGTACATATTGATACCTCCACTTTGTATATTTCAAATTATTGCAGGTTTTATTATACGGTATTTATCCATTATCAGCAAGAACGATTATTTCCTGTTATATCAGATGGGGGATGGTCAAAATTTGTCGAAATTGAGAAATTTTACTTGCAAGATATTGAAAAAGATGTTATAATGATTGCCAGTGATAGTATTACCCTTTGGGTACCTTTATGAAAAACCGCTCTGGTTGTTTTCCAGAGCGGTTTTTCATTTGCCAACATATCAAGTTGTATTTATATTACATGATTTTAGAGTTTCCCAAATTTTAATTTAGAATTAATTCACTACAATGTCATCATATCCGCAAAACGATTCATACTAAACCGGGACTGATACAGAAGTTATCCAACAGTAATATGCACATTCAGATTCGATATCATCTTTTTCCTCTTGCGTGTGGGCATCAAATTCCTGCTGGCTATAATTTACCTTTGCGAATCCCTGTGTATCAAAAGCGTAGATATAAAAATATGTCTTGCAAAAAATGAATATAGGAATATAATAAATGGGTTAAACCAGGTAAGGATAAAAATAGGTATGTATCAGCAGGAGCATAAATTTTCTCCTGCCACGCCTATATTTAGGCGGTTTGACGTGTAGTAGTTCGCTGCATATATTGGTGTTAGTATATAAATGTGGACAGAAAAAGTTGAACAACCTATACTATCAAATGAAAGGGCAAAGGAGATGAAGGGCATGGCGAAAAATCAAAAATCTTACACTCCGGAATTTAAACAGCA
>CATOOV010000032.1 GCA_951801955.1 uncultured Lachnospiraceae bacterium
CAACTATACACCAACCATTCTAAATTTTCAAGAGTAATTTTTTGTTTTTTCCCAGGACTCCCTCCTGATTTTGTAAAAATATGCATTTCTTTCAGAAAATCTTCCATATTCAGAAAAATTCCTGCGCCTTGCCTGATCAAACGATTCGTGCCTTGGCTTAAGATGTCAGAAACCCTTCCTGGAACTGCATAAATTTCCCTTCCCTGTTCCAACGCAAAATCTGCGGTAATCAAGGAACCACTCTGTTCCTTTGCCTCCACCACCAGCACTCCATCCGACAACCCGCTGATAATTCGATTTCTTTGAGGAAAGTTGACGGCAAGCGGCTTTGCATTGGGCGGATACTCTGTAAGGACACATCCTTTCTCGATAAGCCTGCCATACAACTCCCGATTGGAAGGAGGATAGCAGACATTTACACCACAGCCTAATACCCCGCAGGTATAACCTCCTCCCTGTATGGCTCCCCCTTGTGCGGCACCGTCAATCCCTGCCGCCATGCCGCTTACAACCCCGATTCCTGCCGCGGCAAGCCCGCGTCCGATCTGTTCTGCTGTGATTTTTCCATAAACGGAACAATTCCTGGCTCCCACCACACTGATGATTGTCTGTCCGCTGTCAGGAAAATTTCCACGATAGAACAATCCATAAGGCGGATTATAGATATCCTCCAACTTCCTAGGATACATTTCCTGCTGCCATACGGCAAGCCAAATTTGATTGTCCACACAGTATTCTATCTCCTGTTCCAATTTTAATTCTGTCTTTTCCTGTGCCATTTTTATCTTTTCTTTTTCTGGCACAGTAAGAAAAGACAGATGTTCCAGATCTTTTTGGCTGATATGGTACAGCGCTTTTGCATCCCCTAACACGTTTACCAGATAGATTTTTTTCCTCCCAGGAAGAAAAGAAAGGCAAGAAAGCCAATATTCATATTTATTATAAGCATTATAAATTTCTTTCATTCCCACTCCCACATCTTTCTGTCAATGCAGCGGTATAAAAGGCTTTCACGAATATGGCAGCGGCATATCTTCTCTGCTCCCTCCATATCGGCAATGGTACGCGCTACCCGCAGAATCCGAAAATATCCCCTTGCTGTCAATTCTAATTGCTCAAAAGACTCCTTCAGCAGCTTTTCTGCCTCTGGTTCCATGCCGCACCACTGTCCCATCATAGATATAGGAATCTGGCTGTTATACAATATTCCCGTTCCATGAAACCGCTTCTGCTGAATAAACTGGGTCCGCCCTACCCGGTCACGGATTTCTGAGGATGTTTCTTCTGGTTCTTTTGCAGTCAGTGCAGAAAGTGCCGGGCGCTGCACCTCTACACAGAGATCCATCCGATCTAAAAGGGGACGGCTGATTTTATTCAGATGGCGCCCAATCACTGCCCTGGTACAAGTACAACGGTTCCGATCTGGAAAATACCCACAATTACATGGATTCATGGCGGCAATCAGCATAATATCCGCTGGAAAGAAAAAGGAGCCGCTCTTTCGCACCAGATGGATTCCCCGCTCTTCCAAAGGCTGCCTGAGCACTTCCAACACAGGCTTTTGAAATTCTGTCAGCTCGTCCAAAAAAAGCACGCCTTTGTGCGCCAGGCTGATTTCCCCTGGTTTTGGCACGGCGCCGCCTCCGGCAAGCCCTGCCACGCTGATGGTATGGTGGGGGCTTCGATATGGTCGTTCTATAAAATTTTTTTCTCTCTGTCCAAACAATCCTGCAACACTATACACTTTTGCCAGTTCCAGCGCTTCCTCTTCTGCTAACGGCGGCAAAATAGTGGAAACAGCGCGTGCCGCCATCGTTTTCCCTGATCCTGGGGAACCAAGCAACAGCATATTATGTCTTCCGCTCGCCGCAATTTCACAGGCTCGTTTTAATACTTTCTGCCCATGCAGCCCAGCGAAATCACAATCTTCATTTTGATATTTTATTCTTGTTCTTTCTATATTATCACGATTATTGGGCAAATCCTCCCATGGATGTTGCGAAAACTTTTGGATTAAATCAATTACTTGCATTAAATTTTTACCAGGAAGAATGGTCATTTCCCTTACAACCCTTGCCTCCCTCACATTCTCCTGGGGAACACACACGACATGTTTGCCGGCTTCCCTTGCAGCAAGTACCATAGGCAAAATCCCAGAAGTAGGACGGATCTCACCATTTAAACTGATTTCTCCTGCAAAGAGGATTCCATCCAGATACTTTTGGGGAATTCTTCCATAACCAGATAAAATGGCAAGGGCAATGGGCAAGTCAAATACGGTTCCATTCTTCCGAAGATCTGCTGGATAGAGATTGATCGTAATTTTTTTTGGTGCCAGACGAATCCCGCTATTGCGGATTGCGGCACGGATCCGTTCTTTCGCCTCTTTGATCTCAGAAGACAATACGCCTACCATTTCAAATGCAGGCATTCCGTCGCAAACATCTGCCTCCACTTGAATCACTACACTTTGGATGCCGCAGACGATTGCAGTTGACACAATACTATACAAAGATACCTCCCTTTGTGCTGGTCTGGGATTTATGGGCAGATATGCCCTAGAAAAAAGATAGTTTTATTTTACCATGTTTCCGTCTATTTGAAAAGCATTTTTTCCTTGGGCGGTCTGAATATTCAAACCGCCGGCAGATTTTTTCTTATGCTGTCTCAAAACAATTCTTTAATTTCTCCAATGCCCTCTTTTCAATCCTGCTCACATAGGACCGGGAAATCCCCAATTTATCTGCAATCTCCCGCTGGGTCACTGGTTTCTGGTTATGCAATCCATAACGCCATTCAATGATTTCCTTTTCCCTGTCATTCAACACTTTGGGAATCATTTCATAAACCTTTCTGGTATTGCCTTTTAGTTCTATAATCTCAAAAATATCTCGGTCTGTGCTTTCCACCACATCCATCAGGCTGATTTGGTTTCCCTCCTTATCAGTTCCAATCGGCTCATACAGTGATACTTCCCTAGAAATCTTCTTTTTTCCCCGAAAATACATCAGCAGCTCATTGTCAATGCACCTTGCCGCATAGGTGGCAAGCCGGTTCCCCCTCTCATAATTGAACGTAGAAATTGCCTTGATCAACCCGATCGTCCCAATGGAAATCAGATCCTCCATATCCTCTTCCCCATTTTGATATTTCCTAGAAATATGTGCTACCAGTCTTAGATTTCTTTCAATCAAAGTATGTCTAGCTTCAAGGTCGCCCTCTCTCATTTTCTCCAGATAATATTTTTCTTCCTCTGCATTCAGCGGCATTAAAAAAGTTTTCAAAAAAGCACCTCTTAGCTGATTTATTACATTCTATGAAAAATCAAGCTTTGAAGTGCCTTTCCATATAGAATTAAATCGAAAACATTACATTGGAATCTCAAAAAATTTCTTGTTTTTCCATAAAAAACAGACTATACTGTTCTTCGTATCAGTAAAACTAACCTAAATCCCATACAATAATCCAGGGAACAGGTTTTCATTCAAATATTGGAGGTATTATGATGAACTTCCCCAAAGATCCTGTGATGCTGCTGAGTGTTGTCAACACATATCTTAGAGACCACGATTCTTCTTTCGAAGAGTTGTGCAGACGTGCGGATATACCTCAGGAGGAATTGGCAGAACAACTGGCAAAGATCAATTACTTTTATGATTCCAAACAAAATCAATTTGTCTGACGGTATTTACCATAGAAGGATATCATAACAAGCGGCAAAGGTATCTAGATCTCGCGGGGCATGTCTTAGCTTGTTTTTTGCAAGTCCGCCCCAAGGGGCGGGATATCTGCACCCAAAGGGTACTTACCCTCGCGGCTGTCTGCACTCCGTTTCGGTCCATGTTTCACATGCGCCACTGGCGCATAGCACCGTCAAATATCCATGGAAACATGGCTATTTTCCTAAGTGCCCTTTGGGTACATTGCTTGCGGGAATAAAGCATTTTACAGGACGCCCCGTAATCCTTCTGTTTTAACAATATATATTTGATATAGTGAAAAACATCTTCTTCCCCTTGTTCTGCCAACATAAAAAGAAGATACTCTAACAGCGCCCTGGTATCTTCATGGAGGATATGGTAATCCTTACCATTTTCATAATATTCCAATGGGCTGCTGTCCGTATATGCTTCCTTGAGATAATTTTTTGCCGCTGACATTCGGTCAATAAACATTTCCACTACATAGTTCAACGGCATTTTCATTCCAGTGATCCCTTTTATATCGCCTACTCCATAATCCAGCCAATATTCCATATGATGCTTATTCCTTCCCTTATGGTGCAGCCATGCAGAGGAAAATCCCTTCTTCTTGCGTTCTATATTATTGGGGCTTAAATTCCCCTGGAAATATTTGCATCCAACCAAAAATTCTGTAGGCGTATATTTTGACAGATCATGCAGAAGCCCTTGTTTGTACAGCCCTACCTTAAAACACCCTTTCATTACCAGCATTTTATGATGGGTTATGGTTTTAAAATGACACCAAGCTTTCATCTCGCACCTCCCGATCTACTGAAAATTCAATACCTTATCTTGATGATGAAATATAGGACGAATAAATGCAGCGGATAAAAGACATAGAAAAAATACTTCATAGAAGGTCCCTTTTTCCCATTGTACAACAGCATAGGCAGCGCTGCAAGGGATGCATATATCTGGACGCCCATCCCATAGAGCAGAAAATTCTCCAGCACAAACATCCCCTGTTTGATTATTTTTTTCTCGTACAAAAGATAAAAACAATAAATAAAAACAATGCCGGCGCCACCATAGTCTGTATTCAGAAATTCTGCAAATATCACCATCAAAATAAAAAATAAGATTCCAATTAATTTATTTTTGTTCTGTTTTGCCAGATCAACCACCACAATCCCAAGAAACAGGGTAAAAAATACGTTCTGGTGTCCTAGGGAAATCGTTCCAAAAAACGCAAGGTCAAAAGGCAGCTCCGAAATCAGGGCAAATGCCAAAAGCCGCAGCTCATATTTACGTATATTCCGAGTATGCATTGCTCCTTCCACCAGCAAAAAACAGTAAATCGGAAAGGCAATCCTTCCAATCATCCGCAATACAAGATACTGTGGAAACAGCACTGCGCCCAAATGGTCGACAAACATACAAACCATAGCGATGCATTTTAAGGTAAAACCGTTGATTCCAAAGGTTTTTTCTGACATCCTTTCCTCCTTTTTCCCTTTGACTTTTTCTTTCCTTCCGCAGCGGGAGTTCCGACCAGTAGGCAAATTGCCTGTTCCGCCACTTGAAATTCACGAATCTCCCCTAATTGTTCTGGCTGCTCAAGCACTGTCGTTTTCCTTGCAGTATCCAGCAAAAGCTCCCACTCCATACCTCCCGGCAATGCAAAATTTTGAGCTGTATACTGAAAATTAAATGCAAGATATATATTTTCTTTTAATTTTACATAACTTCCGCTATAATACATTCCGATAAAACTGCGATTCATTCCAAAATCTATTTTCCAGCCGCTGTCACTGTGATAAGATAAGTCTGGGCATCCTGTATTTTCATAATCCATCAAACAGTAGGGATTCGGGCTGCGCAGCATAGGATATTGTTTTCTAAGTCTTGCAAGCTGGCGGACAAACTGTACCAACTGCCTGCTGATTCCACTGTTTTTCCAATCTTTCCATCCAATCTGATTGTCTTGGCAATAAGCATTGTTATTGCCATTTTGGGAATTTCCACATTCATCCCCCATCCATAGCATTGGAACACCCTGGGCAAAAAAGAGGACTGTCAAGGCGTTCCTCACCTGGCGCTTCCTCAGTTCTAAAACGGGACGTTTGCGGCTGACTCCCTCTTGCCCGCAATTCGTGCTGTAATTCCAGTCGTTCCCATCCTGATTGTTCTCCCCATTTAATTCATTATGCTTATGTTCATAAGAAAAGACATCCCAGAGGGTAAATCCATTATTTTCCGCAATATAATTTACAAATCCCTGATGCGTCTGCTGTCTGCGCATTTGACAGGCAAATTCATAGATGCTGCCCCCCTGGTGGTTTAAAATTTTTCGAACCTGATAGAGAAATTGTTCATTGTAAGAAAATAATTCTGGTCCAAACCGTTCTGGATCTTGTGCCAATTCCTCAGAAAATCCATCAAAAAATAATTTACAGGAACCTAACATATGGTCCATAGCCACAAGCTGCGCGCCTGCAGGGTTTCCAAGAATGCGAAATCCATCTACATGATATTCCTGATGCCAATAATGCAGAATCTCAATCATTAAATGTGGATTTATTTTCTTTGGAAAATAAAACTCCAAAATACATTCCATTTGTTTCTCATGCATTTTTAAAATCAAATGCTTCAATTCATCTGGATTATTCTCTCTTAAAAAAGACGCCTTGGGTGCAAAATAATTTCCCTCTGTATATCCCCAGCAATTAATCTGATTTTGAGGGTTCTCTTGTATTTTACTCTCATCCAACGCAAGAAATTCCTCAAATTCATACAAGGGCATAAATAATATGGTAGTAATCCCCAATTCTTTTAATTCCTTAAGTTTTCTTTCAACATCTTCTACGATCCCACGTTTCCTTTCAATCTCCCGCATCCCCATCGAAAACCCCCGGACATGCAGTTTATAGATTACCATATCTTCTTTTTTTATTTTAGGAAATTCATCCTTCCCCCAATTAAATTTCGAGAAATAAAAAGAGCTTTTAATTTTAATTTTATCGATTTCTGTTTTTTTTGACTGTTTACAAACCGCAAGGTTCTGTTCTTCTGGCTGCTTCTGGTCATTCTGTTGCTCTTTCTTTGGCACAAACGGCTCTGCCTGGCGGATTACCGGCTTGCGCCTCTCATCTTCCCAAACTTCCCGACCTGTTATTCTGCGGGCATACCGATCTATCTCTTCCTGCCCATTTATCTCAAAATTATAATCATAATTCTCCCAATCCAGCCTCCGAATACCTACAGTATATAAAGTTTTCCGACTTTTATCCGCTTTCATAGGAATTTTCTCAACTGATCTCTTGTTTTTGGGATACAACAACAACTGACAATCGGCATGTTCTGCTGCCTGAGTGGAAAATACTATGATGTCTTCCTGCATTGATACGCCTGCCTTTTCCTGGATCCCGGTACAGATTTGAAAATTCATATGCTCCTCCTGATGTCTGCTATTCTCTGTTTCCTAATTCACATTATAGCAATTCAGATAGGATTTGGAAAGGACTTTTCACGCAAGATTTACAATTATTGTCGAAAAGATAAGTTCATATTCCACTTTTTAGTGCTATTTTCCCATAAAAAGAATCCCAATAGAACAAAAGTGCGTTTCATGCACCCCCGTGACCAATTTCTTTTACAAACGCATCTTTTGTTCCGCGCCCCGCACAGTCACGAAGTGACTCTTTCCTCTTGTGCGCGTGCGCACCCTACCCGGAGGGCTTTTGTCATATAGGAAATTCGAAGGAATTTCCTATATGACAAAAAAACAGCAGCATATCATTGATATGCTGCCGCACTCCTCTCAAATTCTTCCATAATTTCTGCTACATGTTCCAGCTTCTTGGCACGATAAGCATTACTTCCACAGAAAATTAATCCCTGATCCAAATTTCCTTTTACTGCATTGACCAAAGCACTTGTAATACAATACGGAATCTTTGCCGGATTACATTTTTCCAAGCACTGATAGCAATTCCATGCCGCCTTCTGCTCCTGTTGTGCCGCTCCCCCTTTTTCTTGTAAAAGCCGTTCCTTATTCTCTGTCTCTTTCTGTCGAATAAAAGCATTCCTTATGGCACGCCCTGGCATACCTACAGGGCTCTTTACAAGTATAATATCTTCTTTTTCTGCCTGGATATATGCTTGTTTATAAGCATCACTGGCGTCACACTCATAAGTCGTCACAAATCGAGTTGCCACCTGTACGCCGTCTGCGCCAAATTTTAGGGCATGTTCCATATCTTTATTGTCGTATATACCTCCGGCAACCACCACTGGAATATGGTATTTATATTTTTCACCATATTCCTGTATCACTTCCATAATCCCCTGCATTTCTTTTTCATAATCCAAATCTGTAGTCTGCTCCAGCTCTTCTTTCGTAAACCCTAGATGGCCTCCAGCTTTGGGTCCCTCTATAACCACCAAATCTGGGCAGCGGTTATATTTTCTGTCCCAGAGTTTACAGATTACAGATGCAGACTTTATGGAAGATACCACAGGAGCTATTTTGGTTTTTGACTTTTCCACGAATGCCGGCAGTTTTGCTGGAAGCCCAGCCCCTGATATAATCAGATCAGCGCCAGCTTTTACTGCTGCCTTTACATAATCCTCATATCGCCTGGTTGCCACCATAATATTAACGCCTACAATGCCTCCCTGGGCAATTTCTTTTGCCTTTTTAATATGCTTTGCTATGGCTTTCAAATTTGTTTCAATGGGGTTTTTCTCAAACTCTGGCTCCTGATAACCTATCTGGGCTGTGGAAATAATTCCGACTCCACCGCATTTTGCCACATTTCCTGCTAAATTTGAAAGACTCACTCCAACGCCCATACCTCCCTGTATCACAGGGACCCGTGCTTTCAAATCACCAATTATCAACGCTTTTCCCATATTTCCTCCATTCTGTGCATGTTTCAGCACATCGTTCCCTTTGGGTGCAGACAGGCAGTTAGTGAAAAGATTAACAAATTCTTTTACATTCTGCGAAACCTCTCATATCGCAGTTGTGCCAGCGCTTCTTTATCCATAGGAAGGTAACGATGGATAAACCTGCGGATCTCTTCTGCCATATGTGCCGCGATCACCCCTACGTTTTGGGGATTTGCTGGCTCTGGCTCCCAGATAATCCGCTCAATAATTCCAAGTTTTTTCAAATCTGCAGCTGTTACGTGCATCTGTTCCGCCGCCAAAGGCGCCTTGCTGGAATCTTTCCATAAAATAGATGCAAACCCTTCTGGAGATAAGATTGTATAGGTGGCATTCTCCATCATCCACACTTCATTTCCCACTGCAAGGGCAAGCGCGCCGCCGCTGCCGCCTTCGCCTATTACAATACTTAACACAGGCACTGTCAAATCCGACATTTCAAACAAATTACGAGCGATCGCCTCCCCTTGTCCGCGCTCCTCTGCTTCCATGCCGCAAAAAGCGCCTGGAGTATCTACAAAACAGATAATGGGACGATGAAATTTTTCTGCCTGTTCCATCAGGCGCAATGCTTTGCGATACCCTTCTGGGGAAGGCATTCCAAAATTGCGGGTAATATTTTCCTTGGTAGTCTTACCCTTCTGCTGACCGACCACCGTTACCGGGCAGCCGTCAAAATAAGCAATTCCGCCTATAACGGCACCATCATCAGACAGATGGCGGTCTCCATGCAGTTCCATAAAATCTGTAAAAATCTCCTGAATATAATCCAGGGCGCTTGGACGCTCCTGGTCCCTTGCGCGCTGGACCCTCTCCCACGCCGTCACCACTTCTTTTTTCCGCTTGACAGCGTCGGCAGCCTCTTCCTTCCTTCGATTGGGAATTAATGCCTCCTTGGGCTCCACCTGTCGGTGCATCACAATAAGTTTTGCAAGAGTCTCCTTTAACTCTTCCCGTTCTACAATCCCATCAATCAATCCATGTTCCACAAGGAATTCGGCACGCTGAAAGCCTTCCGGCAGTTTCTGGCGGATGGTCTGTTCAATTACCCTTGGTCCGGCAAAGCCTACCAGCGCTCCTGGCTCCGCTAAAATAATATCCCCCAGCATGGCAAAGCTCGCCGTTACGCCTCCAGTAGTTGGATCTGTCAAAACAGAAACATACAAAAGCCCTGCATTGGCATGACGCTTCAATGCGGCAGAAGTTTTTGCCATCTGCATCAAGGAAACCATACCTTCCTGCATCCTGGCGCCGCCGGAACAGGTAAATATAATGACCGGAAGTTTTAACTCTGTAGCACGTTCCACTGCCCTTGTAATTTTTTCCCCTACCACATATCCCATACTTCCCATCAAAAACCTTCCATCACAGACACAGACGACAGCTTCTTCTCCATGTATGGTACATTTTCCGCAGGTAACAGCCTCATCAATCCGAAACCGTTCTTTTAATGCTGTAATTTTTTCAGGATAATCAGGATAGTCCAGAGGATTTTGATTCTCCAACCCTTCATCCCATTTTTCGTAGCTTCCCTTATCTGCGACCATTCTCAGACGTTTTCTTGTTGTAATGCGAAAATACTTTCCGCATTTGTAGCATACATAGTGATTCTGCTTTACATCCTCCTTATAGAGCAGCTCGCCGCAGGCATCACATTTTATCCATAAGCCTTCCGGAACCTGAGGTTCTTTTCCCTGTACCGGAATATAACTGGTTTTCTTAAATTTCAGCATTTATTTCCCTACTTTCTGTCCAAATTTCAAACCTTGCTCCCCCTGGGTTTGGCGCAGGATCTAGGGTAGGCTTTCACTTGCTTATGCCTCTGCGCGTCCTCCCAGAGCTAGATCGTACTATGAGATATTTTATTTTTCAAAATAATCTGGTATAAAATGGGTATTGATGTCACCTGATAAAAACGCTGGATGATTTAAAATCTCATATTGGAAATCCAGATTCGTAATAATGCCCTCCACTACCACTTCCCCTAATGCACTGCGCATTTTACGAATAGCGTCTTCCCTATTTTCTCCATGCACAATCACTTTTGCAACCATGGAATCATAGTAAGCCGGAATGGTATAGCCATTGTAAAGCGCTGATTCAATCCGCACGCCGTTCCCTCCTGGAAAATGGAGTTCTTCAATCGTACCAGGACAAGGCATAAAGTTTTTTTCTGGATTTTCTGCATTGATCCGGCACTCAATGGCATGCCCTTTTAATTTGATCTCTTCCTGCCTGATTTTCAGCTTTTCACCTGCTGCAATCCGAATCTGCTCTTTGACCAAATCAATGCCAGTAACCATTTCTGTTACCGGATGTTCCACTTGAATCCTGGTATTCATCTCCATAAAATAAAAATTTTTATCTTTATCGAGTAAAAACTCAATGGTGCCGGCATTTTCATAATTTACAGCTTTTGCTGCCAAAACGGCTGTCTCTCCCATACGCTGGCGCAGTCCGTCGTCAATGACCGCACAGGGGGATTCCTCCATCATTTTCTGATGCCGCCTTTGAATGGAACAGTCACGTTCTCCCAACCACAGCGTATTTCCAAATTTATCCGCAAGAATCTGTATTTCAATATGTCTTGGTTTCTCTATGTACTTTTCAATATACATCGTGTCATCCCCAAAAGCATTGACAGATTCCTGCTGTGCCAGCCGGAAATGATTCTCAAATTCTTCCTGGCATGATGCAATCCGCATCCCTTTTCCCCCGCCGCCGGAGGAAGCCTTAATCATAACTGGATAACCCATCCCATCTGCAATCTCCCGACCACGTTCTGCTTCATATACAGGTTCTTTCGTTCCAGGAACCACTGGAATCCCCGCCTCAATCATTGTAGCGCGGGCCTGGGATTTATTTCCCATCTTTCCAATCAATGCTCCAGATGGTCCGATAAAAGCAATTCCGCATTTTACACACATATCCGCAAAATGCTCATTTTCTGACAAAAAACCAAACCCTGGATGAATCGCCTGTGCTTTTGTGGCGATCGCCGCACTCAAAATACGCTCCATATTCAGATAGCTGTCTGCCGGAGCGTATGTTCCAATACATACGGCTTCATCTGCAAGCTGGGTGTGGAGCGCCTCCTGGTCTGCTTCAGAATAAACGGCAACAGACAGGATTCCCATTTCCCGGCAGGCACGGATAATGCGGACTGCAATTTCCCCTCGATTGGCAATCAATATTTTTTGAAACATGTTTCATGCTCCTTTTAACTGACAGCAAATGTCAATTCCGCTGTCACAGCTACTTTTCCATTTACAGTTGCTTTTGCCTTCCCAATACCTACGGGTCCTTTTTGTTTCATGATTTCAAGTTCCAACATCAAGACGTCCCCTGGCACCACCTTCTGTTTAAATTTGGCATTGTTGATCGCTCCAAAATATGCTGTCTTTCCTTTAAATTCTGGACTGCTTAAGATCGCCACTGCTCCCGCCTGCGCCAAAGCCTCCACAATAAGGACTCCTGGCATCACAGGCTCTTTTGGAAAATGCCCAGCAAAAAAAGGCTCATTGTAAGTCACACATTTCTTTCCCACTGCCCGCTTTCCAGGTTCCAACTCCTCAATGGTATCTAACAGCAGAAAAGGCTGCCTGTGAGGAATAATTTCCATAATTTCTTTTGTTCCCATCAAAGACATTATATTTCCTCCTACTCAATAACAAACAAGGGCTGCCCAAATTCAATGACCTGCTCATTGGACACCAAGATCTGTTTTACAATGCCATCGTATTCGCTTTCAATCTCATTCATAAGCTTCATGGCTTCTACAATTCCCAAAACCTGTCCTTTGCTGACCAGATCCCCCACTTTGACAAAAGGCTCTTCTTCTGGAGAGGGAGAAACATAAAAGGTTCCCACTAAGGGAGACTTCACGACATTCCCCTCTGTTGCTGTTTCATGTCCTTCCTCACTGCCTAAAGAATCCCCGCTTATTTCCAGTGCGGGCACCTGGGGGACAGCCACTGTAACGCCCTCAGCAGAACTATTTACTGCAACCAGTTTCTCTCTCTTTTCTTTTTTCATCGACAGGCATACGCCATTTTCCTCATAGGAAAACTGTGTCAGTTTCGAATCTGACACTGTCTGGATCAATTTCACAAGATTTTCAAATTCCATAACGCTACTCCTTAAATTTCTTCACCAGAAGGCTGGCATTATGTCCGCCGAATCCAAGTGAATTTGTTAAAGCATAAGTAAACTCTTTCTCAATTCCCTGACCTTTCATATAATCCAGATCTAATTCCTCTTCTGATTCCTGCAGCCCCACTGTTGCATGAATATAATTGTGATTCATCTGTAAAATACACGCAATCACTTCTACGGCTCCCGCAGCTCCCAGCAAATGTCCAATCATAGACTTTGTGGAATTAATTTTCAAATCATATGCATGTTCTCCAAACGCAAGTTTGATCGCCCTGGTCTCAAAGAGATCGTTATGATGGGTGCTGGTTCCATGGGCATTGATATACTCTATATCTTCCAATGCAACATCTGCATCTTTTACTGCATTTTTCATCGCCATTGCCGCACCCATGCCATCCTCTGCCGGGGAAGTGATATGGTAAGCATCGCTGGTCGCACCGTAACCTACAATCTCAGCAAGGATGTTTGCCCCCCGCTCTTTTGCATGTTCCAATTCTTCTAACACAACCACTCCTGCCCCTTCCCCCATGACAAAGCCGCTGCGGTCTTTATCAAAAGGAATCGAACAACGTGTCACATCATTGTTAGAAGACAGTGCCGTCAATGCTGTAAATCCGCCAATTCCAATAGGTGTCACAGAACTTTCCGTCCCGCCTGCCACCATTACATCAGCATCCCCTACCTGGATGGTTCGGAATGCCTCGCCGATAGAATGGGTTCCTGTTGCACATGCTGTTACCACATTTAAACTTTTTCCTTTTAAACCAAACTGGATGGAAACGTTTCCAGCAGCCATATTGGTAATCATCAACGGCACTAACAGCGGATTAATCCTGCCTGGACCTTTTTCTAAAAGCTTTTTATGCTCCCGCTCCATCGCCTGCAGGCTTCCTACGCCAGAACCAATGGCACAGCCTACCCGATAGGGATCTTCTGCCTCCATGTCAATCCCAGACTGCTCTAACGCTTCCTTTGCTGCTGCAACAGCATACTGGCAGAACAGCTCCATACGCCTTGCAGATTTTACGTCCATATAATTTTTTCCCTCAAAGCCTTTGACGCTTGCTGCCACCTTTACCTTAAAATCTGTGGTATCAAACTGGATAATCTCACCAAACCCTGTCTTGCCGGCTTTTAGGCTTTCCCAAAATTCCTCTGTATTCAATCCGATGGGGGTGATGGCACCCATACCGGTCACAACAACTCTTTTCATACGATTCTCCTTCTCTACATTCCCATGCCGCCGTCTACATGAAGCACCTGTCCGGTAATATAGGAGGCATCCTCAGAAGACAGGAAACAGACTGCCTTTGCAACTTCCTCGGCTCTGCCAAATCTGCCGAATGGAATTTGTTTCTTTCCTGCTTCCACAGCAGTTTCTGATAACTTCCCTGTCATTTCAGTTTCAATAAATCCTGGCGCAACAGCATTGACCCGGATTTCCCTGGAGGCAAGCTCTCTCGCCAAAGACTTCGTAAATCCAATCACACCTGCTTTAGAAGCCGCATAATTGGTCTGCCCTGCATTTCCCATAACCCCGGAAATAGAAGAAATATTTACAATACAGCCAGATTTCTGTTTCAACATCTGACGTGCCGCATGTTTGCAGGTGTGGAACACACCTTTTAAATTAATATCCAAAACGGCATCAAAATCCTCCTCCTTCATTTTCAGGATCAGATTATCCTTCGTGATTCCGGCATTATTTACCAAGATATCCAAATGCCCATGTTCTGTAATGATTTCTTTCATCATCTTTTCCACAGCCTCTGGCTGGGCCACATTACAGCCATAGACAACAGATTTCTTTCCATCTGCTGCTATCTCAGAACAGACCTGCTCTGCCGCTTCTTTTGAACCATTATAATTTATAATTACAGTAGCTCCTTCTGCTGCCAGAGCCTTGGCGATTGCTTTGCCAATCCCCCTGGATGCTCCTGTGACTAACGCTGTCTTTCCTTCTAATCTCATAGTTTCCTCCACATTGCTACTTCAGAATCTCCAACAAAGCTTCCATGTCTTCCACCGTTTCCACATGATAGGAATTCAACTTAGGAGCAATCTTCTTCTGAAAAGCGGATAAGGTTTTCTTAGGACCGATCTCAATAAATGTATCCACACCCTCTGCCGCCATCAACTCCACACTCTGCTGCCAACGCACAGAGGAAGATACCTGACGCTCCAACAAATCCTTCACATCCTCTGCATCCAATACATAATTTGCCGTTACATTTGAAATATAAGGAGTCGTAATCTCACCGATTTTCACATGTATAAGTTCCTCGGCCAGTTTTTTTCCTGCTCCTTTGAGCATCGCTGAATGGAATGGTCCGCTGACCTTTAGAGGAATACAGCGTTTGGCTCCTAAATCTTTCAGGGTTTTTGCCGCTGTTTCTACTGCAGGTTTTTCCCCGCTGATTACGGTCTGTCCTGGACAATTGTAATTTGCCACTGACACAATTCCCTTTGTCTGTTCACAGACCTTTTCAATCTGTTCGTTTTCCAATCCCATCACCGCCATCATAGCGCCCCCGGTGGGAACTGCCTCCTGCATAAACAGCCCACGCTTGACAATCAATTCCAAGGCATCATGTACCGATAATCCACCGGAAGCAGTCAAAGCAGCATATTCTCCAAGGCTTAATCCCGCGTTCACAGAAGAAGTGATTCCTTGTTCCTCCAACACCTTTAAAATTGCAAGCTCCACGGTGAGCATTGCCACTTGGGTGTACTTTGTAATGTGAAGGTTTTCATTGTCCTGAAAAATCAGCTCCTCCATAGACATACCAGATACTTTGTCTGCAATGGCAAATACTTCTTTTGCCCGGTCAAATTTTTCATAGAAATCTCTTCCCATTCCAGTATACTGGGCACCCTGGCCTGGAAAAACAAATGCTATTTTACTCATATCGTACTCCTTGCAATAAAGCTGTGGCTTCTTTCATCATCTCATCTATCATCTCCTGACAAGTCTGCTCTTTCTTAATCATGCCTGCGATCTGACCTGCCATAATAGTTCCATGTTTTACATCCCCGTCTACAACAGCATTCCGAAGGGCTCCAACTGTCATAAGCTCCAGTTCTTCAAATGGAACCCCATCCTGTTCCTTCTTGAGATATTCCTTGGTCATCTGATTGCGAAGCTGGCGAATGGGGTGTCCATGGCTTCTTCCAGTTACTGCTGAATCAATATCCTTTGCCTTGATAATACGTTCTTTGTAATTTTCATGACAAATAGATTCCTTGGCAACCACAAAACGGGTTCCAAGCTGCACGGCATCTGCACCCAGCATAAAAGCTGCGGCAATCCCTCTTCCATCGCCAATTCCCCCTGCGGCAATTACTGGAACCTGAACTACATCAACCACCTGTGGAACCAATGTCATTGTGGTAGAGGCGCCAATATGGCCTCCGGACTCGGTTCCCTCTGCAATCACTGCGTCTGCACCGCCGCGTTCCATCATTCTTGCCAGAGCAACGCTTGCTACTACCGGAATGACTTTGCAGCCTGCCGACTTCCACATTTCCATATATTTTCCAGGATTTCCGGCGCCTGTGGTAATCACTGGCACCTTCTCCTCCACCAACACCTGTGCCACTTCATCTGCATAGGGGCTTAACAACATAACATTTACCCCAATGGGACGGTCTGTAACCTCCCGTGCCTTGCGAATTTCACCGCGCACCCAGTCTGCAGGGGCATTTGCCGCTCCAATAATACCAAGCCCTCCTGCGGCTGACACCGCCGCTGCCAGATGGTGTTCCGCCACCCATGCCATACCTCCCTGGATGATGGGAGCCTCTATCTGCAACAGTTCCGTAATCTTCGTTTTCATCTGCTATCTCCTATGGACTTATTCCACGCCTTTTTCTTTTAAATAATTTACAACATCGCCAACGGTATTTAACTTCTCCAAATCCTCTGAGGGAATTTCTACCGAATACTCATCTTCTAACGCCATAACCAGTTCAAATAAATCAAGGGAATCTGCACCCAAATCTTCCTTAAAAGAAGTATCCAACATAATTCCCTCTGCATCTGTACTTAACTGCTCTGCAATGATCTCTTTCATTCTTTCCAACATATCTTAAATCTCCTTTTTATATTATATTCAAATATTTTGATAGTCAAAATATATCACAGATGATTTTCATTGTCAACCAAAAAAACTGGATAAGAGTAGAATTTTTTTCACAATTATGATATTCTATATCTTAGAATACCTATTCTATGATTCAACAAAGAAGAAAAGGGGGTTACTATGACGAAAACAGCAACAAAAGATTTACTGGCAGGTACCTACACCGCTACGCCTGTTTACAGTAAAACTGGACAGATGATACTTCCAGCACACACACTTCTGACTACACAGCAGATTTCCCGTTTAGAATTTTATGGGATTGAATGGGTAAATATCCAGGAGGTTCCAGCAGATACTTCTGAGCCAGATACAAAAGAAGAGGAATTTGTCTCTTTCTCGCAGAAAATCCGCAAAAGCAGGGAGTTCCATACCTTTAAAGTAGATTATAAAAATAAGACAGAGATTTTGGAGTCTTCTTTTGAAAACCTGCTTACAAAGAATACTCCTGTGGAAGCTGACAAGCTGCTTGGACAGGTAAGCAGTTTGTATGCCAATCACTTTACATCCCTGTCCGTGTTTGACATGCTGCATAATATGCGTCAAATTGATGATTCCACCTTTGCCCACAGTGTCAATGTTGCACTGATTGCGCGGATGCTGGGGGAATGGCTTCATTTACCGGAAGAAGAATTGGACGTGCTGACGCTTGCCGGTCTTTTACATGATATTGGGAAGTGTACCATTGACCCAAAGATCCTCTCAAAACCGGAGGCATTGACATCTGTTGAATTTTCCCAAGTGAAAATGCACCCCAAAAATGGGGCGAACATCCTTAATTCCCAAAAATTGGACAGCCGTATTAAGCTTGCCGCATTGATGCACCACGAACGCTGTGATGGAAGCGGATACCCTGCCGGATTAAAAAGAGACGAAATTTCTGATTTTGCTAAAATCATTGCCATCGCTGACGTCTATGACGCTATGACCTCCAACCGCTGTTACCGCAAGGGATTATGCCCCTTTGAGGTAATTGCCACCTTTGAACGGGAAGGACTGGAAAAATATGAGACGAAATACATTCTGGTCTTTTTAACCCGTATCATTGACACTTATATGGGCAATTCCGTCCTCTTAAATGACGGTTCCATTGGAAATATCTTGCTGATCAACAGCCAGAAACTTTCCCGCCCATTGCTTCGCCTTACCAACGGCGAATATGTAAACCTGGCAAAACGCCCTGACTTATACATTCAGGGTATTATTTAACCAAATTAGAGTTTAAAATTTTGATACTTACTCTAATTTTTCACAATTAAGAAAGAACGAGGTAATATTATGAGCGATAAGCCCGACACGACCCCATTCAGCGATATGGGCGAAGATGATATGGAAGACATCCGTGTCACCCTGTCTTTGGATGATGATTCCGAGGTGGAATGCCGAATCCTAACCATCTTTGGATTAGAGGACCAAGACTACATTGTTTTGCTTCCACTGGACACAGAGGGAAATGACAATGAAGAAGAGGAAGTATTTATTTACCGCTACTTTGAGGATGAAGATGGAACCCCTTCCCTGGAAAACATTGAGGATGAAGAAGAATACGATGATGTTGTTGCGTGTTTTTACCAACTTCTGGAAGAAGCAGAATGGGATGAACTGCTGGAAGAAGAATAAGCCCTCTTATGTTTTCATATTGGAAATACTGCTGATTTTCCATAGTGTTTAGTGGGGCTGTTGCAAAATGCAGTGATTCTACAACATATCATAACAATACGGAACTATCTGTACTGTATGTTGTGAAACTTTCTCATTATGCGACAACCCCAAAGCGGACAATTCCGCATTGAAAAATGATTGGTCATAAAGTGTATTTCGCGCACTTTATGACCAATCATTTTTTCACGTCTTTTGGCAATTATGGGTATACTGCAAAATCACTGTAGGGCAATCCATTTTCTTTTGCATAAGATTCAGCATGGCTATCAGGCACAGCATACAAGGTCAAATTCCTACTACATTCTAAAAACGCATCCTCTCCAATGCTGGTGACTCCTTCTGGCAGCTTGACACTCTTTAGGCTGCTGCAGCCCTGGAATGTAGCATACTCAATACTGCTTACCCCTTCTGGCAAGTCGATGCTCTTTAAACTACTGCAGCCTAAGAAGGCATTTGCACCAATACTGGTGATTCCTTCTGGCAAGTCGATGCTCTTTAAACTGCTGCAGCCCATAAATACACTCTCGCCGATACTTCTTATTCCTTCCGGCAAGTCGATACGTTCTAAGTTACTGCAGCATAGGAATGTATCCCTTTTGATACTAGTTACCCCTTCTGGCAGCTTGATTCTTTTCAGGCTGGTACATCCTGAAAATGCACGATTCCCGATGCTTTTTATCCCTTTTGGCAGTTCCATGCTTTTCAGGTTACTACAGTCTCGGAATGTATCTCTTTTTATGCTGGCAACTCCTTCTGGCAATGTGATACTTTCCAGGCCACATCCTTCAAAGGCGCTTTCCCCGATATTCGTGATTCCTTCCGGCAATTCAATCTTTCTTAGACGAAAGCAGTTTTTAAACGTATCTCTCCTTATACTCGTAATTTCCTTTGGCAGCTTGATGGTTTCCAGGCTGGTACATCCCCAAAACGCACTTTTTCCGATACTGGCGACTCTTTCTGGCAGGTCGATCTGTTTCAGCCTGCTGCATCCCCGAAACGAACCATATCCGATACTGGTGACTCCTACCGGCAGTTTGATACTGCTTAGGTCGCTGCAATATAAAAATGCCGACTCGCCGACCCTGGACACACGTTTCCCATTAATTTCATTCGGGATGACAAGCTCTGTCGCCCTCCCTGTATATCCAGTAATTTCAAGCGTGCCATTTTTAAGTTCCCTGTACCTATAACCGTTCGCTAAAAACAGTTCCTTGGTTTCCTCTTCTGTGGATTCTCTGCCAGCAAACTTTTCCAGTGCCTTTCCACTGCTTCCTACCAGGATATTTTCCTCCTGTACCAGTTCCTGTGCATGGGCTGGCGTCTGCAAAAAACTGGAACAAGATATCACCGCCGCCATTCCAAAGCACGCTAACTTACTCCATTGCATCCATTTTCCTCCTTTGTCATTTTTTCTAATTATAACAAGATTTGATACGAGCCACAAGACGATTACAGCAAATCCATTCCCTGATATTTTCGCCTGCAAGTAAAAAAGTTACTGTGGTGCTGCCTCTTCCTTCATTTCCTCCACAAACCTTGAACGATCCATCTGCCTTCCATTATATTTTTTTACACTGTGGATATGCAATTGTCGTTTTGCACGGGTAATTCCCACATAAAACATCCGCCGTTCTTCTTCTATATCTGCATCCAGGATCGCCCTCTTATAGGGCATCAGCTCTTCATTGACATCCAAGATATGTACAATAGGATATTCCAATCCTTTGGCGCTGTGTAGCGTGGCAAGGGAAACACAGTCTGCCAGCATCTCCTGCCTCCTTTTCTGCTTCTTCAATTCCCCCGTATACTCTTCCATATGGGCAAGCCATGTCTCATAGGTAGGAAATGCTTTTGCCCCGTCCTGCAGTTCATCCAATACTTCCAATAAATTATCTGCACTGATTCTGCGGTACTGGGCATAGTCATGCAAATACTCCTCATACCCAATCCCCATACGGATATAGTTCATTGCCGCAAAAGGACCAAGACGGCTAACCACTCGTAAGTCTGCCTCCAACTGCTCAATCCGTTCAGCAACCCAATGCTGTTTTTTATCATAAAAGTAATCTGCCCACACATCAAATGCCACCATCTCTTCCTCCAAGCTTTCCCTTGTAATATAACGGTTGGGACGATTCATAACCTGAAGCATATCTTTGCGGCTGCGGCTTCCTTGGGCAAGACGTATATATGTCAAAATATCCTTTGTAATCCAGTGTTCATAGAGATTTGGAATATTATCCTTGGTACGGAAAGGGATATTGTATGCCATCAACTGAGACATAAACAGCCTAGGCTGGGTATTGGTACGAAACAAAACAGCACAATCATTGTAGCTATATCCCTTCTGGCAGGACTGTAAAATCTGCTCAATAATCGCTTTTCCTTCCTCCTGCTGGTCCTTCCATTGATAATAATTTACCGGATGGAATTTTTGATTTCCACAGGCAATGTCCAGCACATCACATTTCTCTTTGACATTTTTCTGGTCTGTATAACCTTCCAGCACATCGTTTTCACTTTTGACATTTTCCAATATCCCCGAATTTTCCTGTGTATAGGCATGTATTTTCTTTTCAAACCGCTGGGTATTATGTGAAATCAACCGCAGGGATGACGCGACAATCTCTCTGTGCGACCGGTAGTTTACATCCAAAAGTACCCTTTTTGCATCTGGATAAGCAGCTTCAAATCCCAGCATCAACTCTGGTTTTGCACCACGGAACCGATAAATAGACTGGTCGTCGTCCCCCACTACAAATAGATGGTTCTCTGGCAATGCAAGCATTTTCATAATTTCAAACTGCACCTTATTGATATCCTGAAACTCATCAATCAAAATATACTGGAATTTTCTCTGCCAAGCTGACAAAATATCTTTTCTCTGGTCAAGCAGTTCAAAACAATAGACCAGCATATCGTCAAAGTCAATCAGGCGCTTGTGGCGCATTTTGTAATCATATGCCTGATAAACCTGTTCGAAAACTTCCTTGGCACAGTTTTTCGAATAATAATGTTCCAGCGGGATTCCCGTATTTTTTACCAGGCTGATTTCTCCCAAAAGATCGCTGATATATTCATTTTCATCCTCATACTCCAAATGCATGTCCTGGATAATTTCTTGCATAAACTGAAATCGCTGTTCTTCTTTTACAATATTCCCGCTGTGAAACCCATAAGCATATTTTAATATCTGGAAAAAAACAGCATGAAAAGTTCCAAAGGTAATGGGAAACTTCTTACCTCCCATTAGGCGTAAAAAACGTTCTTTCATCTCTGTTGCCGCCGCTTTGGTAAATGTAATTACAAGAATATGTGAGGGATCAATTCCTTGATTTAGAATCAGGTTTTTTGCCCGTTCTGTGATAACAGTGGTTTTACCCGCTGCCCGGTCCTGCTATGCACAAGCAAGCTCCCTTAAAGTGCTTAATCGCCTCGCTTTGGGACTTATCAAAGATATACTCCATACTGCAAAACTCCTCCATTTGTGTATTTTTTGTGCAGCCCAATCCTGTTGGCAGCACTTTTTATGATTTCTTCCAGATTGCATAAAGTTTAACGGTCTTATTTACCTTTACAAGATTCTTCACCTTCTCTTTATTGTTATATATCTTTCCTTTACCGCTTTTTGCCTTACTCCATCCAACAAATTTATAGCCGGGACGTTTGAATTTATTGGCAGAAAGTGCCGTCTTTATATCCTTGCCACACAGCAACTGCGGCATTGTGCCCGATTTTGCCCCATTCCCTTCAAAACGAATCGTATATGCACCGCAAACTTTCACCTTTCTTTGATCCCAAATTCCCTTATTGGACAATTTAAGTTTCTTTTTTGATAACCTTGTGATAATTGTCAAAGGATATTTCTTACTTCGGTCTGTCGTGCAAAAAGCCTGGTTGCAAATCGTTTTCAGTGTAGTTGGCAGTTTTATCGTCCTCAGTGCGTAGCTGTTCATAAATGCAAAATACATGATTTTTTTCAGTTTTTTATTTTCAAAAAAAGCGCTCTTGCCAATGGAGGTAATCTTCGTTTTCGAAAGGTCAAGGGTTTCAACCGTCTTATGATTATATCCTCCATGTAATACCTCCCCACGCACCGGATATCCTCCAATTTGAGAGGAAGCCTTCACATTCTTTTTCTTTGCGCCTGCCAAAGTCAAATACCAATTGTCTGTATTTAACCATTCCTCGTATTTATGGCTTGTCGCCAAGTCATAATATGCGCAATCGTTTTTGGGATCTACCACAAATGGCAGACCATTATACACCATATAAGTCCTTCCCCAAAATGCCATATATTCCACTGTCATATCAAAGCCTTTCGACAAGTCAGGCGGGCGTTTGACCCACTGGTCTTTTGCAACATACTCATTATTACTGCATAGGCTAGCATCTACAAATATCCATTTTTTATTGTCACTGTCATACATCGTATTATAAACATGATTATCACCGTTTATCGCGATACAGGGAATGCCAGCTAATTTGCACAATCTTACCATTAATTTCGCATAGCCGCAGCATACAGTCCTTTTATACTTGTATACTTTATAAGGAGCCTCATACCAGTCTGCAATCGTACTGACACGGTCATAATAAATCCGATCTGCAACAAAGTATGTAAGCGCTTTTATCTTCTCATACTGTGTTTTTGCATCTGCTGTTACCTTTTTTGCTTCTTTCTCTAATATTTGAAGCTGTTTTTTGGTAGCCGTACCAACACACAACTGATATTGGGGATTGTCATCCCTCACACAAATTTCAGGTTCCACATACTTATTCATAAATTTTCTTAGTTCCTTATGTGCCCTGAAGTCGGCATCCTCCACATCCTCCATATACAAATCCGTCTCATGAACTACAGCAGGAACATCCTCATTTTCCATGCAGGGATTGATTAAGCCATCATCGGCAGAGATATCCGTTTCCCTATTTGAATTTTCAACCATTTACCCATTTAAATTTTCAATCGCTTCCCCATTTGGAATTGCAGCCGCAAATGCGGGGATTGGAATCCCGCTTATAAATACTGCACCCGCTAAAAATAATGGAAGAATCTTTTTTGCCATTTTTCTTCTTATAATTTTTCTCACAGAAATTACCTCCTTCTATCTTTTCGCCCTCTTACCCTTGTTCCTCCCCCTTATTTTGCTATGGTATGGATGCCTATTAAAACTCATAAGTTTTTTATCCCTTATATGCTTCCAATTTTGCAATTGCCGCCTGGATTCTTGCCAAGGACTCTTCTTTGCCCAATACTTCCATAAGTTCCGTCGCGCCTCCCGGCGTCATCTGTTTGCCAGACACTGCCGTGCGCACCGGCCACATCACATAGCCATTTTTACAGCCCTTGTCTGCAACATACTTACAGAGGGTTTCGTACAAAGCATCATTGGAATAATCCTCCTGCGCCTCTAAGATTGGCAGCAGCTCCTTTAATACCTCCAAGGAAGATTCCGGCGTGGTTTTCATTTTCTTATGTTTGTACATGGAACAGTCATATTCTGGCACTGCTTCAAAAAAATCAATATGGTCTGCAATATCTGAAAAAATCTCAATCCTGGTCTTAACCATCGCCGCAATCTTTTTTAGGTCATAGGCTTTGGTAATCTTTTGTTTCAAATATGGCTCTGCCATCTTAAAAAATTGTTCAAAATCCATGGCTTTTAGATATTCGCCATTCATCCATTTTAATTTTACAATATCAAACACAGCCGGCGACTTGCTGATCCTGTGATAATCAAATTCCTGAATCAGTTCCTCCAATGTAAAAATTTCCCGGTTATCCTCTGGGCTCCATCCCAAAAGCGCAATATAATTTACCACTGCTTCTTTTAAAAATCCTTGCTCCAGCAAATCTTCAAAAGAAGAATGCCCGCTGCGCTTTGACAACTTTTTGTGATTTTCGTCTGTAATCAAAGGCAGATGGATATATACAGGGGATTTCCAGTCAAAGGCATCGTACAGCCGCTGATATTTTGGGGAAGAAGACAGATACTCGTTGCCCCGTACCACATGGGTGATATTCATGGTATGGTCGTCTACCACATTGGCAAAATTATAAGTGGGATAACCGTCGGATTTTATCAGTATCATATCGTCCAACTCTGCATTCTCTACTGTGATATCGCCATAAAGCTCATCATGAAAGGTGGTGGTGCCTTCTCTTGGAATGTTCTGGCGGATAACAAAAGGCTTGCCCAGTGCAAGATTTGCCTCCACTTCTTCTTTTGACAAAGAAAGGCAATGCTTGTCATACATCATAATCTCTTTGCCTTCTACAATCTCCGTCTTTAAAGATTCCAAACGTTCTTTGTCACAAAAGCAATAATAAGCCTCTCCCCGTTCCACCAGTTCTTTGGCATATTTCATGTAGATTCCGCTTTTCATGCGCTCACTCTGGATATAAGGACCAAAGCCGCCGTCTTTGTCTGGACCTTCATCATGCCTTAACCCCGCTTCATCCAATGTGCGGTAAATAATCTCTGTGGCGCCTTCCACAAAACGCTCCTGGTCTGTATCTTCAATCCGAAGCATAAAATCTCCGCCTTCATGTTTGGCAATCAGAAATTCATACAGCGCAGACCGCAAATTTCCTACGTGCATTTTTCCAGTTGGACTGGGGGCATACCTTGTTCGTACTTTACTCATTGCAATTCTCCTTTTCCTGCCCTTTTTTCATACTATTAGGACATCTTAACTTGTGCCTATTATATACTACCAATCCAAATTTTACAAGCTGGAAGAGACAGAAGAACAAAGTGACATCTTCTATTCGCACGCGTGTGCATTTTGGTGTTCTATATTAGGAAAGTTTAAAAAACTTTCCTAATATACAAGCAAATACCCCGCAGCAAAGCTTGCGGGGCATGGAATATGAAATAAAAATATTACGATTTAACAGGCGGTACCCTCTTATTCAATCGGGATATATTTCTTTTCCTCAATTGCCGGCTCCTCTTTTTTGGGAACTACCAGTTTTAAAACACCATCCGAAAAATTAGCATGGATGTCCTCCTGTGTTATATTTTCACCTACATAAAAACTTCTTTGGCAGCTTCCCATATAACGTTCCCGCCGTACAAACCTCCCCTCTTTGTCCTTCTCTTCTTTGCTGGAACTGCGCTCTGCTGATACAGTCAGATATCCGTCCTTCAAATCTGCTTTCAATTCTTCTTTTTTATATCCTGGCAGCTCTATTTCCATCTGGTAACGGTCCCCTAAATCCTGGATATCCGTTGACATACAGGAAACATTTTTCCCATGTTCCAAAGGCGTGCGGAACATATCGCGGATACTGTCAATGGAATCATTAAAAAAATCATTGCCTAGACTGGTATTAAAAATACTTGGTACTAACATCATTCTTTCCTCCTTATGGCTTCCTTCTTTACCATATTATTATCTTTCCATTGTTTTTTATACCTTTCCATTCACAGGTTGAAGAGGATCAGGTGATCTGCTTATTCTTGCTAAAATCTTGGACCCCATTTCGAAATTGACCACCCCAGTCTGGGATTTCACGGAAGCTATCGTTCATGAAATACTGCATAGCCATATTTGCCACCTTCCATATCTTTTCTGCACAAGGAGGCTGTGACAGCCAAAGTTTCTCCCATGACCATCACAGCCTCTCCTATGCTATTTCTTTCTCACAATGTTTTTTGATTTTGGCATAACGGTAAAGTCTTTCCTTTGCCTGAGGCATTATTTCTTTATCACAACACTTTTTGATTTGCTCCATGCCCCGTAAATTTTTGTTTTCCCAGAAGCCTTATAAGAACGGAGCCTTACATAATACCGTTTCTTTGCCTTCGTTTTGTTTATGGTCTTGCTGACCGTTTTAGATTTGTTGATTGTGACAGATTTTGCTTTTTTAAACTTCTTATTTGTGGCGTACTGAACCTGATATCCGGTTGCTTTGCTGTCCTTCTTCCACTTTATGACAAAAGACTTGCTCTTTAAAGATTTCAGGCTGCTGATTTTCTGCTGCTTTGGCGCCACTGTGACAGTAACCGTCTTTTTTGCAGGTTTATAGTTCGCCGTTCCTGCTGCCTTGACCATAATCACAGCTTTTCCACATCCTTTGGCAGCCACTTTTCCATTTGTCTTTCCCACTGTCACAACCTTTTTATTGGATGAGGAATAGGTAATCGCTCCCTTTCCTTTTGCCTTCAGGGTAAATGCCTTACTTCCGTATACTTTCTTTATACTGGAAGCTACGCCAGTAATTTTCCCTGTTCCTTTTGCCACTGTGACAGCTACCAGGCTGCTGGCTGTTTTCGCCGTTTTCTTCCCTGTGGCATTCTGGTTTGTATTGGTTATTTCACAATAATAATACGAGGTTCCTGCCGTTGATGTAGCCGGGGTATAAGATGCCTTGGAAGCCCCTTTGACCAGCTTGGCACCCTTTTTGCTGTTCTTGGTATTTTTATACCACTGATACGTTAAAGTCCCTTCATCGCTTACCTTTGCCTTCACAGCCAATGCCTTTGCCTTGCCTTTGTATTGGTAAGACGCCTTTACCGGCTGTTTTGTAATCACTGGGTTTTGCGCATCTTTCACTTCTGGCTGTGGGGTTGATGCAGAAGTTATCTTTGCCGGGGCAATCACGAACTTGTCCATCCGTGGTGTGAAATCATCCTGCACACTGCTGAATTGATACGAATTATCATTGGTAAATGTCAGTACATTGTTCCCCTTGTCCAATGTTATATCCACAATCGTATTTTTATAAGTGTCCCAGCAAAATGTATTTTTAAAATACACCGTCTGGGGCGGGTTGCCATTTATGCTGACCTGCATATAACGTTCCACCAAATCCGTATTATAGGGATGTACATAATCTTTTCCTGCCTGGGTTTTCATCACAGGCGCCGGCTCGTCGTTGGAATAAACCACAGACAGTTTGTAATCTCCTGCCTCGGCTGCGCTTACGTTCAGTGAAAGGGAATTGTCCATGCCTCCACGGAATCCTTCTACCGCTTTTCCACCAGAAGCATACGGCGTCTCAATGATTTCAGGAATCGCCCTGCCTCCAGGAAGATACGAATACCCATCTGCTTTCTTTGTACCGCCTAATTGACACTCTTCCGCTTCCAGCACGGCAGCATATTCCTCTGCCGCTTTTGGAGTTTCTGTAAAAACAACCTGGTCAATGGTAAGGTTGGTTCCCGTCAGGCGCATGCTGTTCATACCTGCCGTCAGATACACCATTCCTGCATTTGCATTGCCCAAAGGTACATCCAGCAATTTCTTCCAGCTAAGGCTTACTGCTGATTCTGCCTTTGCATCCGCTGCATAATTCATAATACTCTTAGAAAGTTCTGCATCGCCATTTCCTGCAGTCCCAACCGTATAATAGCCATCCCTTGGAACGCTGACATAAAATTCAAATGCCCCGCTGCCCACTGCACTTCCGGCGCCGCAAAACGTTCCCGCTTGGGAAAATGTATAACCAGCCTGTTTTCCCACCAATTCCTCTGGTTCTATGCTGATTACTGCCTCCTCTTTGGGTTCATATACCAAATCAATCTTATCCAGCATTGCACACAAAATAGAATTGACGTCTTTTCCCTTCTGGGATTCCCCCTTGTACATAAGCTGGATTGTATGTATTCCTTTTGCCAATTCCACATAAACTGTTTTATAGTTATAATATCCCCATTTTACTGTGGAATCATAGACAATCTCCTGGGGTATCCCTCCATCAATGGTAAGGTTTTGCCTGCAAAGCGCACCAATGGCGCGATTCTGTCCGCCAGAATCCACATACTGAAGCGTCAGCGGATCTACCTGGGGCGCCTGGCTGGTATAATAAATATTCAGCCGGTATCTTCCGTCCTTTGGCACATGTACGGTAAACTTCACCCCGTCGTTTTCTGTATCTAGGCTTCCTACTTCTGCACGGTTGGAACGTGCCAGGTCTCCGCCTCCGGTTTTTGTGTAAGCTTTTGCCCCGCCTATTAGTTCTGTCTCCTCTGCCTCATACGTTTTCTCCCAGTTTTTCTCATATCCTGCAATCGTGCCCACTTCTGTCCCCACTGAGGGCGTAATTACTGCAAAATAAGCGTCCATCAGTTCTGCATCTGTAATAGCCAGTACAAGGTCGTCTCCTGAAAAGGCAAGATTTCCTTCAAATTCCACAGGAATCCCATCTGCAAATCCCTGCTGTCCAGTATATTTTGTGCTGTATAATTTTACATGTGCCATCGTTGCATTCTGAAACATTTTGGTAGAACGGATATTTTCAATGCTGACGGTCTGTTTTCCTGCCTGGCCTCCAAACAAGCTGTAAATGATACCTGCCTTTTCATCCGTGCTGACCAGCCCATACAACCTGCCGTAAGCCCCTGGCTCACCAACATCCTCTAAAACCAGCGGAGCTTTTTTTCCTGTCATCTGGGCATACCATTTGTATACCCACCAAGCGCCGTTTGGCTTGTTGGCGTCTGCTGCAAGCTCATTCAAGGAATTTGCCAGTCCCCAGTAAGGCAGGGAAGCATAGACATCTTCCTCCTCAAAAATGGAAAGCCAATTCACCAATGCGCCCGGATTCCCTACATCGTCAAAATTTACAGTCTCATTGACAAAAATAATTGGGTCAATCCCTGAATTCTGATAATATGTTTCCACATATCCTTTCACTTCGTCACAGTGGGATTTAAAAGTTGCCAGCTTATCTTTTTGGAGTTCATGCCAAGTGATATATTCTGGCAGGCAATTATTTTTCTGGCAAAATTCAAAAAAGGTCTGATATGCGCTGCTGTTATATACCGAAAAATTCGGTCCTGCGACCTTGACCGCTGGATTAATCGCCTTGATGGTCTTATAAATCGTCAGCCAATCGTTGCACATCTGGGAAACCTTATTCTGGTACCAAATCCCATCCGGCTCGTTAAAGATTACAAAACTGTAACCTGCAATTTCCTCTGGTGTTTTCCCATCAAACATTTTCGTAACAATTTTCTTCACTATCTCATTATAATCTGCAATGCCGTTGGATTCATAGGGCCATTCCAGATAATAATCCTGCAGGTAAATCTGGATATTTTCCACGCCGCACTCTTGCAGATAGGGTGTCAGGCGGTATCCGTCCCCGGAAGGATGCTGCTGTCCGTCTGCCGCTTTCTGCACCAGGATTTTTGGAGAAATTGCCTTGATGAGATCGGCGGAAGGCACGCCGATTTCACTTACGCCATATAAAAACCCAGTAGAACCATGAAACAGTTCTTTCCCCTTCTGCGGGGAAACGTCAAAATGCAGCATAGGACCATAAGATTTTTCATCCATTGCCTTACGCAGCGCCAAAAGAGCCGCATCCACTGCTGCCTGGTCCTGCCCAGCAGCCGCCTGCTTTGCCGCCGTAACCGCTGCTTGTATCTTTTTTTGGCTTTCATCAACCAATCCGCCTTGGCTTATTTTCTCATAACACCTCTCCTTTCGTTTTCTGAAATCTTGCTCTTTCCGTAATTCCATAATTACCGATTTTTTATAGGTATCAATAATTATACAACAAAAATTGCTTCAACCGTTAGGATAGATTCGCGAAAATTGGTTGTATTTTTTTGTTATATCAGATTCGGATGTCAAAAGATAGTCCCACAAAACCTTCTTGGCACCTTGCAAAAAAATAAATATAGGGATATAATGGTCTGTAGATTTTATATAAAATAACGCGTAAAAACCGCAAGAATTATTGTGGAAATTAACAGAAAAGAGGGAAAATCTATGAAATGGAGCAAGTTGTTATGCTTTGGGCTGGCGGCAGCATTGTCCTGCGCCAGCCTTCCGCAAATGCCAGCCTACGCGCAGGAAGCAGCGTGGCAGGAGGAAATCCCGGAGGGAAACAAGGGATATGCAGGGGAGGAATCTTTGGGAAGAATGGTAACAGAATCAGAAGGGAGCGCAGGGGAACTGGAAGAGCCTCTCCCTGAGGCTTTGCCAAGGATTGTGGCAGGGCAGGATACAAAGGCAGCAAATACGACAGAAGAAGATTTCAAGTATCAGGAATTGGATGACGGTACACTGGAAATCACTGAATATAAAGGGAGTGCAGAAGAACTTGTAGTTCCGGCTGAAATTGATGGGAAACAAGTAACCAGCATCGGATTTAGGGCATTTGACGGCTGCAGCAGCCTCACTGGCATACAGCTCCCAAAAGGGCTTACTACCATCGGGACGTGGGCATTTTCCGGATGCAGCAGCCTCACTGGCATACAGCTCCCAAAAGGGCTTACTACCATCGGGCAAGCTGCATTTTCCGGCTGCAAAAGCCTCACAAATATAGAAATTCCAGAAGGGCTTACTACCATCGGGGTGTTGGCATTTTACGGATGCAAAAGCCTGGCTGGAATTAATGTGGACAGTGGCAATCCAATATATGCATCCCAGGAAGGCATACTGTATGATAAAGAGAAAAAAACTTTGCTTTGCTGTCCAGGGGGAAAAACGGGAAATGTCAAACTGCCACAAGGGCTTACTACCATCGGGCAAGAGGCATTTTCCGGATGCAGCAGCCTCACTGGCATACAGCTCCCAAAAGGGCTTACTACCATCGGGCAAAATGCATTTTACAGCTGCAGAAGCCTCACAAACATAGAGATTCCAGAAGGGGTAACCAGCATCGAATATGGGGCATTTGACGGATGCAGCAGCCTCACTGGCATACAGCTCCCAAAAGGGCTTACTACCATCGGGCAAAATACATTTTACAGCTGCAGAAGCCTCACAAACATAGAGATTCCAGAAGGGGTAACCAGCATCGAATATGGGGCATTTTCCGGATGCAGCAGCCTCACTGGCATACAGCTCCCAAAAGGGCTTACTACCATCGGGCAAGCTGCATTTTACGGCTGCAAAAGCCTCACTGGCATACAGCTCCCAAAAGGGCTTACTGCCATCGGGCAAAGTGCATTTTCCGGCTGCAAAAGCCTGGCTGGGATTAATGTGGACAGTGGCAATCCAATATATGCATCCCAGGAAGGCATACTGTATGATAAAGAGAAAAAAACTTTGCTTTGCTGTCCAGGGGGAAAAACGGGAAATGTCAAACTGCCACAAGGGCTTACTACCATCGGGCAAAGTGCATTTTACGGCTGCAAAAGCCTCACTGGCATACAGCTCCCAAAAGGGCTTACTACCATCGGGCAAAGTGCATTTTACGGCTGCAGCAGCCTCACTGGCATACAGCTCCCAAAAGGGCTTACTACCATCGGGCAAAGTGCATTTTCCGGCTGCAAAAGCCTGACTTTGGTCGTTGTAAAGGGCAGTTACGCAGAAACTTATGCCAAAGAAAATGGGTTAAAATATAAATATGCATGCACCCACAATTACAAGTTCCAAACCAGCAAGGCGACAACAAAGAAAAATGGGGAACGCAGCGAGGTCTGTACCAAATGCGGGGATATCAAAAGTAAGACAACCATTTATGCCGCAAAGGTCATAAAGCTCTCGAAGACGTCTTACACCTATAATGGCAAGGCGCAGAAACCCTCCGTTTCCATTAAGGACAGCAAAGGCAAGGCGTTGAAGGAAAAAACCGATTACGCCATATCCTATGCCAAGGGCAGGAAAAATGTAGGCGTTTATACGGTGGGGATTACGTTCAAAGGGAACTATACGGGAACGATAAAAAAGACCTTTACCATAGCGCCCAAGCCCACCAGCATTTCCAAGTTGGCGCCAAAGAAAAAGGGATTTGCCCTGAAATGGAAAAAACAGGATAAACAGACCACAGGTTATGAGATCGCTTACTCCACCAGTAAGAAATTTACGGGAAAAACCACATCCACAGCCACCGTGGGTAAAAATAAAACTACATCAAAATCCATAGGGAAACTGAAGGCAAAGAAGAAATATTATGTAAGGATTCGTACATACAAAGATGTGAAAACCAGCGGGAAAACCAAAAAGATTTATTCTGGATGGTCAAAGCTAAGAAGCGTTACGACTAAGAAGTAGGGCGGGATTTTTCATCTGCCATATACAGGTTTATTTTTCAGAAGGTGAGTTTGTCATGATAATATGTTAATCAAAGATTGAAGTATATGATAATTAATGCTACAATCGCCTTAACAGAAGAATCTTAGGCAGAATATAACATAATAGGTAATTGCGAAACTACCAAATGATCAAAGTTTCCTATACAATTTATACACTTTTATCTAACTATTTTTATCATACAAAAGCACGAAATGCAGGGCGCACCAAACATTCCAGCAAGCCTCTGACTGCAAAGAATCATGTTCCGCAAAGGCTTCCATGGTTCTTTGCGTCTTGTTTTCATGGTACTGGAATGCATTTCTTACCTTTTGTATGGGAAAATAGTTACTATCAAATTTCCTGAATTGTATAGGAAACTTATAAAACGATTGCGTTTTGCAATTGCCTATATAACCTAACACCAAAAGGAGAAGTACCTAATGAGAATCAAAAAAGCAATTGTAACTGCAGCGGTTATCCTTACGGCACTGCAGGTACCTGTCGCAGTTTCCGCACATGGACATGGTGGTGGCCATCACGGCGGCGACCATCACGGTTCCTATTCCGAATGCAGCGTACCTGGCTGCAATGCATCAGGGGAACATCGGCATGGGAATGACTGTTACGACGGGCACGCAGGGCATTGCCTAACTTACAAACAATGCACCATATCTGGCTGTACAAAGACGGGAGGCCATCATCACAACGGCAAATATTACTATGGCCATGCTGGCAAAAAGGCATACCGCCAGTGCACCGTATCTGGCTGTAAGAAAACAAAAACACATAAACATAACGGCAAAACCTATTACGGTCATTCAAACAAATGTATCACGTACAAACAATGTACCGTATTTGGCTGCAGGAAAACCGGGAAACATACCCATAACGGCAGATGTTATTATGGACATTCCACTGGCAGCAAAAGATACAGCCAGTGTACCGTTCCAGGCTGTAAAAAGATCAAGGGACACAGCCATAGCGGAAGACACTATTATGGACATTCCACAATAAAGGCCTATTAAATTCTAAGCGCGGGCAGACTGCGCTTCTGCAATCCGCCAAAGGCAGATCAGACGGGGGAGCCCTCCCCCATCTGACCTAGGGCATGGGATGCCGAATCCATGCGCATCAAAAGCGCATTGAATAAAGTTTCAGAGAATCTCTATCTTTTTGAAAAACAAAACAGCAAAAATGGGTTTCTCAATCGCTACCCCTGTTCGGTTTTTCCAGATCATACTGTGCAGGCCCATGCAGCAGCCGCCCATCCTCTCTAAAGCAGGAACCATGACAGGGACATTCCCATGTAGCTTCATCTTCATTTTTTTCCAGCTTACAGCCCATATGGGGACATTTTCCAGGAAATTCCTCTGCGGACAATGCCTGTTTCGATAATCCCTTCACCGCATGCACGACATTTTCTGTAAAATTCTTAGAAAGCGCCGTCACGGGGAAACGCTGCGGCGCAAACACTTCCTGATCTTCATTTTTTCGTCCCAAAATCATATCAGATATGATAGTTGCTGATACCATAGAAGAGGTCATCCCCCATTTTCCAAACCCAGTTGCCACATACCAGTTTGGTTCATCTGAGGAAAAATTACCGATATATGGAATGTGGTCCATCGGCATACAGTCTTGCGCCGACCAATGGGCAATTTCACTGCATCCAGGAAACCACTCCCTTGCCTGTTTTCTAAGGTTATCGTATTTTCCTCCAGAAACATTTTCTCCGGTCCGATGGCTGCCGCCGCCCATAAGGAGTATTGTCTTTCCTTTGGCTTGGCAGGTACGTAGCGAATATCCTTCTTTTTCTATTCCAAGATACATTCCCTCCCATTTTTTCTGGTCCCCTGGCAGTTCCAACGCAATCACATAACTGCGTTCCTGATGCATCCGCAGAAAATAATAACCTGGAACTACCTGCCAGGGATAATGGACTGCAAATACGATATGTTCTGCTTCCACCTTGCCTTCTTTTGTGCAGGCACATTGCCCCTCCACCTGGATTACCCTGGAATGTTCGTAAATTGTCAAATTCTCTGTGAGACTTTTTATAAATTCCAAGGGATGGAATTGTGCCTGCTTCTGGAATTTTACTGCTCCTGCCACCGAAATGGGCAGATCGGTTTCTTCTATATATTCTGCCTGGATTCCTAACAATTTTGCCGCAAGTACTTCATTCTCAAGGTCTTTTGTCCTGGATGGGGCGATGGTATACAAATAGGAAGGGCATCGCTGGAACTGGCAGTCAATCTGTTCTTTCAAAATAATCTCTTGATATCGTTCAATTGCCTGTTCATTTGCATGTGCATACTGCCTTGCTTTTTCTTCTCCAAATTTATCGATAAGGCTGGCATAAATCAGATTATGTTGGGAGGTAATCTTTGCTGTTGTATTTCTAGTCTGACCACTGCCAATCCGGTCTGCCTCCAATACCACAACATCAATTCCCTGTGATTTTAACAGATATGCTGTCAAAATCCCTGCCATCCCCGCACCAATCACTGCCACCTTTGTTTCAACTGTTCCTTTTAAAGATTCCCGCTTGGGAATCTCTACTTGTTTTCTCCAGATTGACTCCATCTTCTTTGCCTCTTTTCTTTTTATCATCTCCAAATAAAAACAAAATGTACAAATTTTTTCCTCTTGTGCGCGTGTGCATGGTAGTTTTCTTATATAGGAAATTCGGAGGAATTTCTATATAAGAAAAAACCTGCCTCCCCCTGGAAAGCAGATTTTTCACTTTATGATTTAGTATTTCACATTAATTTTTTTCTATGCAAAGAAGATGCAATCTGTGCCGGATCCGCCCTATCCTATTTTGAAAACATGATTTTTTCATTGTCAAACATCTTGGCAAGCACAAAAACCCCAATCCCGGCATAGCAGACATTTGCCACTACAGTCACTGCAATATTTACCATATTTGGCTCCATGGAAAAAATATTGTTTAAGCTCTGCACACTGTTGTATAACGGAATTAAAAACCATACCGGCTCTGTCATACACAGGCTCTCTACCATAGAAGTGACCCCCAGCAGCATAGAAATAATCATAACAGGAGTAACCCAGCCAGTGGCTTCCTTTACATTTTTTGCAAATGCGGAGATAATGGAAACCAACGTAATAATTACCAGCACTGTGGATAAGATAATCAAAAGCGTCAGCACATAATCTGTCACCCCATACACGCTGGCGTCCACATTCTCATCTCCCCCCATCAGCTTTGGCAGGGAAAGCATGGTTCCAAGAAAACTGGACAGGCCGCTTAAAACCGCAACCACACTTAAGCTGATAATCTTTCCAATGGCAAGGTGGCTGCGCTTCACAGGAGTGACTAATAACGTTGCGATAGTTCCACGTTCCTTTTCTCCAGCGATGGATTCCGGCGCTACCGCCATACATCCGCTAAATAAAAATATCATCAACAACATAGGCACCATCATAGAAAACATTTGTGCCGACATATCTTCCTCTGTGGCCAAGTCATACGTGTCCCCCTCTGGATTGACGTCAAATTTATTGGCAAGCGCAGATTCATAAGAATCCAATAATTCTTTCATCATATTGTATGCGGACTGGGAATCATTGTCAGTAGAATTAAAATAAAGCTTTACTGCTGGCGCCCTTTCCGCTTGCGTCGCATCATAAGCATCCACTAACCCATCAAAATTTTCTGGAAAAACCGCTACCAAGTCATATCCATCTTCTGTTTCCCTGAGCGATTTGAGCACCTGGTCTGCCTCTTCTTTGGAAACCTGTATAAAATCGATCGGGCTTCCGTTTTCTGACGCCGTCTGAATGCTTTGGGGCAGATTCTGAACACACACTTGCGCTGTATAGTCTTCCGCTGTCTCAAATTGAGAACGCAGTCCCGTTCCCATAAATGAATACAACAGATAAATCATCACCCCTGGCATAATCAAAGTGGTAAGCACCATTCTATGATCTGTAAAAAATCGTGTAAACTCTTTTTTCATCACTGTCATAATACTATTTTTCATAATTCTCACCTGCTCTTTCTGCAAAGATATCAAAGAATTTTTCTTCCAGAGGTTTCTCAACAGTAAGATTTTCTAGAGTATCACAAACTGCCATTTCTCCGTCAATAATAATGCCCACCCTGTCGCATATTTTTTCAATCAGGCTGAAAATATGGGTAGATACCACAATGGTCTTGCCCTGCCCTTTTAATTCCAGCAAAAAATCTGTCACAACCTTTGCTGTCAAAACATCCAGCCCATTGGTAGGTTCATCAAAAATAATGATATCTGGGTTATGAACAATGGAGATTACCAAGGATACTTTCTGTTTCATTCCAGTGGAAAGATTCCCCACTTTTACCTCAGCAAACTGAGTAATGCCAAATTTATCAAACAAATCCTGTTTCCTTGCCGTGGCAGTCGCAGGATCTACGCCATGGAGTTCTGAGAAAAAGTGAAAGAGGTAATTTGGTGTAAAAAACTCTTCCAGCTTCAGCTCACTGGTCAAAAATCCAATTTTGCCGCGGACCTCAGCCGGGTTTTTCACTGCGCTGGAGCCATCAACCAGAACATCCCCCTTGTCAGGCTTCACCAGTGCCGACATCATACGCAGCGTGGTAGTCTTACCAGCCCCATTCGGGGCAAGTATTTATAGACAACCACCGCAACACCGCATAAATCAAGGCTTTTAAGAAACACGAAAACTAAACACGAAGCCCTATAATCACATGGTAAACGCCTTTTCCACACGGAACGGGCGTTTTTCATTGTCCGGGCTGATGAAAGGAGCTGATAACGTGGCAGTATTCCGGGTGGAGAAAAACAGGGGCTACACGGTTATGTCAAACCACCACCTACGCAACCCCGACTTGACCCTAAAGGCTAAAGGGCTGCTTTCTCAAATGTTG
>CATOOV010000033.1 GCA_951801955.1 uncultured Lachnospiraceae bacterium
TATTAAAGTACGCCCTTTTTTAATTTAAGCAAACATTTCCGACAGAACAGATCAAATATGACCATAAAAAAGGCAAAAAGAAAGCTGCCGCTTCACGATTATTCAATCGTTAAAGCGACAGCCCCATATACAAAAATATTATGCGCACGCGCACAAGGTGAAATGATTGCTGCGCAAATGTGCACACTTTGTTCTCTATTTTGCCAGCAGGAGCATAATCTGGTTACTTCTGGAGATAAATTTGCCCATTGCATCTGGAGCCAGCGGGCGGTTGCTCAGAAGAGCCAGGTCATAGAGCTGTTCACAGAATACAGGAACATGTTCTGAATCTTTGTGTTCCAGGATATATGTCACCAATTCGTTATTGGCATTGAGTACCAGTGTCTGGTCACCCCCGAACATAGAAGCATCCATGCCTGCCATACCATACATTTTCATCATATCCTGCATCCTGCGCCCTTCTTCGGAGAGCGTGATAACGGAAGCAATCTCTGCATTCTTGAGCTTTTGTACAGATACTTTTAAATTCTCATTTCCAAGCGCTTTGTGGAAAACCTCTGTGAGCGTGTCTGTGGTCTCTTTCAACTCTTCTTCTGAAACCTCTTCTTTCAAGGAGTCAGTTACATCTGCGTCAATTCTTACAAAGCGGATTTTCTCATTTCTTCGTTCCAACTGGGTGATAAAGGAAGCGTCAATATTGTGGTCTAAGATTACCGCATCCATGCCTTGTTCTTTGAACATATTGATATACTGTCCCTGCTGCTGCATATCTGTGACATAGTATATCGGTTTGCGGCTGTCTTTTTCACTTTCTGCATCTTCTGTATTGGAGGTTTCTTCAGAAGCAGCGTCTGTATTTTCTTGGTCAGCCGAATTGTCAGAATTGGCGTCTGCGTCTTTTTGATCGGATGATTCTTCTTCTACCTTCAGGCATTCCGGAAGAGTCAGATATTTGTTGTCCAGGTTTTTGAACAAAATATAGTCGTTCATCTTATCACAGAATTTTTCGTCTTTCAGGCAGCCGAATTTGATAAAGGGGCTGATATCATCCCAATATTTTTCATAAGATTCCTTTTCCGTTTTGCACATGCCGCTTAATTTGTCGGCAACCTTCTTTGTGATGTAATCAGAAATTTTCTTTACAAAACCGTCGTTTTGCAGGGCGCTTCTGGACACGTTTAAAGGCAGATCCGGACAGTCAATCACACCTTTTAAGAGCATTAAAAATTCCGGGATCACTTCCTTGATGTTATCTGCGATAAATACCTGGTTGTTGTATAACTTAATGGTTCCTTCAATGGAATCGTATTCTGTATTGATTTTTGGGAAATATAAAATTCCTTTCAGGTTGAAGGGATAGTCCATGTTCAAATGGATCCAAAACAGTGGTTCTTTGTAATCCTGGAATACTTTGCGGTAAAATGTCTTATATTCCTCGTCTGTGCAGTCGTTGGGGTGTTTGGTCCACAAAGGATGGGTGTCATTTAAGGCAACAGGGCGTTTTACAATTTTTGCTTTTTCTGTACGCGGAGAAACCTCTACCTGTTCTTTTGTCCCGTCTTCCTTTTCTTTTTCCTCAAATTTTGCCTCCTCGACAATGGTTTCAATTACCTTATCCTTCTCTGTCACTTCGTCAGCAGGGATGGTTTCATATTCCTCTGGGGCATTTTCTTTTGCCAGATAGATTGCAGTAGGCATAAAGGAGCAGTATTTTTCAATGACCTCTTTTGCGCGGTATTCATTGGCAAATTCCAGGCAGTCCTCATTTAAGAAGAGGGTGATTTCTGTACCGACCGTCGTTTTGGAACCATCCGACATATCAAATTCTGTGCCGCCGTCACATTCCCAGTGGACAGGCGCCGCGTCTTTTTGATAGGACAGGGAGTCAATATGGACTTCATCTGCAACCATGAAAGCAGAGTAGAAGCCCAGCCCAAAGTGACCGATAATCTGTTCTTCGCTTGCCTTGTCCTTATATTTTTCCAGGAAGTCGGCAGCTCCAGAGAAGGCAATCTGATTGATATATTCTTCCACCTCGTCTGCCGTCATACCCAGGCCATTGTCGATAAATTTCAAGGTCTTTTCTTCTGGGTTTACCAAAATCTGGATCTTTGGTTCATAGTCCTCTGGCAGTTCATATTCGCCCATCAAATCCAGTTTCTTCAATTTTGTAATAGCGTCGCAGCCATTGGAAATTAACTCACGATAAAAAATATCGTGGTCAGAATACAGCCATTTTTTTATAATAGGAAAAATATTGTCGCTGTTGATGGAAAGGTTTCCATGTTTGTTGCTCATATGTTTTACACTCCTTTGTTTTGTCTTTCTAATTTTACTAAGGAAAATTGTAATACCCATGCTCCCAAAAGTCAATAGAAAATTAGCACTCTTTTAAGGTGAGTGCTAACAAAACAAGAAAAGTCCAGGGAAATCAAGGGTTTGCAAAATTATTAAAAGTTTATAAACTGGTGCCATAACAGCGCAACCTTCTTCAATATGAAGTTTGTTTATCGCATGTTAATTGCCCTTTTTGCTGTTTTATTGTATAATTGCAGGGGCACACTCGCACAAGAGGTAAATATTGTTTCGCAATTGTGCTCGGAGCGGCAAAGGGGATGTTGCAAAACGCATAGGTTCCACGATATATAGTAAAATACAGACAATATATTTACTATATATTGTAGAGGCTTCTGATTTTGTGACAACCCCTTTGTTCGAGAAAAAGCAGGAAGGAACAGGAGTGAATCGTTATGGCAGAACAGATAAAAGGCAGCATGGTAAATGGAAATCCCACAAAAGCATTGATTGGGTTTACGCTGCCCATGGTGGCAGGAAATTTGTTTCAGCAGTTTTACAATATTATGGATTCTATCATTGTGGGAAATGTGGAGGGAGAGAAGGCACTTGCCGCAGTGGGAGCTTCCACAGCTATTACCATGCTGTTTGTCATGGTGGCAATGGGGACAGGCATTGGATGTTCCGTGGTGATTTCCCAGTTGTTTGGCGCAAAACAACTGGAGAAGATGAAAACGGCAATTTCTACAGCGTTGTTATCTATTTTGGGATTTAGTATTTTTTTAAGCGTCGTTGGAATTGTAATCAACCGGGGAGTGATGCGGCTGATGGGGACTCCCAAGGATGTGTTTGAAGATGCGGCAAAATACATGCAGATTTATTTTTTTGGATTTGCATTTCTTTTTTTGTACAATGCTTTTTCTGCTATTTTCAACGCGTTGGGGGATTCCAGAAAACCGTTGTTATTTTTGATGTTTTCGTCCTTGCTCAATATTGGGCTGGATCTGTATTTTGTTGCAGGGCTCCATATGGGGGTGGCAGGCGTGGCATGGGCGACCTTGATTGCCCAAGGAATCTCAGCACTGTTATCTTTTTATTTTTTGATGGTTAAGCTTCGGAAAATCAAAACCTCTAAATTTGCCCGGTTTGATGGGGAGCTTTTAAAAAATATGATTAAGGTAGCAATTCCAACGATTATACAGCAGTCTATTGTGTCGGTGGGAATGTTGTTGATCCAGTCCGCGGTAAACCGTTTTGGTTCCAGTTTCCTTGCCGGTTACACGGCGGCAACGAAAATCGACAATATTGCCATTGTGCCTATGGTGGCAGTGGGCAATGCCGCTTCTACTTATGTGGCGCAGAATATGGGAGCAAAAAAGCCTGGGCGGGTTGGCAAGGGCTATCGGATCTGCCTTGTGATGGCGGCAGGCATTGGGCTTACAATTGCCTTGCTTTTGCATTTTACAGGAGACAGTTTTATCGGGCTGTTTCTTGATACCAATTCCAGTGCAGAGGCAATTTCAATTGGGGCAGATTATCTGAGTACGGTTTCCATGTTTTATTTTGTGATGGGGCTGATGAATGTCAGCGGCGGTGTACTGCGTGGGGCGGCGGATATGGGATGGTTTTTAAGCTGCAGCCTTTGTAACCTGATGACTAGGGTAGCCTTAACGTATGCTTTTGCCGACATCACCCATGGCATGATTATTATGTGGGCAAATCCTGCTGGATGGAGCATCGGGCTTTTCATTGCTGTATTTCGGTATTTCCAGGGTGGATGGAAAAAGAAAGAGATTATTTGATGATCTAGTTGTATGGCATGTTGGAAAGCGTTATAATAAAAATATATCATGGGTCTTGAATCAAGAAATAGAGGAGGATTTGTTATGAAGAAAAGTAGAAAATGGATGTATCTTGGAGGTATGTTGGCGATCATGTTTGTAATGCTGGCCAGTGCCAGCCCTGTCCAGGCGCAAGGCAAAGCGTCCTACAGGCAGGATGAGAAACAGGCAAGCGCCAAGAAACTTCCTGCACTGAAAGTAAAGGGTACAAAACTGGTGGATTCAAAAGGGAAAACGGTTCAGTTAAAAGGGATCAGCACCCACGGGTTATCTTGGTTTCCGAAATATGTAAATCAAAAATCTTTTTCCTATATGAAAAAGAAATGGAAGGTCAACGCAGTGCGCCTTGCCCTTTATACCAGTGATTACAATGGGTATTGCAATGGAGATGTTGCAAATCGCAAAACGTTGGAAAAAAGGATTGACCAAGGAATACAGTATGCGACGAAGGCGGGGCTTTATGTGATTATAGACTGGCATATTTTAAGTGACGGAAACCCACGTACCTATGAAAAAGAGGCGGTTGCGTTCTTTAAAAAAATGGCGTCAAAGTATAAAAAACATACCAATGTGCTCTATGAGATCTGCAATGAACCGAATGGTGGGACTTCCTGGAGCACCATCAAAACTTATGCAAAAAAAGTGGTAAAAACAATTCGTTCGAAAGATAAAAATGCAGTGATTTTAATTGGGACTCCCAACTGGTCCCAGGATGTGGACATTGTAGCAAAAAGCCTTTTGAAGGGTTATAAAAATTTGATGTATTCCCTCCATTTTTACGCAGGGACCCATGGAACCCAACTGCGGGCAAAGGCAAAAACAGCGCTGAAAAAGGGGCTGCCGCTGTTTGTAACAGAATTTGGCATCTCGGATGCTTCCGGCAACGGCGCTTTAAATAAGCAGGAGGGCGCACGTTGGATGAAATTTTTAAATGACAAAAAAATCAGTTATATGGCATGGAATTTATCAAATAAAGACGAGAGTTCTGCGCTGATTAAGTCTTCCTGCAAAAAAACTTCCGACTGGAAAGAAGGAGATCTTTCACCTTGGGGGAAGTGGTTTTTAAAACAGTTGAAATAGAAAAGGAGGTGGAGACTTGCAGCCTTACTATATAAGTGCCAATGAGGTTGTAGAACAGGTCAGCCAGGTAATCCTTGGCAAAGAAAAAGAAATAAAAGAAGTTATGCTTGCTATTCTGGCAAATGGACATATTCTCCTGGAAGATATTCCAGGAGTGGGAAAGACCACATTGGCACTTGCTTTTTCCAAGGCATTGGATTTGGATTACAGGCGGGTGCAGTTTACTCCAGATGTGATGCCCTCTGATTTAACCGGTTTTTCTATCTACCGCAGGGAGGAAGAAAGATTTGTATACCAGAAAGGATTGGTATTCTGCAACCTTCTGCTGGCAGATGAAATTAACCGGACTTCTCCAAAGACCCAGTCGGCTTTGCTGGAGGTCATGGAGGAACACAAGGTGACTGTGGAGGGAGTTACCAGGGAAGTTCCAGAACCTTTTTTGGTAATTGCCACACAAAATCCCTTTGGAAGTGCAGGGACACAGCTTTTGCCGGAAGCACAGGTAGATCGTTTTATGGTGTCGCTGACATTGGGATATCCAGAGTTTGAACAGGAACTTTCCATGGCAATGTCTGTGGGAGAAAAAAGCCCTTTGGAATCGGTCAAGTCGGGATTGAATCAGAAGATACTGCTTGAAATGCAAAAAGAGGTTCACAGTGTCTATGTAAAAGAAGAAGTGTACCGTTATCTTTTAAAGCTGGTTACAGCTACACGAAACAACCCCTATTTGGAGAGGGGGGCAAGCCCAAGGGCAACTATTGCCATGGTTAAGATGGCAAAAGCGGCGGCATGGCTGGAGGGACGAAAGTATGTGACACCAAATGACGTGGAAAATCAATTTTCTTATGTGGCTTCCCATCGAATGATTCTCAATGGTTTGGCAAGGATAGAGCATGTCGGCAAAGCACAAATCTTTGAAAAAATATTAGAAAGCATTCCTAAACCGCCTATGGGAGAACGGGACAGATGAAGGCGGTTATATTTTTCATTCTTATTTGTTTGACTTTGTATGCTGCTGCAATGTATCAATATCAGCCCCTTTTGCTGTTATTTTTTATGGAATGTTTTTTTCTGGTCATTATGGTGTTTCAGGCAATTTATTTTAAGAAAAGTATTACGCTGACATTTCTGAGACAGACAGATTATATGGAAAAAGGAACGGAATATTCTTGTATGGGAGAGATCCATAATCGAGGAAACATGCCTGTCAACAGACTTGCTGTGCGGGTACGTTTGTGTTTTAGCGGCATGTCAAAGAGTGCCATGGAATATCTGTATGGAGGCAGCAGCAAGCAAGAAGACAATATTAAGTTTGAGATCTATGCCTGGTATTGCGGATTGCTTCGGGTAAAGATGGAATCTTTGAAAGTATTTGATTATTTATCTTTGTTTTCCATGGCAAAGCCATTGCAGCAGGAAATGACAATTGCCGTTTTTCCCAAGGAGAGACCATTACATATTGAGCTGTCTCATTTTGCAGGGAAAGAAAATTTGGAAGAATCCAAACAGCAGATTCTTTGGTTAAAAGATGCCTATGGAGAGATTCGGCAGATTCGTGAATACCATATTGGAGATACCATGCGCCATATTCATTGGAATCAGAGCGCAAGAACGGACCAAATATGGATTCGTGAATATGAGGGAGAAATGGATTTGTCGATGGAATTACTTTTAGAGATAGAACCTGTTTCTAATAATATTCCAGAGGAAATGGATGCGTTTTTTGAACTTTTATCGGCACTTGTGTTGGGATTGTTACAACATGTTCCCATGATACGGGTAAATTGGTATGATGGGAGCAGAACATGCTTTACTGGCATGGAAGTTTCACAAACAAAAGACTGCAGGGAACTGCTGCTGCGTCTGTATCGTACTGATTTTTCCAGACAGGAACCGGCGTCATTTGAAAGGTTTCAATCAGAGCATGGAAATTTGTTCCGTCTGACATCTGGGCTTTCCTGGTTTTATGGCAAATCATTGATCTATGGTTTTTCCAAAGAAAATCTAGATATGGAAATTGCACAACAGATCTATATCGTCTAAGGAGGCGGGTTCTTATGGCTGAAATAGAATTGAAAATGGAAAAACCTGCGGTTCAAAGAGCAGCAGGTTGTCCATTTGTCTCTCTTTTATGCCTGTGGGCGGGGGTTTTCGGAAGTCTGTTTTTCTTTGATTCTCTGTACGCAGTTTCTTTTTCTGGGTGGATCGTGTATCCCTTTGCGTTTCTTTTTGCCAGTTTGCTGTGGTATCTCTGTTCTTACCAGAAAAAGTTCGTGTTAAAAGTTTTTTTGATGCTTGTTTGTCTGTCAGGGGGAAGCGGTATTCTGCTGTATGGAAGGCTGCGGCATCAGTTGGAACAGGTGATGGACAGTATTTTGGGCAAGGCTGGGCTGGAGACAATGGAAATTACAGAAACAGCATTGCTACTGACAGTTATCATTTCCCTTTGCTTTTCCTTGGTAGAATTTATTCTGCATATTCATGCGATTTTGTATTTGCTGACATTTGGGCTTTTGCTCTTGTCCCCGTTGGTTGGAATTCGAGCGGGAATGAAAACAATTCTTCTTTTTGTGGTTTTTCAGAGTGTTTTTTGGGTGATAGACAGAACTGTCAGAGGCGGGGGAAAGCAACCGTTGTTTTTGCCTGATCTGCAACGATTGTCAGAAAAAAGCGCCCAGGTTATGCTGATGATTGTGGCGGCATGTTTTTTGGCCGCGCTTCCATTGGCAGCAAATTTTGAACAAAATTTTTATCATGTTGTCTATGGTATAGAAGGATATATCTATCGTTCCCTGCAGCATATATCCGGCAAGGAGGGCATACCAGTCACGGGCGGAAAAATGAACAGGGGCAATCAGTACCATACCGGGGCAGACCATCTGCAGCTGCGGGTTTCCAGGCGGCCAGAGGAGAATTTATATTTGCGTGAGTTCAGCGGAGGGGAATATCTGGGTGACGATTGGACGCGTTCCAGTGATGAGGCATTATTTTCCAATATGGAAGAAGAACTGCAGTGGAAGGGATGGGAATATATGATTAGGAGTATGTATTATAGTATGTACTTTGCATTGAACAGCAAAATGCAGACAGGGGAATCTTTGCAGCCTATTACACTGGCTGTAAAGCAGTATCAGAATACATTTGGTCATGATTATGTCCCTTATTACAGCCACCGCCCTAGAGAATATGATGAACATGGTTATGGGGCAGACGGGAAGATGTTCCAGTTTTATGAACAGAAGGATATGAATATTATATGGGATAATGTGCCGGCAGAATTTGAAGGGATGAGGGATTACTATTATGCCTTGTTGGAGGCATATATTAAAGAGGCAAAGGCGGCATATACACAGGTTCCCAAGGATCAGCTCCCCCAGCTGACGAAATTTGTGGCGGAACATCCAATGGAAAGTTTGGATGAAATTACGGCTTTTATTTTGTATACACTCAACACCAATGCTGTTTATACTAAGACGCCAGGACAGGTTCCCATGAATCGGGATATTGTGGAATATTTTTTGTTTGACAGCGGGCAGGGATATTGCCAGCATTTTGCGGCTACAGCAACGCTTTTGTATCGCTTGTATGGAATACCGGCACGTTATGCCACTGGTTATATGGTGTCGCCGTCTGATTTTGAATTGGAAGAAGATGGAATTTGGCATGCCGTGGTTACAGATGAGTCTGCACATGCATGGACGGAAATATTTCTGGAGGATTATGGCTGGACTCCCATAGAGGCTACACCTGGGACGGACGGTTCCATAATGGGAAGTTATCCGGGATTCGGCAGTGAAGAATTACAAAAGTTACTCAAAGAGCGGAAATGGAATATAAAAACGCCAAGTATTACAAGGGAGGACACTGCTTTAAACCCTTCTGTTTATTCAACGGAACATAAATGGTCCATACATAAGATTGACTTAAAAAAATATGAAAAAGCGATTTGGATTTTGGGAAGTTGCTTGATCTATTCCCTGTTATTGGCGCCCATTTTTTTGGATTACCACAGGTTATGGCGGCTAAAAAAAATGGAAACTATGAATTGCCGCAGGGTGTTTGATAAATTTATAAATATGCTTCATGCAACAAATTATTTATCTGCTTATGATGGTACGGAGGAGGATCTTGCAGTGAAGCTGAAGGAGGTTTTGCCTTCCATATCCCAGGAAGAATTGATTAAGATGCAAAAAATTGTGTCGATGGCAGCCTATAGTTTCCAGTCCCCCACATGGGAGGAGGAAGAATGTGTGAGGGGGATTTATGTTCGGGCGGCAGGAATTATTTATGAAACTTTAAATTGGCGCCAAAAATTGTGGTTTCGATATTGGAAAACATTTGGATAAAGAAAATGTTAGAAGAAAGAAAATAATTCCTCTTGCGCTATCAAGTTTCCTATGTTACAATTTCTTCGGGAACTATCATTCAAGAATGTCGTCGGCGTTCTTGCCGCGGGGTGCTGGGAAGCTTCCCTGACAAGAACGAATGACAATATAGAATCGTGCTGATTTCTGCCGCCGGGTAGGGTTGCTGCACCAGGCTTCATATCATTAGGCCATAGAAGATATGAAGTGCTGGTGCTTTTTTGTCATATAGGAAATTATGTAAAATTTCCTATATGACAAAAGCCCTCTGGGCAAGCTGCACACGCGCACAAGTGGAAAAATATTGCTACGCAAATGTGCGCGGCGCGGAATAAAAGATGCGTTAGCAAAAGAAATTGGTCGCGAAGGTGCGTGAAACGAACTTTTGTTCTTCTATAGGATTTGGGGGTCAAAAGGTGATTTTCAGGTATTGAAAGGAGACATTTACAATGTTGAAAGAATATGCAAAATACACCAGTTTGAATGTGCTGGGAATGTTGGGGCTGTCCTGTTATATACTGGCAGATACATTTTTTGTGGCAAAGGGATTGGGAAGCAGGGGGCTTGCCGCTTTAAATTTGGCAATCCCAGTATATAGTTTTATCCATGGGACGGGGCTGATGCTTGGAATGGGCGGCGCCACCAGATTTTCTATTTTAAAAAGCCAGGGAGCGCAGAAGGAAAAGAATAGGATATTCTCCCAGACGGCAATGCTTGTTTTTGGCTTTGCAGTATTGTTTGTACTGATTGGGCTTTCAGGGGCAAGAGTTCTTACGCATTTGCTTGGGGCGGACGATGCGGTCTTTACCATGTGCAGGATCTATTTGAAAGTCTTGCTGCTGTTTTCACCGGCATTTTTAATGAATGATTTCCTATTGTGTTTTGTGCGCAATGATGGAGCTCCCCAGCTTGCCATGGCGGCAATGCTGGGAGGCAGTTTTTCCAATATTATCTTGGATTATATTTTTATTTTTCCGTTTCAAATGGGAATTTTTGGCGCAGTGTTGGCAACTGGGCTGGCTCCGATAGTCAGCCTCGGCATTTTGTCTGTTTTTTTTATCCAGAAGAAAAATACGTTTTCTCTGGTAAAATGCAGTTTTTCCAGGAATGCGGCATTTAAAATTGCATCAGGAGGAGTGCCTTCTTTGGTTGGAGAATTGTCTTCCGGGATTATCATAATCATTTTTAATGCCATTATGTTGTCTTTGCGCGGCAACTTGGGAGTAGCGGCTTATGGGGTAATTGCGAATTTATCCCTTGTGGTGATTGCAGTATTTACAGGAATTGCCCAAGGAATCCAGCCTGTGGTAAGTAAATATTATGGAGCTGGTGAGAAAGGAAATTGCAGGATTATTTATGGTTATGCTGTGGCGACGGTTGTTGTCTTGTCCCTTTTCATTTATTTTGGAATGTCTGCAGGAGCAGGCCAGGTAGCGGCTGTTTTTAACAGTGAAAGAAACCAGCAGCTTCAAAAAATGGCAGTGGATGGCATCCGCCTTTATTTTACCGCTGTTGCATTTGCAGGTTATAATATTGTGACAGCAATCTATTTTACCTCGACAGACCAGGCAAAACCTGGAAATTTGATTTCCCTTTTGCGTGGTTTTGTTTTGATTGTGCCATTGGCAGTCCTGATGTCCTGGATGTTTGGTTTGACGGGACTGTGGCTGGCGTTTCCTTTGGCAGAACTATTGTCTGCAGCAGTTGGGGCAGCCTTGTATAACAGATGGGAGTCATCCCTCATTTGATATAGGCAAAGAGTAACATAGCTGAATCAAAAAAATTTGAAAAATCAGTTCCAATGGGGTAGATTTTGTGGTAAAATACCATCTGATTAAGATGGTCCTGTGCAAGAATGCACAGAATGGAGGAAAGATATGATAAAAGTTGTAAAATTCGGTGGAAGTTCTCTGGCAAGCGCCGGACAATTTTCAAAGGTCGGCAAGATTATAAGTTCAGATAAAGACCGAAGATATGTGGTTCCCAGCGCGCCAGGCAAGCGTAATTCCAAAGATACGAAAGTAACGGATATGCTGTATAAATGTTATGCGATGGCAGAAGCAGAGGAAAATTTTTCTGTTGCGCTGAAGAAAATTCAGGAACGTTATGATGCTATTATTAACGGGTTAAATATGTCACTTTCCCTGAATAAAGAATTTGAGGAGATCGCAGAGAATTTTAAGAACAAAGCAGGCGCTGATTATGCTGCTTCCAGGGGAGAGTACTTAAATGGAATCATCATGGCAAATTATTTAAATTATGAATTTATTGATGCTGCCGAAGTGATTGTATTTCACGAAGATGGAGAATTTGACTTGGAAAAAACCAATGAGATTTTATCTGCCCGGCTAAAAAACTGTGAACGTGCAGTGATTCCAGGATTTTACGGAGCCACAGAACAAGGCATGGTGAAAACTTTTTCCAGGGGGGGTTCTGATATCACAGGTTCTATAGTGGCAAAGGCAGTCCAGGCAGATATCTATGAGAACTGGACAGATGTTTCTGGGTTTTTGATTGCAGATCCCAGGATTATCCATAAGCCAGAGGTGATTAAGGTGATCACTTACCGGGAACTGCGGGAGCTTTCTTATATGGGGGCTACAGTACTCCATGAAGACGCTGTTTTTCCTGTGCGCAGAGAGGGAATCCCAATCAATATCCGCAATACAAATGCACCAGAAGATGAGGGGACGCTGATTGTGGAAAGCACCTGCCGCCAGCCAGATTATACAATTACGGGAATTGCTGGTAAGAAGGGCTTTGTCGCAGTAAATATTGATAAGGATATGATGAATTCGGAAGTAGGCTTTGGGCGTAAAGTACTTGCGGCATTTGAGGAGCATGGAATTTCTTTTGAGCATTTACCCTCCGGCATTGACACCATGACCGTGTTTGTGCATCAGGAGGAATTTGTAGGGAAGGAACAGCAGGTCTTGTCCGCCATACATCGGCTGGCACAGCCAGACAGTATTGACTTAGAAGGCGATATCGCTTTAATTGCAGTCGTAGGACGTGGGATGCGGTCTACCCGCGGGACAGCAGGACGTATTTTTTCTGCGCTTGCCCATGCCAATGTCAATGTGAAAATGATTGACCAGGGTTCCAGTGAACTGAATATCATTATTGGCGTAAAGAATTGTGATTTTGAGACGGCAATTAAGGCGATTTATGATATATTTGTGGTGACGCAGATTTAGGAAGACAGTTTCATATATATACAGGGAGCCTCCCTATCCTCTTTATAAAAATAATGAGTGGACAGGGAGGCTCTTATTTGGTCAGATAAGGGGTGGACTTCCCCTTTCCCAGAAATTTCAAAAAACAAATTTCCATGGTTAAAATACTGTATTTTGGAAAATACATATGTTAAAATATACAAAAGTGGTTCACACACTAGTCACTCCAGTGATAGAGGTTCAAGATATCATGTTTTAATAGAAAAATAACTGGGGAAAAGAGAGGGAAAGGAACTGGAAAATGAGTGTACAGGAGCGCAAGCGTTTGATTGCTGAACATGTCTACGAGCTGCGGAAAAAAGGAAGGATCCAGCAAACGCGGCAATTTATCCAGCATGGAAGCACAACTGTGTATGACCATAGCGTCAGGGTGGCTTACTACAGTTTGGTGTTGGCAGAATTGCTGCATTTGCAGGAACATCAGCAGGAATTGATCCGAGGAGCCTTACTGCATGATTATTTTTTATATGACTGGCATGAAAAGGACAAAAGCCATAATCTCCATGGGTTCCGCCATCCTTATACTGCATTGGAAAATGCTGATAAAGATTATCATTTGAGCAAGAGGGAACGCAATATTATTGTCCGGCATATGTTCCCTTTGATTCCAATTCCGCCAGTTTTTATGGAAGGGTGGATTGTGTGCATGGTAGACAAAGGATGTTCTATTTATGAGACAGTAAAAGCAAGAAATTATGGTGGCAAATCATCTAAAACACAGAATGCAAGACCGTCAAAATGTTTTAAATGAAAAATGATGACACCAAAATAGAAAGGAAAGGAGAAAATATGAGTGCAATTTACAGATATCGTATTGGGAAACCGATTCAAACAGAAGCAGTGGTACAGAAAATACCGATGGAAAAAGGGGAGATTCCTTATTTTAGACGGATACAGAAATTAGAGCTGGTCAAGCAGTCTGCAGATGCCCAGGAAGAAATGGCACAGAGAGATTATTTTATGTATCCTTTAGAACCAAACGATCGGATTTATGGATTGGGGGAGAATGTTCGAGGCATAAACAAGCGGGGATGGATTTATGAGAGCAATTGTTCAGATGACCCCATTCATACAGAGACAAAACATGCCTTGTATGGCGCCCATAATTTTTTTGTGGTGGATGGTACGAAAACCTTTGGAGTGTTTTTAGATTATCCTGGCAGGCTGGTTTTTGATATGGGATATGAACATACAGACGAGCTGCGTATTATACCAGAGGAGTGGAATCTGGAACTGTATTTGATTGAAGGCGGCAGTATCCTGGAAATTGTAAAAGTTTTCCGGCAGTTGGTGGGCAGAAGCTATATTCCTCCCAAGTGGGCGTTTGGCTTTGGACAGAGCCGTTGGGGATATCAGAGTGCAGAGGATATCCGTGCCGTAGTAAAGGGATACCGCGGGCATCAAATTCCATTGGACAGTGTGTATCTGGACATTGATTATATGGAGGGCTTTAAAGATTTTACCATAAACAGCGAACGTTTTCCTGATTTTCCTGAATTTGTAGAAGAGATGAGAAAAGAGCATATCCATCTTGTACCAATCATAGATGCGGGAGTGAAAATTGAGGAGGGATATCCTGTCTATGAGGAAGGCGTGGAAAAAGGATATTTCTGTAAAGATGAAGAAGGAAATGATTTTGTAGGCGCTGTATGGCCTGGCAAGGTGCATTTTCCCGATGTATTAAATAAAAGGGCAAGGAAATGGTTTGGAAAAAAATATCAGTTTCTTTTGGAACAAGGGATTGAAGGATTCTGGAATGATATGAATGAACCAGCCATCTTTTATTCAGAAAAGCGCCTGGAACAGGTGTTGAAAAAAGTGCGGTCTATGAAAAATAAAAATATGGATATGTGGGAAGTTTTTAAATTCCGGGACCTTGTAAATGGGCTGGCAAATAATGCGGAAGATTATGCCAGTTTTTACCACCGTATCGGCAGTAAAAAAGTCCGCCATGATAAGGTTCATAACCTCTATGGCTACCATATGACAAGGGCGGCAGGAGAAGCTTTAGAAGAGATGGAACCACAAAAGCGTATGTTATTATTTTCCCGTGCCTCTTATATAGGCATGCATCGTTACGGCGGTATCTGGATGGGGGACAATCAATCCTGGTGGTCCCACTTGCTGTTGAATTTGAAGATGCTGCCTTCTTTAAATATGTGCGGATTTTTATATACGGGTGCGGATCTTGGAGGGTTTGGCGGAGATACCACAGAAGATCTTCTGCTTCGCTGGCTGGCGCTTGGGATTTTTACGCCTTTGATGCGCAATCACTCTGCGCTTGGCACCAGGGAACAGGAAAGCTATCAGTTTACACAGATGGAAGTATTTCAAAAGCTGATAGGAATTCGTTATGGGTTGATGCCTTATCTCTATAGTGAGTATATGAAAGCAGCGCTTCGGGATGAGATGCTGTTTCTTCCCCTTGCATTTGTTTATCCAGAGGACAGATATGCAAAAGAAGTAGAAGACCAGCTCCTTGTTGGGGAGAGTATTATGATTGCCCCAGTATATACGCAGAATGCCACAGGCAGATACGTATACCTGCCGGAACCCATGAAGATGGTGCGTTTAAAGAGCATGGAAGAAATGGAGACGCAAGTACTCGAACAAGGGCATTTCTATGTGGATATTGCCTTGGATGAAGTAGTGTTCTTTATACGCCCGGAAAAAATAGTTCCTTATACCCAGGCATCCCAATATATGGAGGCGGCAGAATCATCAGAGATTCACGTTTTGGATTTCGTTACAGACCATGCAGAATATGAATTGTACCAGGACGACGGTTATACCAAGGATTATGAAAATGAAGAACATCTTAAAATATTACAAGTAAAAAAAACGCCTGATAGAACAAACGGCAGCAAGTGAGGGAATACAATGGAAAATGGAATGTTTAATGAAGATTTCAGTCTGGATAATATCTTATATGAGGCGAAAATAGGACTTTGGTATATTGAAATAGATGAGGGAATGCCTCCGCGGATGTATGCAGATTGCGCTATGCTGGAATTGTTGGGGCTTGAGGAAAATCCCACTCCAGAAGATTGTTATGTTCACTGGCATGACCGCATTGGACCTGCTTATTTGGAAATGGTGGATGAAATTGTAAAGATTATGGCTGCTGGACAGCATGGCGAGGTAAGTTATGCCTGGAATCATCCAAAGTGGGGAAAAATCTATATACGGTGCGGGGGAAATTGCGACAATAGCTATGTTAATGGAATCCGGCTGAAAGGTTATCATCAAAATATTACAGAATTGATTTCCCTGAAACGTGAAGCGGAACAATTGAAAAGTTTTCATGAAATTATGTTGTCTTCCTTGAAAGAGCTGTATTTTTTCATTATGCTGCTGGATGTAGACAGGGATATTATTTATCCGCTTCATATGCCGGAAGAGGGAATGGGGTATGTGAAAGAAAAATCTTCCATGGCACAAGTTTTGGAAAATATGACCGTATTCTATCATCCTGAAGACCAGGAGAGGATGTTAGGAGAAATTAGTATTGATAATCTCAACTACCATTTGGCAGAGGGGAAGAAGAAATTTATTCGGGAATACCGTCGGGAAATTCGGGGAGAATACCATTGGGTAACATTGACCTGTTATTTTATGCAGCAGTCTGGGAATAACCGTAAAGTGTTGATTGCGATTCAAGATATCGATGAACAAAAGAGACAGGAAAAGGAATATCAGGAGTATTTGAAGAACCGGTATAAAGGAAGTATGGAAATTCTTCGAATGTCTCTGAAAAATACGAATATCCTGGAGTATTATTATTATCCCAAAGAAGACCGTCTGGTATTTCCGCAAATGACAGCAGAATATTACCAGTGCGCCAGGGAATATATCGGTGTGGATCGAAAAACCGCCGGAGATTTGGTTGACCGGAATTATCGTGATTTGTTCTGCCGGGTTCATGAGTATATTAAAAATGGTGGGAAAAGCGATTATTTTTTTTACAGCTGCGGTCATGGAAAGAGATGGTGTAAATGCAGTATCTCAAGTGTAAATTTTGATGAAGACGGACATACGGTATTTGCAGTGGGAATTATTGAGGAGCTCACCACACAGCGGAATATGCAGTGGCAGAATGAACAGTACCAGTCCATTTATCGGCATACGGTAGAATTGGAATATGACGGGATTGGGATTATTGATTTGAAAACTGGTGAAGTGGATGTAAAAATTGCAGAGCACATCAATACCAATCAAAGGAGCTTAAAAGAGAATTTGTCCTATGTAAAGAAGCGATTTATTGAAAACTTTATGTGCGAAGAAGATCAAGCGTATTTTCGTGAGGAATTTGATGTGTTAAACGTCCTTTCCCGCCTGGACGAAGAGGAAGTGCTGCACTTTTCTTTTCTCAGTAAAGAAAAGGATGGAAAACGCCACAAAGACTTTGCCATTCGTTATTTTAACGAGGAAAAAACAAAATTGTTTGTCTGTGTGCGGGATATCGAACAACAGATCCGATTGGAGCAGGAGAGCAAGGAGGCATTGCGCAAAGCATTTGAGGCGGCAGAGCGTGCAAATGAAGCAAAGAGTGAGTTTATCAGCAAGATGAGCCATGATATCCGCACCCCTATGAATGCCATTGTGGGTATGACAGCAATTGCAAAGGCAAATATAGATGACAAAGAACGGGTGCTGGATTGTCTAAATAAAATAAAGATCGCCAATGAGCATCTGTTAAATTTGATCAATGAAGTTTTGGATATGAGCAGGATTGAGAGCGGTAAAATGAATCTCTCAGAAGGAACCTTTGACATAAAAGAGCTTTTGGAGGGGGTAACAACCATCTTGCAGCCACGGGCACAACAAAAGCAGCAGGCTCTGACGTTGGATTTTGTTGACATGAAGCATACGGCAGTGTTGGGAGACCATGTCAGCCTGCAAAAGATCTTTAACAATATTCTTGGAAATGCCATCAAATATACACAAGAACAGGGAAAAATCCAAGTGACAGCAATAGAACTTCCATCCCCCCATCAGGATTACGGATATTATCGTTTTATTTTTGAAGATAATGGATATGGGATGTCAGAAGAATTTATTCAGAGATTGTTTGTGCCCTTTGAGCGTTCTAGGGATCCCAGGGTGGAAAATATCGAAGGGACGGGGCTTGGAATGCCCATTGTCTACAATTTGATTCAGTTGATGCAGGGAGAAATCCAGGTGGAAAGTGAATTAAACAAAGGTTCCACGTTTACAGTAAACCTGTTTTTCTTGCTACAGGAGGGAAAAAATGACAATTCTGGAGAAGGAGAAGCAGTCAAAAAAGAACTCTCTTTTGTAGGGAAACGGGTGCTTTTGGTGGAAGACAATGAACTGAATATAGAGATTGCAATGGAAATATTAAAGGGTTATGGATTGGAAATCTGTACCGCATGTAATGGGATGGAAGCAGTAAAGCAGTATCAAGAACAGGAGCCAGGATATTTTGACCTGATTTTTATGGATATTCAAATGCCAGTTATGGATGGTTATACTGCGGCAAAAGAAATTAGGGGCGGCGGCAGGGAGGATTCCTTCCAGATTCCCATTGTGGCGATGACGGCAAATGCATTTTCTGAGGATGTGCAGAAGACGATACATACTGGAATGAACGACCATGTGGCAAAACCCATAGATATTGAGGTGTTGGAAAAAGTATTGGCAAAATGGCTGGGGGAATGAAATGGGGAAAAAAAATCATAAAAGAGAAATTAAATGGGATAAGCTGGATAATACCGCGCATTTGTTTCCTGTCATTGCTGGAGAGAGCATGAGCAATGTGTACCGGATTTCTGTAACACTGCAGGAGGAAATCCAGCAGGAATTACTCCAGGAGGCGTTGGAGCGGGTTCTTTCTTGGTTCGAGGTTTTTCGTGTAAGGATGCGTTACGGTGTTTTCTGGTATTATTTTGAGACGAATCAAAAACCCGCGCCAAAGGTAAAGAAGGAATATCGTTACCCCTGCCCATTTATTTCACCCAACCGGAACCGAAATTACCTGTTTCGGGTTAATTATTATAAGAACAGGATTAATCTGGAGGTATTCCATGTTCTGACCGACGGCATGGGAGGCATTACGTTTTTAAGGGAACTGACCTACCAGTACCTGCGCTTGTCACATCCTGAACTTCAGAAAAAGTTAGGAGATGGCTTGTGCAGTGACACTTCCCTTAATCGGGAAGACAGTTATCTCAAAAATTACAGAAAAAGCCACAAGAAGGGTTATAAGACGGAACGAGCCTTCCATGTAAAAGGAGAGAAGCTTGCGCCTTTGGAACTTGGGGTGATGCATGGGTATATGCCTATGAAATCAGTGAAAACGGCATGCGGCAAGTATGGCGTATCGGTCAACGAATATTTGGTGGCAGCGTTTTTGTGGAGTATATATCAGGAATGCCTGCATGGGATGCCAAGTGAACGTCCTATCAGTTCCTGCGTGCCAGTAAATTTAAGACCTTACTTTGATTCCAATACGATAAAAAACTTTTTTGTGATTGTGTCTGCCGTCTTTCATCCGAAAAAGGAAAATTACACTTTCCACGAGGTGGTACAGATTGTGGCGGAAAGCCTGCGCAGCCAGATTAACAGGGAGCATTTGGAAAACCTTTTTGCCTATAATGTGTCTAATGAGAAGAATTTTATTCTGCGTGCCGTGCCATTGTTTCTAAAGAATCTTGCAATCCGGCATGTCTACCACAGCAGCGCGCTTGCCAATACCACGACTGTCACGAATATTGGCAATATACAAGTACGGGAAGAATACCAGAAGTATATCCAAAGTTTTTACGCATTGCTTTCCATGTCGGAAGGTCAAAATATTAAGGGAACCATCTGTTCTTACAAAGATACGCTGGTTTTTACCATCAGCAGCAACCTTGCAGATACATCCATACAGCGGGGATTTTTCCGTACGCTTTCGGAGGATGGGATTTTGGTACAAATCGAGACGAATGGAGTTTATGACGAATGAGAATGTGTAAAAAATGCCAGGTGGAAATCCTGGATCCTACCAGTGTCTGCCCTCTTTGTAATAATGTGCTGGAAGTGACAGGGGAAGAACATAAATGTACAGGGTATCCAGATGTAAAAGCTGTTTCCAAAAAATTAAATTTTATTGTCCGTTTATACAGTTTCCTGGCAATTATCCTGGAGACGGCGCTCATCATCCTTAATTACAATTTTTTTCATGGGGTATGGTGGTCTGCCATCAGCGGCATCAGCATCTTATATTTTTACATTACCCTGAAGTATTCTTTGCAGAAGAACAGGGGGTATCAGACTGTTATTTTAGTACAGGTTGTTGGAGCGGTTTTGCTGGTTATTGCCACTGATTATATTGTGGGGTATCGGGGCTGGTCAGTAAATTATGTTCTGCCTGGGGCAATTTTGCTGCTTGAGGCAACCATTCTGATTTTAATGATTGTAAATGCGGCAAATTGGCAGAGTTATATGCTGATGCAGATTCTTACGGTGGTGGCGTCAGGAATCTGTATGTTTTTATGGCGGTTTCAGGTCATTACAAGCCCAGCTCTTGCGCTTGCCGCAATGGCGTTCTCCATGTGTATGCTGCTGGGGACTTTGATATTTGGAGATCGGAAGGCAAAAGCAGAGCTGAAGCGGAGGTTTCATGTATAAAAACTAAGTTGTGATATGGAGGAGATTATGCAGGAAGTCAGTGTACAAGGAAAAGTGATTCGGGATATGATTGCCCATGTGTCGAATGACAATTTAATTGGAAGGAAAATCAAGACCGGGGAACTGCGCAAAAATTTGGTAGAACCAAAATGGAGGTGCCCAGACTGCTTTGCAATGGAAGAAATTGAACTGCCCTTGTTTCGAATGGAATATCTGCATAAAAAGGAAGGTGCAAGAGACGATTACGTCATTTTGCAGCTTCACGGCGGAGGATATATTGGTGCCATGCGCAATGCTTACCGCTCCTTTGCAGGGCTCTACTGTGAGGTCAGTAAAGGAATGGATGTGCTGACCATTGATTACCGGGTGGCGCCGGAAAATCCCTATCCCGCGGCACTTGAGGATGCACTGGAAGCTTATGGCTGGCTAAAAGACAGAGGCTGGCATAGCAGGCAGATCCTGGTGGCAGGTGATTCTGCGGGAGGAGGGCTTGCCCTTGCGTTGTGTATGTACCTGAAAGACCACAACCGTTGTCTGCCAGGGGGATTAGTTTTGATGTCTCCCTGGGCAGATCTGACAGCAAGCGGTCCTTCTTATGAGGATAACTACGAGCGTGACCCTCTGTTTGGGAATACCAGGGACAGCTTGATTTATAATAGGGATTATGTAGGGATGCATAATGTGAAAGATCCATATATTTCTCCTATGTTTGGGGAGTATTGGGGATTTCCGCCCATGTTGATCCAGGCAGGTTCTGTGGAAATGCTGTTAAGTGATTCCATTGGTGTGGCATATAAGGCAAAGCGGCAAGGCGCTAAAGTGCGTCTCAGCATTTATCGGGGAATGTTCCATGTATTTCAAATGGGTATGAAGATGATGCCGGAATCCAAGCGTGCCTGGAGGGAAATTGGCAGGTATTTCGAGGTAGTGACAGGGAAATAATCGAGGGATTGTTGGTATTTGGTAATACAACATAGCATTTAACCAAAAAAGCTCCCACTGCATAGAGTAATTATAAATGCAGTGAGGAGCTTTTTATGATGCATACATTGATACAGGTACTATGTGGTACAGGATTTACGTTTTTTATGACCACACTTGGTGCGGCAGTAGTATTTTTCTTCCGCGGAGCCATCAAAGACCGGATGAACCGTGCCTTCCTTGGCTTTGCATCTGGTGTTATGATGGCAGCCTCCGTCTGGTCTTTGCTGATTCCTTCGATTGAACAGAGCCAGGAACAAGGAATCTATCCATGGCTTCCCCCGGCGGTGGGCTTTGCTTTGGGTGGTATGTTTCTCTATCTGGTGGATAAGACGCTGCCTTGGTTTCATGCGGATTATAAGGAAAGGAAAGCAGGGACGAAACTGCTGGTATTTGCCGTGACAGTCCATAATATTCCAGAAGGAATGGCGGTTGGGCTTGCCTTCGTGCTTGCCGGGCAATATGCAAAAGACCCCAGTTATCTAGCGGCGGCAATGGGGCTTGCGGTGGGAATTGGGATTCAAAATTTCCCAGAAGGGGCGGCGATTTCCCTGCCAGTGCGTCAAAGCGGCGTCACGGTCTGGAAATCTTTTTTTATGGGATGCCTCTCTGGGCTGGTGGAGCCAGTGGCAGGCGTATTGGTATTTCTCACAGCATCGGTCGCCGTACCCCTAATGCCCTGGCTGCTTGCCTTTGCAGCAGGAGCCATGATTTATGTGGTAGCAGATGAGCTGATTCCCCAGGCACAGCCGGATGAACGCAGCAATGTAGGCACAATGGGCGTGATGGCAGGATTTTTAATTATGATGGTGTTGGATGTGGCGTTAGGGTAGGGAGTAAAGCATATGTTTTGAGGGGAATATAAATGTGATATAATCACATATTATATGATAAAAAAATAAATTTAATGTGATAAAAAGTTTAAAATGTGATATAATCACAATATAATATACAAAGGTTTTATGGAAGGTTGCTATAAATATGCTGGTAGGATTTTCTGTAAGTAATTACAAATCGTTTGATAAACCACAAAGTATTTCGTTGTTGGCGAGTAAAGTTACAAGACATAAGGATCATGTCATACAATTTGCTCATAAAAAGTTATTAAAAAGTGCATTGATCTTTGGAGCAAATGCGGGTGGAAAAAGTAATTTGATCAAAGCAGTACAGTTTTCGAGAGAGATCATCTTAAAAGGGATTGATCATGTAGATTTAAGAAAAAGATATTTTAGGGTAAAAAAAGATATGTATGCCCAACCAGGGGTTTTTGAATATAGAATTATTACCAATGGGAAAGAATACTCGTATGGTCTGGTTATTTCTTATAAGGATGTTCAAATATTATCAGAATGGCTTGTTCGGATAGATGCCAATGGGAAAGAAACATATTTATATAATCGTGAGGTTGATGAACAAGGCAATAGCCATGTTGAGACAGAAGTGAAACATAGCCAGCCTAATGAACATTTGCGATTAAAGGTTTATCTGGAAGATTTTGGTGAAAATATTTCGGGAACTTTCCGAAGAAAAACCATCTTAAGTGATATTGCCGCCAGGGGAAATGGGACAAAAGGAATTTTTCAAGAAATAGCAAATGTATATCGCTGGTTTCAAAATATGATTATTTTATTTCCTGGTACGAAATATGGGAGGTTAAACGATGTTGCAGCAGATAAAGGATTAAAAGGGATGTATTCAAAGTTAATGCCCTATTTTGATACAGGAATAGATTCCGTGGAAGGGCAGCAGCAAGAGATGGACTTTGATAAGGTGTTGGAAAATATTCCGAAAGAGGAATTGGAAAAAATTAAAATTGACATTTCCAACAAAGTGAAAGAACATCCAGTTATGTTTCGGGTAAATCGAAAAATGTATATTCTGTGGAAAGATGAACAAGGAAATATTGTTTACAGTAAAATCATGTTAAATCATGGAAATCTGGAAGATTTGTTTGAATATGCTGATGAATCAGATGGAACAAAACGGTTATTTGATTTGGTTCCTTTGTTTTATGAAAGAGGGGAGGAATGTGTAATTTTTGTTGATGAGATTGATAGGAGCCTCCACACAAATTTAACGAAACATTTCTTGGAACTTTTTTATACCTTCACAGAAGAAGAAAAATGCCAGATCATTGTAACAACACATGATTCAAATTTATTAGATTTGGATTTGTTGCGGCAGGATGAAATTTGGTTTGTAGAACGAAAGAAAGACCATAGTTCCAGGATTTACTCATTGAATAAATTCAGGGCAAGGTTTGATAAGAAAATAGATAAGGAATATTTGTTGGGAAGGTACGGTGCGATTCCAATCTTTCAAGGGGATTGTTTGGATTTGGAGGAAGTGGATGAATAATAAGTATCGATTATCCTTTCGTGCTTTTGACCGGGAGTTCTTAGGGATTGATGCTTCCAGAATTGATGTGAAGGTATTGAGAAGAAGTAAAAGAGATACAAATTCCGCCCCCCAGCAAGTCATTGAATTGATAGAAGAATATGTAAACTTACGGGCGTTGGGGCTGGATCACCTAATAAAAAAAATACCAAAAGAAATTATGGATAAATATGGGGTGGAATTTATTCAAAAATATTTGGATCATCCAGAGGAAATACCCGAAAAACAACGTAATACTTTTGTTACGGATCTCATGAAAATCGGCTACTATAATTGGTTGCCCACATTGGTTGTAATATATGGAAATTGATTGAAGATATGCGAAAAAATTAAAATTGTATCATTTAACAGCCTCTTTCACTGACTTGATTCATGGGAGAGGCATTCTTGTGTTCTAGAATGGAAAAGTTTGAAAATACTGTTACTTCACACCCTTTGGGTGTGAACAGTAACGAGAGAAAGGCGACCTGCCAGGAAGATTTCCTTTAAGGCTTGACAATATAGGAGCTGGAAAATTATAATGGTGCTAATTGGATACTGGGGATATATCGGGATTTCAAAAACATTTTGGTGTTTTTGGCACGATAAAGCCATAAGGCTGCAGGTACAATCAGAAGAAAGGTGAATCATTATGAGAAGAACAAAACAGATCACAGGTATTCTCTTATCATTGATCTTGCTAATGGGAATATTTACACCTGTGCAGTTGTATGCAACTGGCACAGAGCCAAACAGTAATGGAGCAGGCGCAGAGGGAAATAGTAATGATGCCGGCACAGGGGCGGCAGGAAATACTGCAAAATCCGGGGATAACAGCCTCTCTACTTTAACTATTTCCCCAGGAACATTATCTCCTGCATTTCAGTATAATAATACAAATTATACAGCTTCCGTAGATGCTGATGTCACGAGTGTCACAGTAGATGCTAAAACCTCCAATGCCAACGCAGTAGTGGAATCTGTGTCAGGAAACACAGATCTGAAACAAGGGCAAAATACGATAAGCATTGTTGTCAAGGCTGAAAATGGAGCAGTTGCAACTTATAAAATTGTTGTGACTCGTGCAGCAGGAGGGACTGATTCTATACAGTCATCTCAGGGAGCAGAAGAAGCAGGGGAAACTCCAGCAGACGCATCCAAAGAAGAAACTCCAGCAGACATATCCAAAGAAGATGGAGAGAATCCAACAGACACATCCAAAGAAGATGGAAAGAATCCAACAGACACATCCAAGGAAGGAACTTTGGCAGATACATCTAAACAAACTCCAGATGGTATTACTTTAAATGGACATACATTTAACCTTGCCGCTGCCATTCCAGAGGATGTTATTCCGCAAGATTTTACAAAAACGACTGTGAACTGCCAAGGGCAAAAGGTAGAAGGGCTTTCGTTTGGCAAAGGGACGCTCACATTGGTGTATCTGACCACACCCAGCACAGAGGTGAAAAATACTCTTGCTGTATATGAGGAGGCAGGCAGCAAATTTTATCAGTTCCGAAAAATAGCGCTCAGTGAGGAAACGTATTTGATTGTTCTGGATCCACCGGAAGAAACTGGGTTATCTGAGGCATATACAAAGACTAACCAGTCCATAGGGGGGTATGAGAATGTCCCCTCCTTTGTCCAGGAAAGCAGCGCCGGGACAGACCAGGAGGAAGAAAGGGAAAGTGAAGATGAGAATGAATCTTCCAAAAAGAAGGAGAAAACAAAGAAAAATGACGGATTTTCATTGGTTTATGCTGTAAGCAGCTTTGGAAATACCGGCTGGTATCAATATGATGGACTAGAATCCACCTTCCAGCGTTATGTTTCTAAGGCAGATGCTTCCCAGGCAAAAGACCAGGGGAAACAACCCTCAGAAGAACCCAGCATAGAAATGCAAGGGCTGCAGAATGCATATAAGGATTTGGAGGCACAATATAATAAGAAAAAAGAGGTTTCCAGAAAAACTACGGCAGTGATGATTTTTGTAATTGCCGTGTTGGTCATTGTAGTGGGAAATCTGTTAATCCGGGGACGGAAGAATGACGAAGAGGAACCAGATGACGGACCTGTGTTTGAGGAGTCAAAGCCTAGGGTTAGAAAGCGTTTCTGGAGGAATCAGGAATTTGACCAGAAGGAAGAAGAGTTTGAACAATACAATTCCGAGGAAGACTGGCAGGAAAAAGGAAGGATGAAACCTAAGGTTAGAAAACGTGCCCAAATGGAAGAAGAATGGGAAGAGTATCTTTGGGCAGAAGAAACAGATCCTAAAGCAACTGTGAGCCAGCAGACGAAACCGATGTATAAATCGGAGAAAAAGCGTTTCCAGGCAAAACCGACAAACAGACCAGAGAAAATAACACCAAGTTCTTCTGAATGGGCGCCAGCAGGCAGAACAGCTGCAGCTTCCCCACAAAGGGCAGCAGCAACTCCCAATGCGGAAAAGAAAGGTTCCTCAGCGAAAAAACCAGCAGGGGCAAGTAAAACAACAGATTTTCAGGCAAGGGCGTCCATGGGAAAAAGCCAAACAACAGATTTCCCAGGAAAAGGGCCAGTAGCGGCAAATCCTAATATTCAAGGGAAGGAATCAGGGAAAAAAGAAGTATCTGACAAAAATCAGGAGATGCCAAAGGAACAAAACTTACAAAAAAAACCAATGATGTCTTTGGATGCAGATGACGATTTTGAGATAATTGATCTGGAAGACTTATAAAAACAGACAATCAGGTGAATTATGTATATTGAGATTGATTTTAACAGTGATGAGGCAATTTATATGCAGGTACGCAATCAAATTGTGCTGGGAATTGCCACAAACCAATACCAAGAGGGGGAATCTCTTCCTTCCGTACGTCAGCTTGCAGACAGTATTGGAATTAATATGCATACAGTGAATAAGGCATATCATGTACTGCGGCAAGAGGGATTTATCCGCTTGGACCGCAGAAATGGCGCAGTCATTTATATGCAGGAAGATAAAAGCCAGGCAATTTTAGAAATGCAGAAGACATTGCAGGTAATTCTTGCAAAGGCGGTATGTAAAAATATTTCCAGGGGAGAGATTCATCAATTGGTTGATGAGGTATATGACAGTTTGACAGGAGGAAAGAATGCATAAGCAATACACAGATCAGGCAAAAAAGGCGCTGGAGCTTGCCGGTAAATTATCCAGAAAATTAAAACATAACTATATTGGGACAGAGCATATTCTAGCGGGCTTGATTCAGGAAAAGAGCGGAGTGGCAGCACAGGTGCTGGCAGATAATCATGTGGAAGAGTCAAAACTTCTGGAATTGATTGAGGAGCTGATTGCACCAGGGGAAGGAATGGTACTTTTGGATCGGGATGGCTACTCCCCCAGAACCCAGAGAGTGTTAGATACAGCAGAGAAAGAAGCAGCACATTTTCATTGTGAAAAAACTGGAACAGAACACATACTGCTTGCTATTTTAAAAGAAAATGAATCTGCATCTGTCAGGCTTTTAAACACGATGGGAATTAATTTGCAGAAACTGTATGTGGAACTTTTAGTTGCAATGGGAGAGGAAGGAAGTTTTTCCAAAGAAGAGCTGAAATCAGCAAAGGGCAGAAAAAGAAATCTGGAAGCCACGCCAGTTTTAGACCAGTATTCGAGAGATTTGACGAAGCTGGCAATAGAAGGGAAGTTAGATCCGGTAATTGGGAGGAAAGAAGAGATTCGGCGGGTAATCCAAATTTTAAGCCGCCGTGGGAAAAATAATCCCTGCTTAATTGGCGAGCCGGGAGTTGGAAAGACTGCGATTGCAGAAGGATTGGCGCAGCAGATCGCATTGGGGCTGGTACCGGATGCGGTGGCTGGAAAACGGGTAGTGACCTTGGATCTTTCCAGTATGATTGCCGGCTCCAAATACAGGGGAGAGTTTGAAGAACGTATTAAAAAGGTAATTCGAGAGGTGATTGGCGCAGGCAATATCCTTCTGTTTATGGATGAACTGCATACGATTATCGGTGCAGGCGGTGCAGAAGGAGCCATGGATGCTTCCAATATAATCAAACCATATCTTGCCAGGGGAGAGTTACAGATGATTGGCGCAACTACCATAGAAGAGTATCGAAAGTATGTTGAGAAAGATGCGGCGTTGGAACGGCGTTTCCAGCCAGTGATGGTGGAAGAACCCTCTGTCGAAGAGACGGTAGAGATTCTAAAAGGTTTGCGCAAGTTTTACGAAAAACATCATCAGGTAATGATTACAGATGAGGGGTTAGAAGCGGCAGCAAGGCTTTCTGAACGATATGTGTCAGATCGTTTCCTGCCAGATAAGGCAATTGATTTGATGGATGAGGCTTCCGCGCGTGTCCAGTTGGAAGGGGTGAAATCCTCCACACAGTTACAAGATATTTCCATAGAAATGAATCGCGTATCAGAGGAGATGGAAGACGCAATCCAAAATATGGATTTAGAATTGGCTTCCAGCCTTCGGGCGGAGAAAGAAGAACTGCAGCAGGATTATGAAAAGTTAAGAAAAAAGTCAAAAAAATCTTTAAAGCAGAAGAAAACAGAAGTAGGGGAAAATGAGATTGCAGAGATAGTTGCACAATGGACGAAAATACCAGTAAAAAAACTTGCTGAGGAGGAGACGGTTAAGCTTCGGAAACTGGAAAATGTACTGCATAAGCGCGTTGTTGGACAGAAGGAAGCTGTCAGTGCAGTGGCTAAAGCTGTGCGCCGGGGCAGGGTTGGTTTAAAAGATCCAGGGCGTCCCATTGGTTCGTTTTTGTTCCTTGGTCCCACTGGAGTGGGAAAGACAGAGATTTCCAAAGCATTAGCAGAAGCAATGTTCGGCAATGAGGATTCCATGATCCGTGTGGATATGTCAGAATACATGGAGAAGCACAGCGTGTCTAAAATGATTGGTTCCCCGCCTGGATATGTGGGATACGATGAAGGAGGACAGCTCAGCGAAAAAGTAAGGCGCAATCCTTATTCAGTGATTTTATTTGATGAGATCGAAAAGGCACATCCAGATGTGTTCAACGTCTTGCTTCAAGTGTTAGATGACGGGCATATTACAGATGCCCAGGGTAGGAAAGTGGATTTTAAGAATACAATTATTATTATGACTTCCAATGCAGGGGCACAGTCTATTATTGAACCAAAAACATTGGGGTTTGCCTCTGTGGAAGATGCAAAACTTAACTACGACCGAATGAAAAGTAGTGTGATGGAAGAGGTACGACGAATTTTTAAGCCGGAATTTCTAAACCGTATTGACGAGACCATTGTATTCCATGCTCTTACAAAGGAAGATATGAAGCAGATTGTTACCCTTATGACGAAAACATTGATCGAACGCTGCCAAAAGCAGATGGGAATTGCACTTCATATTACTGGAAATGTTAAGAGCCATATTGTGGAAACGGCATATGAACCCAAGTATGGTGCACGTCCGCTGCGCAGGAAAATCCAGAATGAGATTGAGGATGGTCTTGCGGAGGAGGTTCTTTCCGGCAAGGTGAAAACTGGAGATCAAGTAGAAGTTGTCATGCATAAAAAAGAGGTTGCATTTGTGGTGAAGAAAGAAAAATAGACTGGCAAAGATAAGAAATGTATAGTATAATAATAAAAAACGCAGGACAAGATGTCAACAGGAGGATAGTAATATGGCTGTAGTAGAACAACTGATTTGTACCGAGAATAATGAGACTCTGAGTTTTGGGAATTATAAGTTGGATTCTAAGTCTAAATTAGACAATTTTGAATTTGGCGGGGATCTATATAAGGTTAAGACCTTTAAAGAGATTACCAAACTGGAACGAAACGGCATGTTTGTCTATGAGTCCGTACCGGGAACCACAGTGAGACAGCTTATGGCAACAGACAGCGGGGTTGCATTTCAGGTGGAAGGTCCAGAGGATGCCCAGATTACACTGGAACTGGAAGAACAGACAGAATACAAGGTACTGGTGAACAATGTGGACGCTGGACAGATGAAGACGAATCTTGGGGGGAAGTTAAGTCTGAGTGTGGAGTTAAATGAAGATACGCCTGTTTCTGTTAAAATTGAAAAGATTGGGTAAATGATACTTGAAATGAACGTAGATGGAACTGCGGCAGATCCAAAAAGGATTCTGCCGCAGTTTTTTTCTCATATAGCAAAGTCCTGCGAATTTCCTATATGAGAAAACGATGATGCGCAGCCCGCAGAATGAGGGAAAATTGGCTGAGGCTGGCTTGTACACATTGTTTTGAAATGGTTGACAGTAAGTAAAATTTAAAGTAAAATAATATAAATTTTTAGTTATTTTGTAACATAACAAAAACGTCAACCTAAAACTATAAACAAAAATCCATGGAAATATAGCTGTTTTTTTAAGTATTCTTTGGGTATATTGCCCGTGGGAATAAAATGAAAAGAAATAAGGAAGGAGAAGGAAAGTATGAGGAAAAAATGGAAAAACAGATGTATTGCCTGGGGGCTTGCGGGCGCAATGGCATTTTCTGGTTTCCCGGCAATCTATGCCCAGGCAGAGACAACGGAACCGCCGAAACTGGCAGATTTTAATTTTGACGTTGGGGCAACAGAGGGAAAATTTCAGGGAGGAAATGCGCAGGGGCTGGTCAATGGAAATTGTCAGACCAAGGTAAAAATGGGGAAGGACAAAGCATTGTACCTCAATGGCAGTGACAGCTTTTTAAACATCACTGCAGCGGATGGAAGCAGCCTTCTTGCCGGAAAAGAAAATATTACGGTTTCTTACGATGCTAAGCCGGAAAAGGGCAGCAATAGCTGGACATTCTTTGCAGCTCCCAATGCAAATACGCAGGAATATAAGAATGAGCATTATCTTGGAGCGCTGCACACTACCTCAAATATAAAGGTAGAGCGTTATAATAATTCAGGGGAGAGGCCAAGGGGCCTGTCTGTGGAGGATACGGTAAATGGGGAATGGACCCATGTGGATCTGGTGATTTCTGAGACAGAGATGAAATTGTATGTCAATGGAACCATGACCAAGCAGTTACAAACTGCAGATACCTATAAGCTGAGTAATATTGTCGGCACACAGGGCATTCTCCAGGTTGGAAAAGGAAACTGGGAGTCTGGGGAGTATTACAAAGGACTGATTGACAATTACAGAATTTATGACGGGATTTTGTCTAAGGAAGCAATTCAGGAACAATACCAGGAATTTCGGGAGACCATAGATACAATGGAGAATATGCCGGCGCTGCAGAAGGATTATGATGCCTTAGAGCTGATCAATCTCGATAATGTGCGTGGAAACCTTCCACTAATCCGACAGGGAAAATACGGCTCATCCATTGAATGGACTTCTAGCGATCCGCAAGTGATTACCGATTCCGCAGAAGGCGGATTGTACGATGGAGGAATTGTCACCCGTCCCGTAGCAGGAAGCCAGCCGCAGGAGGTGACGCTGACTGCCCGTTTGACGGAGGCAGGCGCCGTATCGCCATCAGAGGGTAACGGCATGAAAACCAAGGTATTTCAGGTTACTGTACAGCCCAAGGAGGCAAATCTGGACACAGATTATTCTGGCGGTTATCTGTGGGCAAACTTTGGAACCAATGGCGGATATGAGAAAATTTTCTTTGGTTATAGTGAGGATGGTCTGGAATGGAAAAAGATCAATAAAGTTGATGGAGTTTCCCAACCGATTTTGACCAATAATGCGCCAGGCAGTGACCTTGGCGTCCGTGATCCCCATTTAATTCGTTCCGCAGAAGGAGATAGATACTGGATTATCGGTACCGACCTCCATGCAGAGGGCGGCGGAGCTGGAGGCTCTGGCTGGGACCAGCTTCATGCCAGCCAAAATATCGTGGTCTGGGAATCGAAAGATTTGGTAAATTGGAGCGAACCACGGCTTGTTTATGCCGGTTTTGAACATGCAGGTTGTGTCTGGGCACCGGAAGCAATTTACGACGATACCACAGGTGACTATGTAGTTTATTGGTCGGCGAGGGATAACTCCAAGGAAGGGACAGAGGAAAATGCCCTTCGCGTTTATGTGTGCCGCACTAGGGATTTTAACACTTTTTCAGAACCTAAAGTCTGGCTGAGTGAGGACCAGGACAGTGGCAAGGAAGTTAATATTATCGATACCACGATTGTAAAGGATAATGGAAAATTTTACCGTTTCTCCACCTCTGACTGGAATACGGTAATAGATGTCAGCGATACGTTAGATACCGAGGATGTACTGGATGTCAGGAATGGGGAGCAAAAGAGTACGCCCAAAGGTTCCTGGACACGTGTGGTGACAAGAAGCGGAAGCAGCGATGCAGGATTTGACGGAAGAGAAGGATTGACCGTGTACCAGCTTCCAGACGGACGTTTCTGCGTCATGGGAGATAACCAGGGCTATAAGGCGTTTGTGACAGATGATCTGAGCAGCGGCAAATTTACCACAGGAAATGTGAATGCCAATTTTGTGGATGGAAAATTCCGGCATGGTACGGTAATGCGCCTCTCTCAAACAGAACAGGCACGGGTTCTGGAGGCATACAAGGACAAACAAACGCCAGGTTTGGATGAAGATCCTGCCCAGGAGCCAGTTTTGGCCTATGATTTTGAGCAGGATCTAGGCAAGACACAGATGACTGACACAGCAACTGGAGATGCTTCCAAAGATCATGGAAAGCTTTATGGGAAAGCACAGGTTGTCTACGATGAAGAAACCAAGAGCAATGTTTTGAAGCTGGATGGTTCTGACGGCGCTTATGCAGAGATTCCTCAGGGATTTTTTGACAATCGCAATTTCATGAGTATTTCCATGGATGTAAAATCTGAGAGGGACAGCGGCGCTTTCTTTACCTTTACCTATGGAAAAGACAATACTAAATACGATTTCCTGCGGATCCGCGGGACGGAAGTGCGCAATGCGATTACAGTGAACAGCTATGGCGAAGAGAAGGAAGTTAAGACAAACGGAGCTGTCACCGGAACCTGGCAGAAGGTAGTGATTGTGGTAGATGGAACCAATATGAAATTATATCTGGACGGTACCCTTGTAGATGAAAATAAAAATACAGGGATCACCACGGCTGCCCTGGGAACCGATTTGCTGGCTTACTTGGGGAAATCTTTCTATCCTGACAGTTACTTTAAAGGATGTTTTGATAATTTTAAGGTCTATAACCGTGTGCTGACAGAAGCGGAGATTGTTGACGATGTGGTGGATAAAGTTCCACTGTTAAAGAAAACAGTGGTTGGCACAGTGCCGGAAAATCCTTTGGATCTGAGGGGCACCGATGACCATACGGCAGTGACCTCTGTGATTGACCGGAAGACGAATGAAGTCACTTCTTATGTGCGCAAAGGCACGAATCTAAAGGCAGTACCAGTGACGCTAGGTCTTTTGTCGAAAGATGCCGTGGTTACGGTAGATGAAAAACCATTTACAGAAGGCACGCTTGATTTGAGCAAAGATGTGCAGGTAAAAATTACCCTCGCAGAGAAAACAGAAACTTATACTATAAAGACACCAAAGATTGCCAATAATCCTGTGCTTCCAGGACAGTATGCAGATCCGGATATTGATTACTTCGACGGCAAATTCTGGATTTATCCCACTACGGACGGCTATCCTAGTTGGAGCGGCACATTGTTCCATGCATTTTCTTCTGTGGATATGGTAAACTGGGAAGATGAAGGCGTAATTATGGAACTGGCAAATGACAATCCAGGCGTCAATGACAAGGGTGTGCAGATTGCAAAATCTCCTTGGGCAGTCAAGGGCAGCGCTTGGGCGCCTACGATTGAAAAGAAAAATGGAAAATATTATTTCTATTATTGCGGCAAGAAATCAGACGGAGCCTCTGCCATTGGCGTCGCAGTTGCAGAGCATCCCGCAGGTCCCTATACAGATAAGGGAGAAGCGCTTTTAACGACAGATATGTGTAAGGCAGCAGGGGTTGAGATGGGGCAGGCGATTGACCCGTCTATTTTCACTGAGGATGACGGAACTTCCTATATCCTTTTTGGAAATGGGAAAGCAGCGGTCGCTCAGTTAAATGAAGATATGGTAAGTATCAAAGAGGGAACGCTGAAACAGATCAATGGTTTGACAGATTTCCGTGAATCTGTAGTTGTTATCAAGGCAGACGGCAAATATCATTGGACTTGGTCTTGTGATGATGCCAACAGCCCGAATTACCATGTCAATTATGGGGTCAGTGACAAACTGATTCAGGATGATGGAAAGGTCAATATTACCTTAAAGAAGAAAAATTTCTTGATAAAACAGGAAGAATTAGGAATTCTTGGTTCTGCGCATCAGTCTGTGCTCCATGTGAAGGATGCCAGCGGAAGAGAACGTTACTTTATGGCATACCACAGATTCTATACACCGATTGGAATCTTTACAGATGCCTTTGGCGTACATCGCGAGACTTGTATTGATGAGATCACTTTTGATGCCAATGGTGAGATGGTGATTACTCCTACCTTAGAAGGAGTGCCAGCAGTGATTATGCCAAAAGAGGATGGCAGCGTGGAGCTTAACCCAGATGTAACAGATCAGGGCAGTGGTAAATTTGAACTGACAGTACCTGAGTTTACGCCGAATCCAGATATACCTGCGGCAATTGTTCTTCCAAACCAATTGGCAGACAGTATCAAAGACAGCCAGGAAAAAGAAATTTCTGTCAATGTGACAGTGCCAGATATATTGGTTGTAGATGGAAATGTAGCAGTGGATGCTGTTACTTTGCCCAAGGAGGTTCTGGAAGCTGCGAAGGCAGGAGAAAAGAATCTGGTTATCACTGTAAATGGAGGCAATTCTTATCAATGGACCTTTACGGGAGCGGAATTAGCCTCTGGAGAACTTTCCGATATTAATCTGTCCATGAAACAAAACAGTGCCGACAAGGATACACAAATAAAGCCACTGATCCAGCCAGATGAACAGGCAATGGTGATGGCATTTGCCCAACAGGGAGCACTTCCAGGCGCAAAAGTTGCTGTTAATGTTTCTGCAATGGGATGGAAACCTGGGGATATGGTAACTTTGAGTTATTACAATGAAGAAAAAGGGGTTTTGGAAGACCAGAATGTTACCTGTACTGTAGATGAAAATGGAAAAATTTCGATTGCTGTTACCAAAGGCGGAAAATATGTATTAAAGAAAAAGGTAACTCCGAGCACGATTCCAGTTGAAAATCTAACATTGAACAAAACATCCCTTATCCTTAACGTCGGGAAGTATGAGACTTTGAAAGCAACCGTATCGCCTTCCAATGCAAGCAACGAAGATGTTGTCTGGAAATCCAGTGATACAAAAATTGCAACCGTATCATCTGATGGAAGGGTAACTGCAAAGGCAAAAGGAACGGCAACCATTACCGTAACTAGCGTAGAGAATGCAAACATCAAGGCAACCTGTAAAGTAACCGTAAAAGTCCCAGTAAGCAGCGTGAAACTGAACAAGACGAAATATACCCTGAACCTGGGCAAGTCTTACACTTTGAAAGCAACCGTATCACCCTCCAATGCAAGCAACAAGGGCGTGACCTTTAGTTCCAGCAAAAAGACCATTGCAACCGTAAGCTCCAAGGGAGTTGTGAAGGCAAAGAAAGTAGGGACTACAACCATTACCGTAAAGACAAAAGACGGCGGCAAGAAAGCAACCTGTAAGATAACGGTAAAACGCCCCGTAACCAAAGTGAAGTTGAACAAGACAAAACTGACCTTGGGAACCAAGGAAACCTTCACCTTGAAGGCAACGGTATCACCGTCCAATGCAACCAACAAGAAAGTAACTTACAAGAGCAGCAACAAGAAGGTGGCAACCGTATCTTCCAAGGGAAAGGTCAAGGCGGTGAAGA
>CATOOV010000034.1 GCA_951801955.1 uncultured Lachnospiraceae bacterium
CAATGCAACCAATGTGAAAAAAATTTCTGGACTGTCCCGGGTAGGGGCGATTGCATTTCTTGGCGTTTTTGGAATTGGAAAATCCAGCAAGCAATGGCACTGCACCCACTGCGGCAGTGATTTCTAATCCGCTGTTTTTTCTTCTATAGAAGAAAAATAATATGCGCACGCGCACAAAAGGAAAAATATTCCTGCACACTTTGTTCCAGCATCTATTCTATGTTTTGTAAGTTTTTTGCCTTTCTGCCAACTCCGGCAAAGGGAGTTCCACATAATGCGCCGATCGTGAAAGATCAAAATACAGGTTTGCTCGTGTTTCAATCTTTACTGTCGGCGCAATCCATGACAACAGGGGACAGATCCCTGCCCATAATTTCCCGTCATGTCCGGGCCTAGTCCTGACTATGCATTCTTATGCCAGCGTTGCATCTAAGCATAAGCTGCCCTGGTAGTCGATGGGATTAGCACTCGCATCTGCGAGATTATCACATTACAAGTGATTGCACCAAGTGCGCTGTCATCTGCTCGTTGGGAAGAGCTGCCGGATTGTTACGATTTTCTTTTGTCGCCAAAAGGAAAGTGTACCGTCAGTTTGACTTCCGTCCAAGGGCTCCAATTATGAAAGAGCCGAATCCATATGCAGAGGGATTCCATATCTGCAGTTTCAGCCGTGTATATCACGGCTTCCCATACAAAAAACCCTGTATCCAGGGAAAACGTACAGGCTCGGCATATTCAAAAAGAGGGACAACTATCTGTATTTGCCCTACCGAGGTTTTTTGCGCCCAGGTATCCGCCGGCAAGGGCGCCAAGGGTACCCAGGGAACCGATTTTTTCGGTGACTTTGTTTAGTGCATTGCTTCCAACCGTTCCCAGATCCAGGAAAAATTTTAAGATGTCAGAATGAATCAGGGAAGCGGAAAGTTCTTCTACCTGGTTTTGGAATGTTGCTGTTTTTCCAGCGATGGAATCCAGATAGGCCTGGTTGGCTTCGTCTGCGGCGCCAAAACTGTTGGAAGCAGAAAAAACCGCTTGTTCCACGCCTTTCCAGTTGTCCATCAGCGCCAGAAATACTTCCCTTTGGTCATTTCCGGCAATGGAAGCGGCAAACGATTCTTTAGAAGAATCTTCCAATGTGCTCCAGGAGGAGTTTAGGTTGTTCAGAATACGGTAAACATTTTGGGTATCGCCATAGGTTTCTTTTAGGTTGGAAAAGATGGCAAGTTCCCCATTTGTTACCTTGTCCATATCCCCTAAAACTTCATAAGCGCCGGAAAGAAGCCCCAGCAGCTCTTCTAAGGACATGCCGGCATCGTCGGCAGATTGTGCCAGCTTGGAAGCCCCGGCGGCAAGGGTATCAAAGTCCGCCTTCCCTGTCTTGGCAATGCCAATCAGGGAATCGTTGATACTGCTAATGGAACGGCGAGGTTTTTGAAAGCCCTCCAAAATGTTTGTTAAATATTCTGTGGCAGTATCGGCATTGTCAATGCCAGAGGAGAGATTGGTCATTTTCATGGCTTCCTGCGCGATGGCAAGTGCATCTTTCGTTCCATAACCTGCCTGTGCGGCAGAATTGATGTAAGAGAGCACTTCTGTTCCGGCTTTGCCTGCGGCATCCCCCAGACGAAATGCCTCTTCTGTGACATGTTTCAGTTCTGCGGCAGAATAATTGGAAGTTTTCGCAAGCTGTAAAAGGATATTGTCCAGTTCTATGACAGTATCCTTCATCTGTGCAAGGGATTCCATCCCTTTGAGTAACGCTCCGTCTGGGAGAAGATAGCTTTTCAAAGTAGAAAATTCCTCGGATAAGGAAGCGTCTGTTGCTTGTCCGTTTTGGTTGCTCATATGGTAACCTCCTTATAGTGTTGATTTTCATGGATGGTTTGCCTTAGTGTACAGCGCCGTCATCAGTTATGGCATCTTTTACACGGGCAGAGTCAATCATATTCTGATAGAAACTTTCCTGGAATTTCGGCTGTTTCATTTCCGTTAAGAATTCTGAAAGCTGCTCCATATAACCAGACATTTCTTCTGTGGAAAATGCAAGGTTCATCTGCTTTACTGCTTCCATGGCGTCTGTCTCGGCTTTGGTGCGGGCAAGTTCCGCCTCGAAAAGTTCTTTCAGTTTTTGTGTCACGGAGCCAGAAAGTTCCATCATGGAAGCGTGGTACTGATGTTTGGTTTTGAAATAGGTTCTTACATTTTTAAACATATGGTTATCCTCCTGTGTTATTGGATGTTCATAATGGGATACAAGGCTACCAGGTAAGAGATATCCATCCCGCTGGAAAATACGTCGTCTGCCGGCAGGCTGGAAATGTTGGCAGAAACTTCCTCTTGCAGCAGGGACTGGATGTCCTGGTTGAATTTGGAGACAAGATCTGGATGATCGGCGTCAATGGAAATATTTCCGTCAGGATCTTTGGTACCATATTCCCGGATTTTCTCGTTTCTAATTTGTTCAAAATTATTGACCGTGCTGTCAATCTCATGGAGAATGCCCAGAAAACGAAATTTCAAACGATGGTCCAGATCAGTTTCCTCTTCCATGATTTTATGGATGGCGCCATGGATATTTAAGATATCGAATACTTTCATAGAGTTCATCCTTTCTGTGATAGATGTCAGTCGGTATCAGTTCGGTTCTGATAAGATGTTTTGTATGGTGTCCCGAATCTTGGGCACAAAGGAATCCAGGCTGGTGAGATCACAGCCTAAAAGCTGTTCCCTTGCTTCCAAGGGGCTGGCATACCCGTTAGTATAGCTGTTTAATATCAGGAAAATCTTATAGCAGGCACGGGTATCCGTGATGGTCCGCCAGGGCTGGAAGCTGTGGATGTTGTCACAGCTCTGGCAGGCATGGTATGGTGTTCCGCAGATTTTACAAGTGTGGTTTTGATAAGTGCTCATTGGTTCCCTCATAGAAAAAAGGGGCGGCAGACGCCGCCCCGGAATTGAGATGGTAAGAGTAGCTTTTACCAGATGTCACATGGCAGGCGCGTAAGCATTTGAATGCTGCAAAAACAGCACGCGCGCCGCCATTAAAACGCTGATGGCGTTTTGAATCCAGATATGGTGCCAGATTAGGCAGGGTTTAAGCAGCGCTGTCGTCAGATACGATAATATCAAAGAGTTTTGCATTTTCATCGCAGTAAGATTTGAACAGTTTGTAGCTCGCCGCATGTTTGCCCTCGGATGTCAGGGTAAGTTCCACTGCAGAGGGGTCAATCTGTGCCCTCGGAATGGAGATTACGCCGGCATATACCAAGTTGGTATTGCAGGGGTCGTGGAAGAGCGCATGTACCAACAGGGAGCGTACTTCTGGGATGCTGTCAGCGGTTTTGGTAACTTTTACCGTGTTGCCTGTGATGGCATCGTATCTTACAAAGACACGTCCAGCCACGTCAGCAGGAAATGTAAGGGTTTTGCTTGCTGCATCCAAAGTAAAGGTATCGTCAGCGGCAGTCCCGGTAGTTAAAGTATAAGTTGCGCCAAAGGTATTGTCGTCATTGATGACCTTGACTGAAGCGATTTCTGCGCCTGCAGTTCCCACTGGGACGTATTTCAGCACTGCTTTGTGGTTGCTGTCGATTGTCACTGTTTCACTGACAGGACGTTTCATATCATTCGCAGCCTCTTTCTTAGCCCCAAACTGGGAAGCGGCAAGGTCGAGGGAGAACAGGCTGTTGGTAAAGTCAAAGGTTCCTGTCTGTGCGTTATAGAAGGTAGTGATTTCTGCGCCCATAGCGTCTGTAACAGCAGTACCTGTTGCAGCAGTTTTCAGGCTGGGGCTTTCGATCTGTGTGTATCTGCCCACCAGCTCATTGGTTGCAAAGTCGTATTCTTCTACGGCTCTGATTTTTTCAAGAATTAATTCGTTTGGATTAAAAGACATAATTTGTTCCTCCTTAAAATTTTAAATTCGCTCCTGCAAGTCTTGGCAAAGGATTCGGCTTAGAGTTCGTTGGCATGTTACGCATCGGAATCCCTGTGCCTTTTCGCAAAGCATGGTCCGATGGGAGCTGGTTAGTCCAGGTCTCCCATCCAGTTTAATTGTGTTTCTGGGATTTCTTTTAAATTGATTCCAAAACCAGAATAACCGCTTTGCAGCAGCAGGTCTGCATTCCGTATCTTGGAAATCCGTTTTACGGAATCCAGAAAGGCGTTGATCTTCATATTCCACACTTGGGCGTGGTCATATTTGAAGCCTTGGGAGTTGGTCATGGCAGATACCAGGTTCCGCAGTTGGGAGACATAAGGTTTCCCTTTCTCCTGCTCATATTCTTCCCTGGCATCTTCAATCAAAATCTGTTTGGTGGCTTCGTTTGCCGGAAGTTGGCTGTTGCGCTTTAAGCCATGCATGCTCCTGAGCACCTCTGCAAATTTCAGATAGGTTGGTTCGTCTATCAGGATATCTTGTTCCAAATCATACATTACAATCTCTTCGGAGCCCTTTTTTTGCATAAGCTGAAAATTTGAGAAATCTAAATCTCCGGTGATAATGCTGGTTTTGGATTGGTCTAAGGGAGGAGCCAGCAGGCTGTAAAACAGTGTGAAATCATTGATTTTTGTATAATCAATGCCCATGTCATAAAGCTGGAATTTTAAGTCGGCGCCTGTGGAGGTCAGTGTATAGATCATGCTCCAATAGGCACGTTCTCCATAATCACAGATTTCGTCCAGCGTTGGTTGATGAATGGTAATACCAGGAGCAAGAGGAAAATCTTTGCCCCGGTAAATTTGTAACTCATGATCTGTTAATTCTTCCAAGTTTTTCACCGCCTTTCTTTTTCTGTGAAGTTTTTTCTGCTTTGTGCATCGTGTTCACAGGAAGAAATCCTATACTGTATATATGTAGCCGCCAAAATGCTTTCAAACATACGTTCTAAAAGGTTTCCGGGGAATTTTAACTGTGTGGTAATTGTGTTTTGCGTTTTTCATTATAGCGGCTGTAAGACTGGCTGCGGGATTGTTTGCGGCAGGTATCACAGAGCCTTCGGTTGCGCTGTCTGTTTTGTAAAAATAAATTGCCGCAGGCGCAGCGGCTGTAGGAGGTTTTCCGGCGGCTGTTTGCATTGTAGAGTCCGTAGTATGATTTTTGGTAGTTTTTAAAATAACCATGTAAGCCGCTGCAAAAGTAGCTGATGCAGAAATTGTCTTCATTCCATGTACCTGTTTGTAGTACCAGTGCATGGTCCGTCTGGTATTCTTCCAATGGTTGATAGTGTTCAAACAGCCTTCGAAAATAACCTTCCGCCACCTGTTTGTATTCCTCCCAGCTTAACTTCATTTTTTCACGGGCGCAGGTTTCTTTGAGACGTTTTGCATCTGCCATCGCTTGTTCTAAAGTGTTGGAAAGTTCTTTGGGGGAGAGGATCCATTCTGGTTCCCCTTTTCCTAGAAAGGATTCCCACTGGAAATACAATTTTTTTGGCAGCCGCAGCAAATCCAGGTATTCTTTCCGGCTGCAGATATTTTCGTCAAAGAAATATGTGTAAATATTGTTGAGTTTCTGGCGGATTAAGCTGGCGAAGCCCGTGTTTTTGGTGGTGGAAGGGCATACGTTTCGGGGAATGGAAGTATAATTTGAAAATACCTCTCCGATTTCTGTTTTCAGAAGCGTTGGCTTGATGCGGAAGGTAATCGGTTTTTCTGTGATTGTGCGCTGGTTGGGATGTTCCCAGATCTTTTGACAGAAGGAAGAAAAAATTTCTTCCTTCTCTGCGTCTGTGGTGGCAAATTGATAGTCCTCTAAAATTTCGTACAGGTACAGCATTATGAAATCCCTCCTTTTTCCGTTAGTGGAAGCATTTGATAGTCCTCTAAAATTTCGTACAGGTACAGCATTATGAAATCCCTCCTTTTTCTGGTAGTGGAAGCATTTTGTAATATTTTCCCAAATATTCCAAACCTTCTTCCCCAGGGGGAACCTCCTGAATCGAAAAAGATTGTGCTTTGGGAGAGTTTTCCCGGAGATTTTTGAGAATATAATCTCCGAAACCTGACCAGGCAAGCTGTTTACCGATAGAAGTGTTGGAATAGCAGGCCTTGATCACATAATTTGCCAGTTCTTCCTCTGAGGAAATTCCTTGGATGGCAAGGAGCTGCTTTCGATAGGATTCCACCAAAAGTTCCAGTTGTCCGAAATCCGTTTCTGTCTGTTCTTCTTTCAACTGTGCAAGCAGGGTGTGCAGGGCGCTGTTAAAGTCATTGACTTTGTGGCGGACCAGCCGCAGTGTTTTGCGGTCGTTTAAGGAATAATTGTGGTTCAGCAGGATATCCAGATTCCCTGCAACTGCCTTGTTCCACAGAATGCGTTTTTTCTCCCAGGTATTGATAAAATCGCACAGTTCGTTCATCGGGGAGGGCGAGAAATAGGCAGGGGCTTGCAGCCGGTCTGCCGGGTCTTTGATTTTGCTGTTTTTCTGCTGGATCTGTTCATAGGCTTTTAACTTTTTGGGATAATTGTAAAGCAGGAACCAGGGCAGCTTTTTTAAATGCCAGCGCATGCCGCTGCTTAAGTGCCAGCGCACTCCTGTTTTTATACTGTCAATTTCTTTTCCCTGGATAATGCGCAGAAGAGAAGCCATATCCTGATATTCTTTTGCCGTTCCTGGGTCTTTCGGCAGTTTATTTTCAATGCTGGTGGCGCAGTTGGTGATTTCCCCGATGCGGGAATCCCTGGTGGAGATTTCATAAGAAATCAGATGTTCCTGGGTATAGGGCTTTTTTGCGGCGGTGGTTTTATCTGCAATGTCAATGATAATGGGTTTTTCAATGCGTGTGCCAGTGAGCAAAGGGTCATTGCAGAGAAATACTGCGTCTCCGTCACAGTCTGCCCCGCCTTGCTGGGGCAGGCTTAAGTCATACATGTTAATCATAGCGATATCCTGATCTTTCCAATGGGAAAACCATTGCTGCAGGGTTGGGGAGGAGACAAGGCATACCTGGTTGACCTCTGAGGGATCCACCAGCGGGGAACGAAAAGAGAGCGCCTCCCCATCCGGCAGGGTTGGGGCAAAAAATTCTTTTGCCTTTAGGCAGCCCACAGGCTCCTTTCCGGCGGCATATTCCAGATAGCCGACCATATCTCCCACAATGGTATGGTAAAAGCCGTCCGCATATATTTTTCCCAGTTTTGCCTCCTGGATCTGTTTTTTCAGTTTTCGGTAGAGAAATTGGCGGACGGCAGGATCTTTGAGCATACGGGGGTTGATTCGGACAGCCTCCATATAGGTTCCGTAAGCCTGTCCTTGCTGTGGCATGCCTAAAAACATTAAGGAATAAAAGTCGTCGCCGTTGATAATTTTTTCAAACAGATCTGTGGTGTAGCGGGCAAGTTTCGTGATTTTTCCTTCCGTTTCCTGTGACAGAATGTCGTAAGGGGTTTTTTCCTCGATATGTTTCTGGTAGCTTTCATTCCATAAATCCAGGCATTGCAGGTACTGGAAATTCATCCGTGCTTTCAGGGAAAAGTCATTCCGGTGGTGGCTGTATTTGCTGATCCCCAGTTTGAACTGGTATTTTTTTAAAGTTTCCATATAGGAAATCCATGCATTGTTGCCATAAGCATGGAAAAACATGGCATGTCCCTTGAACATGCTGACATTCCAAATACAATCAATCTCCTCGATATTATGGGTTTGTCCATAGATATCCCGGATTTGGGTGACGCCCATCTCCCAGAGGATTTTCCGAAAGGGGACATAGACAGAATATCCTTTCAGGAAAGGAAGCCGAATTTGGCTGCCCACAGCAGTGTAACAAAGCCCAAGGGCAGAACTGGTTTTCTTCGCAAAGTCCAATTCATGGCAGCCGCAGCCGTCAAAAGGGGAAAGGGGGATATCCTGGGGTCCTTCTTCGATCTGGCGGAGGGTGATAGTTTTGGATTTGCCTGTCTTAGAATCCGTAATTTCTTTCTGGCAGTTTTTCACATAGCGAATATATTGACCCTTTAATACTTTTTGGTATTCTCCAATAATGACGATACGGGGCATATAGTGTTCGACCAGCGTACATGCGCTGAACACTAGGCAGCGCTGTGCCTCATATTTGGAAATCACACATTCCTGGGCTGGAAGATCCATTTGGGTAATGCGGTAAAGCGTCTCAAACATACTTTCTTCCACAAAAGCCGTGATACCGTCTTTGCTTTGGGAAGCAGATTTGCCAAAACGCAGGTAATGTCTGCCATGATAGAAAAATCCATGGGTTAAAATATGTAAAAGCCCAGAGGAGGTTTTTTTTGATTTTTTCGCAGTTACCAAAATCAGTTCTGAGATATGTGGGGAAAAGTTTCCCCGAAGCCTTGTAATCTGGTCAAAGAGCAGAGAATTGCCCTGGGTGATAAGAAACTTTGTTTCTTCTTCCACGGACGGGGAAAGTTGGTAATTTGAGTCAATTAATGTTTGAATCGGCAGTTTTACAAGGGTAAACTGCAAAGGATGGCTGTATGGATTCATTTATGATTCTCCTTTTTTTGTGTGAATGAGTTAGCAGATAATTTCCGATGCTGCCGTTTTCGCGCCAGCAATTCTTCCCGGGTATAGGCATAATTTGATCTCGCATGAGGGTAGTCTGTGATGAAATCTGTAAGATAGATGACCCCGGCAAATTCCCGGTGCAGCTTTTCCCTGCATGGTAATTGAAATGATTTAGCGGTGTGTTTCATAGAGACTTCTCCTTTTTGGTATGTTATAAGTAAGAAAAACAAGTATGGTTCCTTGTATCAAAAGACATTATGATTTTAAATGCATTACTTTAAAACAGAGCATACCATGGATGGGAATATCTGTCAATAGTTTTAAATGCATTATTGATATGGAAATTTTTATCTATGGAAGGATTCGCGTCAAAAGGTGGTTTTATGAAATTATAAAAGAGAGTTTATAAAATTACCTTTTGATACCCGAACTATGGAAGAAAAAAGGAGGTTTTCTTACAAAAAAACAGCAGCCCCAGCACGTTGACTTGTCAGCTTGCCTATGGTACAGTATAAGAAGTAATGCATTTAAAACACAAAAAGAGAGGAATGTTACGGTTGCCAACAGGATTTGTCCACTTTTGCAACTGTAACAGGGGAAATTGCATGGAATCATTAGAACGATTAAGGGAATTTGAGGCAGTATCTTTGGAATATCAGAAAATCGGGAATTATATCCGCAAACAAAATCCATTTCTCTATGAGAGAGAATATGGAAGGGATTTTGTCCACTTTACCGACGAGGATTTGATGGACCTGTTTATTCGAAAATTTAGATATTACAAGCCTTCTGTGATGTCTGCAGTGTTTGGGAAATATAAGCGGTTTTATGGCTGGTGCAAAGAACAGGAGTATATTTTCCAAAATCCTTTTGATCAATCAAAATATCTGAGTTACGAATATTTGGTACGGATGGCGGCATCCCATGGAAATGTGCCTTATTATTCCAGGGAATATGTGGTCGGTATTTGTGAGAGCCAGTTAGGATGCAAGGAATATTATAAAGCCATTGCACTGTCACTGTTTGAGGGGGTTCGGTCTTATTCCCAGCTTGCAAGGCTAAAATGGACGGATATTGACTGGGAAAATCACATACTTATGGTGGGAAAACAAAGGATTTGCCTTTCAGAAGAATTGATGGAAACATATAAGCAGGTCAGGAATTGTGAATGTTTTCAGAACAAAGAACAGCGTTTTCAGTTAGACCAAGGAAGCGGTGCATTGATTCCACCCTTGATTCGCCATGGGGAACAGCAGTCTTATGCCAATCAGAACCCACGGTATTTGTCCAATGCATTTTCCAGGAAAATGAGTTTGCTTGGGTTGTCTGCATCCGGGCTCTATGAATCTGGAATCATGTATCGCCTGGTTGGGCAGTTTGGAAAATATGAGATTCTCCAATATCTGTTGCCAGAACATACAGTGGAAAAAAGTGCTGTCATCCAGAAAAATCAAGTGTTTGAGGAATTTTTGAAAGAAAATGGGATTCTTTTGTCTGGTCGGGATTTTTCCTTTGATTTCAAGGGTTACGGCATTCTTTTGAAGTATGGAGGGCGCCGGGAAAAAATTGATTGACAAACAGATGTTCACAATATATAATAATGCCATAGAAGAACGAACGTTCTTTGTGGGAGGGAAGTATTGTGGAGTTTGAAACCATTATTTTAGAACATATCGGAAAGGATATTTATATAGGGATAGAAATTCCAGAAGAACACACAAGACAGGAAGCTGTATTTCAGAATTATCAGATCTTGTCATTAGAGGGAAAGGAATATGGCGGGAGCGGGACATGCTTTCTATGTTCTAAGGAAAAGCATAAGGATTTTTTGAGATTGGAGATGAAAGCAACGATTGAGAAAAGCAGCCATTTGTTTGATCTGATTGATATTGAGGCAAGATATCAGAGATATTTTTACCATATTTACATTATGAACTATATTGATGTACATAACACGTGCCTGTTTACAGACAAACAGGAGCGCTGATATCCCTTGTCCATGGCGCTGGGTGCCAAGGATGCCTGGCTGTAAGGGAACAGGAGCGCTGTCCCTTGTCCATGGCGCTGGGTGCCAAGGGTGTGTGGCTGTCAATACCAATTCTACGGTCACGTTTGCTTTTACTGTTTCCGACGGGAGTGTTGACTATTTACAGACTTTCCTGGATATGCTATGATAAAGTCACAATTGGAAAGAAAAGAGAGGAAGCATATGTTATTTTTTATTATTGGAGGCGTGGTGCTGATTGCAGTGATCATTGCCGTAATTGCGTCTGTGGCAGGTGCTGTGGCAGGCGGAGTTGTAGATGAAGAGAGTGAAGATTAAGAGAGTATTTTAGATTTAAGAGGCAAATAGCACACAAGAACGGAGCGTTTGGTTTGAAGGAACATGTGATAGATAAAGTTTTACCAGGCAGCATTGCTGAAGAACTGGAAGTGGAACATGGGGATGTGCTGGTGTCAGTAAATGGTCATGAGATGGAAGACGTCTTTGATTATCAGTACTATACCAATGAAGAATATCTGACCGTTGTAATTCGCAAGCCAAATGGGGAAGAATGGGAGCTGGATATTGAAAAAGAGTATGAGGATGATCTGGGGATTGAATTTGCAAACGGGCTGATGGATGAGTATAAATCCTGCCGCAACAAGTGTATCTTTTGTTTTATTGACCAGATGCCTCCGGGAATGCGCGATACCCTTTATTTCAAAGATGATGATTCCAGGCTTTCCTTTCTGCAGGGGAATTATGTGACCCTGACAAATATGAGTGAAAAGGATCTCAACAGAATCATTGCTTATAAACTGGGACCCATCAATATTTCCGTGCAGACCACCAATCCGGCGCTGCGCTGCAAAATGCTGCACAATCGTTTTGCAGGGGATGCACTGCAGAAGATGGACAAGCTTTTTAAGGCGGGAATTCCCATGAATGGGCAGATCGTATTGTGCAAAGGCGTCAATGACGGCAAGGAATTAGAACGAAGTATTTCCGACCTGATGCAGTATATGCCAGTGATGCAGAGCGTGTCTGTTGTGCCGGTGGGGCTGAGCCGTTTTCGGGAGGGCTTGTATCCCCTTGAGCCATTTACCATGCCGGAGGCGGTTCAGGTTTTGGAACTTATTCATCATTTTCAGGAAATCTGTATGGAGAAATGCGGAATACATTTTATCCATGCCAGTGACGAATGGTATTTGCTGGCAGGGCAGGAGCTTCCAAAAGAGGAGCGTTATGACGGTTATCTTCAGTTAGAAAATGGCGTGGGGATGCTGCGCCTTTTAAAAACGGAATTTGAAGAAGCATTGCAAGAAGCCGCTGCAGCAGCGGGAAGAATCTTTCCACAACCTTCACAGGAAGCAGCCCATACAGAATGTATCACAAATAATGGCATAGGTCATGCAGAACATATAGTAAATAGCGCAGAACATACGGACAACAGCAGTTTGCAGGCATTCCTTGGTTTGAAGGCAGCAAAAGGCAGACGCCGGCATGATATTAATATAGAAGAAACACCTTCTGAACATTGTATTACCATCGCCACAGGTGTTTTGGCGGCGCCTGTCATTCAAGAGCTGGTATCACACCTTATGGAAGTATTTCCAGAAAAAGAGATTCAGGTCATTCCGATTATCAATCATTTTTTTGGAGAACAGATTACCGTTTCTGGTCTTTTGACGGGACACGATATCATAGAACAGTTAAAAGGACGGCAGTTGGGCAAAAAACTGCTGCTGTCCTGCAATATGCTGCGCAGCGGGGAGGAAGTCTTTCTGGATGATATCACCCTTGGGCAGATGGAAAGTATTTTACAAGTAAAGATAGATATTGTAGAATCCGGCGGGGGAGATCTGGTACAGAAACTGGTCAGCCATTGACAGACCAGGCGGGATATGGGTTTTGTAGATGCTGCAAAGGTGCCAGGTTCCCTGCTGCAAGAACGCAGGCGGCGCTCTTGGAAAGAGCATAGCGCCAAGGTTAGAGATAAGAAAAGGATAGGATAGGAGAATATAATGAGTAAACCAGTAGTTGCAATCGTAGGGCGTCCCAATGTTGGAAAGTCCACCTTGTTTAATGTGTTGGCGGGGGAACGTATTTCTATTGTGCAGGATACCCCTGGAGTGACAAGGGACAGGATTTATGCAGAGGTATCATGGCTGAATATGGTGTTTACCCTGATTGATACGGGGGGGATTGAACCAGAAAGCAAAGATATAATTTTGTCCCAGATGCGGGAACAGGCACAGATTGCCATTGACACAGCAGATGTCATTATCTTTATTACAGATGTGAGGCAAGGATTGGTGGACGCGGATTCTAAGGTTGCAGACATGCTCCGCCGTTCCAAAAAACCAGTCATATTAGTCGTGAACAAGGTAGACAGTTTTGATAAATTTATGCCGGACGTGTATGAATTTTACAATCTCGGAATTGGTGATCCTATTCCAGTTTCTGCGGCTTCCAGACTGGGAATCGGTGATATGTTAGATGAGGTGGTCAAGCATTTTCCAGAGGATATGGAAGAGGAAAATGAAGATGACAGGCCGCGGGTCGCCATTGTAGGGAAACCCAATGTAGGGAAATCTTCCCTGATTAACCATTTGGTGGGTCATGAGCGGGTGATTGTGTCAGAGATTGCCGGAACTACTAGGGACGCCATAGATACGGAGATTTTTTGGAAAGACCGGGAATATATTTTTATTGATACGGCAGGGCTTCGCCGTAAGAATAAGATCAAGGAAGAATTGGAACGGTTTAGTATCATCCGTGCGGTGACGGCTGTGGAACGTGCCGACGTGGTGGTGGTCATGATTGACGGCACAGAGGGCGTGACGGAACAGGATGCCAAAATTGCAGGCATTGCCCATGAGAGGGGCAAGGGCATTATCATTGCAGTGAATAAATGGGATGCTGTTGAAAAGGATGACAAGACTATCTATAAACATACAGAGAGGATCCGCGAGGTTTTAAGTTTTATGCCTTATGCAGAGGTTTTATTTCTCTCAGCAAAGACGGGGCAGCGTACACAGAAATTGTTCGATATGATTGATGTGGTGATTGAGAATAACTCCATGCGTATAGCAACAGGAGTACTGAATGAGATTATGACAGAAGCGGTGGCGATGCAGCAGCCGCCCTCTGATAAGGGCAAGAGGCTTAAGCTGTATTATATTACCCAGGTATCTGTCAAACCTCCTACCTTTGTAATTTTTGTAAATGATAAGGAACTGATGCATTTTTCCTATACCAGATATTTGGAAAACCGCATTCGTGATGCGTTTGGATTTCAGGGAACATCGTTAAAGTTTATCATACGGGAAAGAAAGGGAGGATAATTATGATTGCGGCACGGGGGATTTGTATTGCAATTGGTTATATATTGGGACTGTTTCAGACAGGCTATATCTATGGAAAAATGCACAATGTGGATATTCGCCAGCATGGAAGCGGGAATGCAGGGGCAACTAATACTTTGCGTACACTTGGCTGGAAAGCAGGGCTTATCACCTTTGTTGGGGATATCGGCAAGGCGATGTTGTCAATGCTGGCTGCCTGGCTTTTATTTCATGGGAAATATCCAGAGAGCGTAAAGCTTTTGGAAATGTACGCGGGATTTGGCGCTGTCTTAGGGCATAACTTTCCATTTTATCTGAAATTTAAAGGAGGGAAAGGGATTGCCTGTACGGCTGGATTTATCCTTGCATTTTATCCGCCTATGGCGCCTTTGTGCCTCTTTTTGTTTCTTGGGGTGGTAGCAATTACCAGATATGTGTCATTAGGCTCGATTCTCGTGATGATCTGTTATTTTATCGAGCTTGTAGTCTTCGGGCAGTTGGGTTATTTGGGGGTGGAACAGGAGCTGCTTTTGGAACTCTATGTTGTAGGTGCCTTGTTTTCATTGATGGGAATTTGGCGTCACAGGGAAAATATCAAACGGCTGCTTTCTGGAACTGAGAATAAATTTTCTACTGGAAAATAGCAGTTAAAAATATGCGCAGCCGCGCCATTGGAGGGAAATATGGCTAAAGTAAGTGTAATTGGTGCCGGGAGCTGGGGAACGGCACTTGCAACCGTACTAAAAAGCAATGGGCATGAGGTAACTATTTGGTCTGCGATCGCAGAAGAAATTGGGATGCTTGAGGAGAAGCGGGAACATGTGACCAAGCTTCCAGGCGTCAAACTGGCAGACGATATCAAATTAACCGTGGATTTAGAGGCGGCAGTGACAGGCAAAGATCTCCTTGTACTTGCCGTGCCTTCCGTATTTACCCGAAGTACGGCACAAAATATGAATCCTTATGTGGAAAAGAACCAATTGATTGTCAATGTTGCAAAGGGGATTGAGGAAAAGACATTGATGATTTTAACAGATATCATTCAGGAAGAGATTCCCCAGGCGAGGGTAGCTGTTTTATCTGGACCCAGCCATGCGGAAGAGGTGGGGCGCGGGCTTCCAACTACCTGTGTAGCAGGGGCAAAGACCAAAGAGGCGGCAGAACTGATACAGAATATCTTTATGAATGATGTATTCCGCGTCTATACCAGCCCAGATATGCTGGGGATTGAACTTGGCGGCGCACTGAAGAATGTGATTGCCTTGGCGGCAGGAATGGCAGATGGGCTGGGATATGGAGATAACACAAAAGCAGCGCTGATTACCAGGGGAATTACAGAAATTGGCAGGCTTGCACTTGAAATGGGCGCAAAATATGAGACGCTGAGCGGTTTGACAGGGATAGGCGACCTGATTGTGACTTGTGCCAGCGTCCACAGCCGCAACCGGAAGGCAGGAATGTTGATTGGACAGGGTAAGATGATGCAGGAAGCCATGGACGAAGTCAAGATGGTGGTAGAAGGCGTCTACTCGGCAAAGGCAGCGATGGGGCTTTCAGAGAAGTACCAAGTACCCATGCCCATTATTGAACAAGTCAATCAAGTATTGTTTCAGAATAAACCAGTAAAAGATGCAGTACATGAACTTATGCTTCGTGATAAAAAGGCGGAACATGAGAAAATGTGGGAGCAACAGGAAGAATAACGGCAAGGTGTTACAATTGCGGTAAGAATTTTGAGTATGAAAGATATTATAGAATATGTCCAAAGTGCGGCGTTTATTGTCCGTAAAGCCCGCCGGAAAATCAGAAAGGGTATATTCATTACGGTTCGGTATTTTGATGAAGGAGGATCAGAGGAAGATACCATAACAATCCAGGAATAGATGAGGAAGATACCCCGTAGCTTGCTGCGGGGGCTTTTGATTTCGCAGGGGCGTACAGGGTTGTAGGGAGTATAGTGAAAGGGGAAGTTGTGTGTTGGAAGTTGGTATGGCGATCGGGGAGCGCTACGAAGTGAAAAAAATATTGGGGCAGGGCGGAAATGCCAAAGTATACCTGGTTTATGACAGGGATTGTGGAAAGAATCGTGCCGTGAAAGCAGTCAAAAAAACTGGCGATGGGCAGGCACACCATATCGTAAAAACAGAAACGGAATTGATCAGGAAACTGAACTATCCTTATTTTCCAGAAATCATAGAGATGCTGGAGACGGCAGATACAGATTATATTGTCATGGAATATTTGGAGGGGGAGTCTTTGGGGAACCGCTTGCGGCGGATGGGACCCCAATCCCAAAAAGAAGTGCTGCGCTGGGGAAAAGATTTATCTTTGATGTTGGATTATCTGCATCACTGCAGTCCTCCTGTGATTTATCGGGATATGAAGCCGGATAATATTATGGTACAGTCTGGGGGGAATTTGCGGTTAATTGATTTTGGAGCTGTTCTAGAATTAGGAGAGGAAAACAAGGCGGCAAATCTGCTGTTGGGAACCAGGGGCTATGCTGCGCCGGAACAGTTTGATTGGAAGAGGCAGGCAGATCCAAGAACCGATATTTATGGCTTGGGTGTCACCATGTATCAGCTTTTAACAGGAAAGGATCCCAGAATGGCGTTAGACAAAGGGTTTTCCATCCGTAAGTGCAGGCGTTCTTTTTCACGCAAGTTGGACAAGATTATCAGGACGTGTACCAAGGAAAATCCTTCTGAGAGGTACCAGTCCTGTAAGGAATTGTGGGAGGAACTGTGCAATTTAAATTTATAGTGATTTCTGTGCCAGAATATGTATGATTAATTTTATATCAGATGGCGCAAGGGGATGTTGTAAAGCGCATAGATTCCACGATATATAGTAAAACACAGACAATATATTTACTATATATTATAGAAAAATCTGATTTTGCGACAACCCCGCAGTAAGAACATGGGTGGCGTTCTTGCATAGATGGGAAAGGAACATTGTTGATGGATCCCAAGGATTGTAAACATTTTGCAAATAGTAAAACAATATGTTACAATGGTCGTGATAAGACGAGTGATAGAAAGGAAGACAAAAAATGGCAAAAAATCAGGAATACAGCGCTGGAAATATTACAGTGTTGGAAGGTCTGGAAGCCGTAAGAAAAAGACCGGGAATGTATATTGGAAGCGTTTCCCGGAAAGGTTTAAATCATTTAATATACGAGATAGTAGACAATTCTGTGGATGAACATCTTGCAGGATTTTGCGATACGATAAAAGTCACATTAGAAAAGAACGGCTCCTGCACCGTGGAGGACAATGGACGAGGAATACCTGTAGGAATGCACAGCAAAGGTGTGTCTGCGGCACGTCTGGTATTTACGACGCTCCATGCAGGAGGAAAATTTGATAATGATGCATACAAAACCAGCGGGGGGTTACACGGTGTTGGTTCTTCCGTGGTAAACGCTTTGTCGGTCTGGCTGGATTTGGAAGTCTATATGGATGGGAAAATACATCATGACCGATATGAGCGGGGCAATCCTGTGATCGCTCTTAAGGATGGGCTGCTGCCTGTCACTGGCAATACCCGCAAAAAGGGGACGAAGATTAATTTTCTTCCGGATCCGGAAATTTTTGAAAAGACCAATTTCAAGGAGGAGGATGTAAAGAGCCGGCTTCATGAGACAGCATATCTGAATCCCAAGCTTACCATTTTGTATGAAGATAAACGGGGGGAAGTAACAGAGCGCCAGGTATTTCATGAAGAAGAAGGCATAATCGGATTTGTAAAAGATCTGAATAAGAAAGTAGAGGCTGTCCACGATGTGGTGTATTTTCAGGGGGAAAGTGAAGGTATCACGGTGGAGGCGGCGTTCCAGTATACCAATGAGTTCCATGAGAATGTGCTGGGATTCTGCAATAATATCTATAATGCAGAAGGAGGCACACATCTTACTGGGTTTAAGACGGTATTTACGACGGTTATCAATAACTATGCGAGAGAACTGGGCATTTTAAAAGAGAAGGATTCTAATTTTACCGGCGCAGATGTGCGCAATGGCATGACTGCGGTAATTTCAATCAAGCATCCGGCGCCCCGGTTCGAGGGACAGACAAAGACAAAGCTGGACAACCAGGATGCGGCGCGCATTACCAGCAAAGTTACAGGCGAAGAAATCCAGTTATACTTTGATAAAAATCTGGAAAATCTGAAGAAAGTCATTTCCTGTGCAGAGAAGGCGGCTAAAATACGCAAAACAGAGGAAAAGGCAAAGACAAATCTTTTGACCAAGCAGAAATTTTCCTTTGATTCCAATGGAAAGCTTGCCAATTGTGAGAGCCGGGATGCATCCATTTGTGAAATATTTATTGTGGAAGGAGATTCTGCCGGCGGATCTGCAAAGACTGCAAGAGACCGGAATTACCAGGCGATTCTTCCGATCAGGGGAAAGATATTAAATGTAGAAAAAGCAAGTATTGACAAAGTACTTGCCAATGCGGAAATTAAGACCATGATCAATGCCTTTGGCTGCGGATTTTCAGAAGGTTATGGCAATGATTTTGACATTTCCAAATTGCGCTATGACAAGATTATCATTATGGCGGATGCGGATGTGGACGGCGCCCATATTTCTACATTGCTGCTGACCTTATTTTACCGTTTTATGCCAGAGCTGATTTTTGAGGGGCATATTTATCTTGCAATGCCGCCTTTGTACAAAGCAATCCCAGCAAGGGGGGCGGAGGAATATCTGTATGATGATATTGCTTTGCAAAAATATCGAAAACGCCATAAGGGTTCTTTTACGCTCCAGCGGTATAAAGGCTTGGGAGAAATGGACGCAGAACAGCTTTGGGAGACAACGCTAAATCCGAAAACCCGGATCTTAAAGCTGGTAGAAATTGAGGATGCAAGAATGGCGTCTGATGTGACAGAAATGCTGATGGGGACGGAGGTTCCTCCCCGCAGGGAATTTATTCATGAACATGCCCATGATGCGGAACTTGATATATAAATCAGATTGCGCATGGACAATCTGATCACATAGAATGGGATTCAAGAACGCCATCGGCGTTCTTGCTGCGGGGTGCGGGGAAGCTTCCCTGACAAAAACAAATCCGCACCCCTGCTTCTTCGCTCCGCTACGGTCGGTGCTAACGGAATGTCCAATGGACATCCCGCACCCGCCGAAGGCTTTCTCTCAGTCGGAGACTCACTTCCCACTGGGACAAATTTGTTTTACTCACTACTTATAGAAGTGGGAGTCTTCTCCAACGAGATAAAAGAATCTGGAACAGAAAGGAATTTATCATGCAGCAAAAGGAACAGGTCATCCGAACAGAATATTCGGAAGTGATGCAGAAATCATATATTGATTATGCTATGAGCGTAATTATTGCCAGGGCATTGCCGGATGTCCGGGACGGATTGAAACCGGTACAAAGAAGGACCCTCTATGATATGCATGAACTGGGAATCAAATATGACAAGCCTTACCGGAAATGTGCCCGTATTGTGGGAGATACCATGGGGAAATACCATCCTCATGGGGACAGTTCCATCTATGAAGCGTTGGTGGTTCTCGCGCAGGAATTTAAAAAAGGGCTTCCTCTGGTAGACGGGCATGGCAATTTTGGGTCCATTGAGGGGGATGGTGCGGCGGCAATGCGTTATACGGAAGCACGCCTTCAGAAAATTACCCAGGAAGCTTATCTTGCAGATTTGGACAAGGATGTGGTGGATTTTGTCCCCAATTTTGACGAGACGGAAAAAGAACCTTCCGTGCTGCCAGTCCGTGTGCCGAATCTTTTGATTAATGGAGCAGAAGGCATTGCGGTAGGTATGGCAACCAGTATTCCACCCCACAATTTTTCAGAAGTAATTGATGGTGTGAAAGCATATATGAATCACCCAGATATCACCACCAAGGAGTTGATGAATTACATAAAAGGTCCTGATTTTCCCACTGGAGGGATTGTGGTAAACCAGGATGATCTCTTGAAGATATATGAAACAGGAATAGGAAAGATTAAGATTCGCGGAAAAGTGGAAGTGGAACAGGCGAAAGGCGGAAAACAGCGCCTGGTGATTACAGAAATTCCTTATACCATGGTGGGGGCTAACATTGGAAAGTTCCTGATGGATGTCTATCATTTGGTGGAGACAAAGAAGACTGGGGATATTGTAGATATTTCCAATCAATCTTCCAAAGAGGGCATCCGTATTGTACTGGAGCTGAAAAAAGGCACAGATATAGAAAATTTCTGCAATATGCTTTATAAGAAGACTAGGCTTGAGGATACCTTTGGCGTCAATATGCTTGCCGTGGCGGATGGAAGACCGGAAACCATGGGGATATTATCTATCATCCAGCATCATGTGAATTTTCAATATGAGCTTGCCACCAGAAAATATAAGACACTGCTGGCAAAGGAACTGGAGAAAAAAGAAATTCAGGAAGGGTTGATTCAGGCATGTGATGTGATTGACCTGATTATTGAAATACTTCGAGGGGCAAAAAATATCAAAGATGCAAAAGACTGCCTGATAAACGGCAACACGGAAAAAATCAAGTTTCGTTACAAAGGCTCAGAGGCAGACGCAAAACAGCTTTGTTTTACAGAACGGCAGGCGTCGGCAATCTTGGAAATGCGTTTGTACAAGCTGATTGGACTGGAAATCGAAGCATTGAGGAAGGAACACAAAACCACCCTTTCTAATATTGCAAACTATGAAGAAATCTTAGGCAATCGTGCAGCGATGGCAAAAGTCATCATAAAAGAATTGACAAAATTTCAGAAGGAGTATGGTACTTCCAGAAAAACACAGATAGAAAATGCCAAGGAGGCTGTATATGAGGAAAAGAAAATGGAAGAAATGCCAGTGGTTGTTCTGATGGACCGTTTTGGCTACGCCAAGACAATCGACGTATCTGCCTTTGAGCGGAACAGGGAAGCAGCAGAAGGGGAAAGTAAATATATTATTCCTTGTATGAATACAGACAAGCTCTGTGTTTTTACCGATAAGGGGCAGCTCCATACCATAAAAATCCAGGATCTTCCCTATGGGAAATTTAGGGACAAGGGAACGCCCATAGATAATGTCAGTAAGTATGACAGCAGCCAGGAACAGATTATTTATATCAATTGCCTGGGCAATTTGTTAGGCAGACACCTGTTATTTGTCAACAGTGAAGGGATGCTGAAAACTGTCGAGGGAGAAGAATTTGACGTATCGAAACGCACCACGGCATCCACAAAACTGAATGAGGGGGAGAGGCTTCTTATGGTACAGATGTTGGAAAATACGGAGGGGGAGAGCGTTGTTTTACAGACGGAAAAAGGAATGTTCCTGCGTTTTTTGTCTTCTAGTATACCAATAAAGAAGAAAGGGGCGATAGGGGTTCGCGGAATGAAGATTGCTCCCAAAGACCGCTTAAAAGAAGTCTTTCTTCTGGGGGATGAGGAAAAGACCATTACAGAAAATGACAGGCAGGTCATGCTTCACAAGCTCAAAATAGCCAGTCGGGATGGAAAAGGCGTAAAGAAATAGGAGGAACAAATGAAGGATAAAAAGATTATAAATTTTCTGAGAAGCAGCTTGATTGTAGTGATTGCTGTTTGCCTGCTGGTTTTTTTTGGACTGACTTTATTGATGTCTTATGAGACCCAGCAGACAGTGAGAGAGATCAGTGATATCTATATGTCAGAGATGAATATCCAGCTCCAGCAGAAATTCATTTCCATTATCAGTCTCCGTCTGCAGCAGGTGGCAGGTGTTGTGAGGACTAATCCACCTGAGAACAGCCAATACGGAGAAACGCTTTTGGAGGATTTAAGAAAAAGGGCAGAAGTACGGAATTTTTCCTATTTGGGATTTTATACGGAAGAAGGAGAACTGATTGATATCTATGGGGGGGGAGTTGAACTTGAAAATAGCAATGGGGTAATGATCTCTCTGTCTGAGAATGGGGAAAGTGTTTCCCAGGGCTGGGACAGCAGCCATGATAAAGTCCTTTTATTGGGAGAAAGGGCGTCTTATGATTTGGGAGACGGCAGAAGGAGTATTGCACTGATGGCAGGGATTCCGATGGAATATCTCAATGAAGTTCTGTTTCTGGATGAGAAAGATGAAAAGGTATATTCCCATGTTATCGACCGTGAGGGCAATTTTGTGATTCGTAACGGGGGTGTGTACCAGGAAAATTATTTTGAGCGGATGATGGATGAGTATGGGGGAATAAGTGAGAATCAGATTGAAGAACATATCAATGGATTACAGAATGCGATTAATCATGGAGAGAATTATTCTATGAGGGTTACGGCAGAAGGGGAAAAGCGAACTATTTACTGCACCCCCCTTTCAAAAAATTCTTTCTGGTATCTGGTTACAATTATGCCGGAAGGTAAAATAGATGACTCTGTGACAAAGCTGGATTCTATTCGCCTGGGGATTATGATGGGTTCTGCATTGTCAATCCTAGTCACAATGGGAATTATTTTTGTATTGTATTTCCGATGGTCAAAACAGCAGATTCGGGAGTTGGCCAAAGCGAGAAATGAGGCGGTGGCGGCAAATGCGGCGAAAAGTGAATTTCTTGCCAGTATGAGCCACGATATCCGCACTCCTATGAACGCCATCGTAGGAATGACTGAGATTGCCCTGAAAAATATCCAGAGTGAGGAGCGTGTGGAGGACTGCCTGCACAAAGTGAGGTTATCAAGTAAACACTTGTTGGGGCTGATCAATGACGTTTTGGATATGTCCAAGATTGAAAGCGGAAAGATGACTCTGAATATTGAAGTAATGTCCATTCGGGAGGTTATGGATGATATCGTAAATATTATCCAGCCCCAGATCAAGGCGCGAAACCAGCAATTTGATATTTTTATTGATAAAATTATTTGGGAAGAAATACACAGTGACAGTGTGCGTCTCAATCAGGTACTGTTGAATTTATTGTCCAATGCGGTTAAATTTACGCCGGAAGAAGGAAGAATTGACATTCATGTGGGGCAGGAACCCTCTCCGCTTGGGGAAGAATACATAAGGACAAGTTTTATTGTAGAGGATAATGGGATTGGAATGACAAAAGAGTTCCAGAAGAAAATCTGGGATACCTTTACGCGGGAAGAAAATGACCAGGTGCACCGGATTACCGGGACAGGCTTGGGTATGGCGATTACAAAAAGCATTGTGGATTTGATGGGAGGAACCATTGGGCTGGAAAGTGAACAAGGGAAAGGAAGCCGCTTTACAGTGACGCTGGATCTGAAAAAAGCAGATGATTCGAGCGAGGAAATGAAACTTCCAGAATGGAATATTCTGGTGGTGGATGATAATGAGCAGCTTTGCCTTACCGCAGCGGCAAATCTGGAGGAATTGGGCGTCCATGCAGAATGGACCCAGAGTGGCAGACATGCGGTTGATTTGATTGAGGAGCGGTATAAGAAAAAACAGGATTACGATTTTGTATTGATAGACTGGAGAATGCCAGATATGGACGGCATGGAAACGATTTTTGAGATCCGCAAACGGGTAGTCAAACGCATTCCGCTGTTTTTGATCTCTGCTTACGATTGGAGTGATATTGAAAATGATGCAGATGACCTGGATATTGAAGGCTTTATCTCCAAACCCTTGTTTAAATCTACATTGTTTGCATGTCTTTGCAGGTATATGGAAGGATATGAGGGCGATGACATGCATCAGGACGGGCAGGAAATGGATTTTTATGGGAAGATGATTCTTCTTGCAGAGGATATTGACTTAAATTGGGAGATTGCCAATGAAATTCTTTCTGCTACTGGAATGAAACTGGATCGTGCCTGCAATGGCAAGGAATGTCTGGAAATGTTTGAGGCGTCTGAATTGGGACATTATGATGCAATCCTTATGGATATCCGTATGCCGGTCATGAATGGCTATGATGCCACAAAGGCGATACGTGGATTGGAACGTGAAGACAGTAACCTTCCGATTATTGCTATGACGGCGGACGCTTTTTCAGATGATGCACAGAAATGTCTGGAATGCGGTATGAACGCCCATATTCCAAAACCGCTGGATATTAAGCAGTGTATGACAGTGCTGCATAAATTTTTAAAGTAACAGGAGGCACCATGGAAAGAGAAACAGAGGTTGTAATTGTAGGTACCGGAGCCGCCGGACTGTTCTGTGCACTGCAGCTTCCGGAAAGTACAAAAATAACGATTATCACAAAGGCAGAGGCAGAGGGCAGTGATTCTTTTCTTGCCCAGGGCGGAATTTGTATGCTTCGGTCAGAAGAGGATTATGAGCCTTATTTTGAAGACACCATGAAGGCAGGACATTACAAAAACAACCCAGAATCGGTAGAAATGATGATTCGAAGTTCCCAGGAAATCATAGATCTTTTGATTGGCTATGGAGTGGAATTTGAGCATCAAGATGGAAAGCTGGCATTTACTAGGGAAGGCGGTCATTCAAAGCCTAGGATTTTGTTCCATGAGGACATTACTGGGAAGGAAATCACAGGCAAGCTGTTAGAGCAGGTAAAAAAGCGCAGCAATATTACCATATATGAGCATACAGAAATGGTGGATGTGCTGTGTGAAAATAATATTTGTTATGGGATTATTGCTTTGGACAGCAGGGGTGGGGTCACTGCCCTGCAGGCAGGGCATACGGTACTTGCCTGCGGCGGCATCGGGGGCTTGTACCGTCATTCCACCAATTTTTCCCATTTGACGGGCGATGCCATTGCGATTGCATTGCGGCATCATATCACTTTAAAGGATGTAAATTTTGTCCAGATTCATCCCACAACCCTGTATTCCGAGAAACCTGGCAGAAGGTTTTTGATTTCTGAATCTGTCCGGGGAGAGGGCGCTGTGCTTTATAATGCCAAGATGGAACGGTTTGTGGATGAACTGCTTCCAAGGGATGTGGTAACCCATGCCATTTTAGAACAGATGGAAGTCGATGATGTTCCTTATGTATGGCTGTCTATGGAGGGCATAGCCAAAAAGGATATCCTGGGGCATTTTCCAAATATTTACAAACGGTGTTTGGAAGAGGGGTATGATGTGACAAAAGAATGTATTCCAGTGGTTCCCGGACAGCATTATTTTATGGGAGGAATCCAGTCTGACTTGGAAGGAAGGACTTCCATGAAGCGTTTGTATGCCGTAGGTGAAACAAGCTGCAATGGCGTCCATGGCGCAAACCGTCTTGCCAGCAATTCGCTGTTGGAAAGCCTGGTATTTGCCAGAAGGGCAGCAATGGATATGGCGCAGGCAGAGCCGCAGAAATTGGCGGAGGAAAATACAATGTTCCATCAGGAAACATATACTGATTTGAAAAAACTGCGCCAGGAGAATCGGACACTGGTATTGCAGGAGATAGAGAGGATGAAGAAAGAATATGAACAACAACATAACCATGACCTTAAATGTGGATGATTTGATTCTTATGGCATTGCGGGAGGATATTTCCAGTGAGGATGTGACTACCAATGCCGTCATGCCAAAAGCGCAAAAGGGAGAGGCGCAGTTAATCTGTAAACAGGACGGGATCCTCGCTGGTCTTTTTGTATTTCAGCGGGTATTTGAACTGTTAGATCAGAAGATTCAGGTAAAGTTTCACTTTACAGATGGAGATGCTGTAAAGAAAGGTGATTTGATTGGAACCGTTGCCGGCGATATCCGTGCAATTTTGTCAGGGGAGCGTACAGCGCTGAATTACCTTCAGCGGATGAGCGGAATTGCCACCTATACCAATTCCGTTGCGAAGCTGCTGGAAGGCAGTAAAGTGAAGCTGTTAGATACCAGAAAGACAACGCCCAACAACCGAATTTTTGAAAAATATGCAGTAAAGGCAGGCGGGGGATATAATCACCGTTACAACCTTTCTGACGGCGTCCTGTTGAAAGATAACCATATTGGCGCGGCAGGAGGGGTAAAAGAAGCGGTGCGGATGGCGAAAGAATACGCCCCCTTTGTGCGGAAAATTGAGATTGAATGTGAGACAGTGGAAATGGTGCAGCAGGCGGTGGAAGCAGGAGCCGATATTATTATGTTGGACAATATGACCGTGGAGGAAATGCAAAATGCAATTGCCGCAATTGACGGCAAGGCAGAGATCGAATGTTCTGGCAATGTGACCAAAGAAAATATTGAACATTATATTTCATTGGGGGTAGATTATATTTCCAGCGGGGCGCTGACCCATTCGGCGCCGATTATGGATATTTCCCTGAAAAACCTTCATACAGTATAAAACAACAGCAGAAAGGATCAATGGGTCATGGATTACGAAGAGAGTAAATATGGAAAAGCAGCAGAAGAATATTTTAAAAAAGGTTATAACTGTGCCCAAGCAGTGTTTCTTGCATTTTCAGATTTGTATGGAATGGACGAGACGACAGCGGCACGTCTCAGTTCTTCCTTTGGAGGGGGCATGGGCAGGCTCCGGGAGGTCTGCGGGGCAGTCAGCGGCATGTTTTTGACGGCAGGTATGCTCTATGGTTACGATACTCCTGGGGCACAGCAGGAGAAGGCTGACCATTACCAGCGCATACAAGAACTTGCCAGGTCGTATGAAGCAGAAAACGGGTCCATTGTCTGCAGGGAGCTGCTGGGATTAAGCCAAAAGCGCCAGGAGCCAGTGCCAGAGAAACGAACAGAGGAATATTATAAAAAACGTCCCTGTCCGAAGCTGGTACAGATGGCTGCAGCAATTATGGAACAGTATATCAAGGAACATCCGCTGCCGTCTTGTGATGGGCACAAGGCGATAGACCAAGGATAGACAAAAGCATTTTGTAAAAGAAAGTTCAAATTAGGGGCTGTCATAGGAAGGATTGCAAGTACAGGATATGGTGTTTTCTGAAAGGAAATGGATCCATTTTTTGTAGGGTTTATTCTTCATGTGGCAGCCCCTGTTTTCGCCATATAGAAAATTTTACTTCAAACCTATAGGTATTTAGTCTATTACTTTGTGGTAATAACAGTGAGTAAATATAAGCGAAAATGCTTATTTTTATGCTGCTTTTTGAGAAAAAACTGCTGTGGAAATCATGTATAATAAATATATCAGATATGGAAAGATTCTTGAAAATGTTGAAATGGTCATGGCAGTGAGGGAGGAGGGAAAATGAAAAGACTGTATGATTTCGTCGGAGAAGGCTCCGTCAAATTGCAAGGGTGCTGATTTGTTTTTGCCAGCAGGGCAGGCCTGCACCCCACAGTAAGAATGCCAATGGCGTTCTTGAATTAAAAGATTAGGAATCTGAGAAAGGAAGGGATGAGAAAAATGAAATGGAAAAAGAGAATCTGTGTGCTGTTATGCCTGTTTTTGATAGGTACAGATCTATATATAGGAAATATTTCCCAGGTACAGGCGCAAGACAGCGGCACTAATGCGAAAAAACGGGAAACGTTGGATTTTAACACAGACTGGCTTTACAGTAGCATGGACTATGAGAACGGGGAAGCAGTCAGACTGGACGATTCTGGGTTTGACAGAGTGTCTGTGCCTCATGCGAATACAGTGTTAGAGACGCATAAGGGAAATGATTTTCCAAATGAAATTGACTCTTACCGTTTTGTTTCATGGTACCGCAGGCATTTTACATTGCCCAGGAACTATACGGGAAGAAATATTACGGTAGATTTTGAGGGAGTTGCCACGATCACAGATGTCTATTTGAATGGAGAACTGCTGGAGGAACATAAGGGTGCATATACCGGATTTTCCGTGGATATCACAGACAAGGTGTATACGGATGGAAGGGAGAATGTCCTTGCTGTTCGGGTAAATTCTGAGAGACAGGCGCAGGTTCCGCCGGAAGGGGGGAATGTGGATTACTGTCTGTTTGGCGGAATTGTTAGGGATGTGACCATGACAATTACAGAGCCTGTCCATGTGGAGCGGGTATTTGTCACCACGCCAGAACTTACAAAGAACAGAGGAAAAGTGAAGAACAGTGTGGATATTTTGAACAATTCTGACAAGGGAAAAACTTATACGGTTGAGACTTCAGTGCTTGACAAAGAAGGAAAAACGGTCGTTTCTGCTTCCAAGCAGGCTGAGATTCCGGCTGGCAAGCTGACAAATGTTGAGATGACCACAGACACGGTTTCCAATCCTCATTTGTGGGATGTGGACGACCCGTATCTCTACACGGCTGTTACTAAGATTAAAGATGGTGATACCGTTATTGATACATACAATACCAGATTTGGTATGCGGTTTATGGAGTTTAAGAAGGGACCAGAGGACGGAAGTTTCTATTTAATATGGAAAAAAGATAGAAATTATTGGTATTAACCGCCATGAGCAGTGACCTTGGATTGGGCGAGCCGTGCCAGATAAGCTGCAGGTACAAGATGCAGATTTGATCAAAGCAGACGGCATCAATGCCGTGCGTTGTTCCCATTATCCACAGGATCCTTCTTTTTTGGACAGGTGTGACGAAATTGGTCTTCTAGTTTTCGAAGAGCCGCCAGGATGGCAGCATATTGGCGATAATGAATGGAAAGCAGAGTTTAAGAAAAACTTGGAGGAATTGATTCTGCGTGACCGAAACCATCCTTCCATTATCAGTTGGGGAGCAAGGCCGAATGAATCCAAGGCGGACCTTCCATTTAACAAGGAGTGTGAAAAAATCTCCAAGGATCTGGATCCCACCAGGGATACCCATGGCGTGCGCTGGGAGTTTGCACTTCCAGGAGAGATCCAGAATAATCCCAACCATCTGGCAGAGGATGAAGAGGTTGTAAACGACCTCTTAACCGTAAATTACCGTTATCCTGAAAATCCGCCCCATATCCCTTATATGGTCACGGAGCATTCCAATGACTGGTGGGGTGATGGATTTTCCTGGGCAAAGGATGCGGAGGCGATCAAGTTTATCGATTCTTTTGCAGAACCTTTGGACTATTTCTACAGAAATGATAAAGTGGCAGGCGGTTTCGGCTGGAGTATGTTCGATTATGACAACGAGGTAAATTATACCAATACCGGGCATGTGTTCTACAGCGGGCTGTATGATATTTTCCGACACGAAAAACCAGTTGCCTATTTGTATAAGTCCCAGGTGGAACCAGGGGATAACCCCGTGATCTATATTGCCAATAGTTGGACGAGGGAGGGAAGCAACACAGATACTGTCTATGTGATGAGTAACTGTGATGAGGTCGAGTTGTTTGTGAACAATGTCTCTAAAGGAAAAATAAAGCCTAATAAATACATAAACCTGCCGCATCCGGTTTATGAATTTAAAAATATTTCCTATGAGGAAGGCGAATTAAAGGCAGTGGGTTACATCAATGGGCAGAAGGCAGGAGAATACATCCGTAAGACAGCAGGAGAGCCCGTGCGTCTGGTTGCAAAGGCAGATTACAGCACACTGGCTGCAGATGGTACGGATATGACTAGCGTATCCATCACTGCTGTAGATGCAAATGGGAACCATGTACCCTTCGCATCGAATAAGGTCAATGTTGCCCAGACAGGCGGCGTGGATGCGACTTTGATTTCTGAGAGAAATATGGAACTTGAGAATGGAAAAATTGCGTTCCTGGTGCAGTCTGTCCGCGATTCGGCAGGAACCGCACAGTTTACAATTACCTCAGAAGGGCTGCAGTCTGCCGATGTAAGTATCAAGATCGATCCTTTTGCAGCAGAGAACTTGGTTCCCACAGTTGAAACCTCTGGTAAGGCTACGCCTAAATTTGCCAATTCCTATATCATTAATGACAGCAGGAGAGGGACAGGGCTGTTTGAGTTCAATTACCAGGGAACCGGCTGGGTATATGCCGGCGAAAAAACAGCGCACAAAGGCGATAACCATTATTCCAACCAGGCAGGAGATACGGTCAGTATCCGTTTCCTTGGAACAAACCTGAAATATTATGGCGCAAAAGCAAACAACCATGGAATCGTTGCCTTTTCCATTGACAACGGCGCAGAAACCAACGTGGATTGTTATGCAGGAAGCAGAAGCGCGAATGAGCTGCTTTTTGACACAGGAATTTTGCCATATGGAGAGCATGTGGTAAAAGTCCGGGTGACTGGACAGAAAAATGCCAATGCTGCAGATTATTACATGAATGCAGATAAGATCGAGGTATCCGGAAATTCTTCACAGGTCACAGTGAATGACCATACCACAGGAACCGGGGAAAACCAGTTCAACTATGTAGGTACCTGGGCGCCAGGCGGCGGAGGTTCCGGTTTCTATCAAGGAGATAATTACTGGTCTAATACGAAGGATTCATATCTTTCCTTTGGATTTACTGGCACTTCTTTGAAATATTATTGTTCCAAGGAAGCAAATCTTGGAATTGCAGCATTTTCTATTGATAATGGCAAAGAGCAGATGGTTGATCTTTATCAGGCGGACAGTGTGTACCAGCAGTTAGTGTATGAAGCCAGCGGCTTAACGCCTGGTTCCCATACGCTGAAAGTCCGGGTAACTGGAAATAAAAATGCAGCAGCGTCTGACTGCTGCGTGGTGGCTGATAAAATTGAAGTCTCCAATGGGGAAGAAAGCTGCAGCCATGAGCACACGGAGATCTGGAACAAAAAAGCGGCAACCTGTACTGAACAGGGATATAGCGGAGATACCTGCTGTCTAGATTGCGGGGAGAAAGTTACAGATGGAAAAATTATAGAGGCATTGGGACATCAGTGGGATAACGGCGTGGTTACGAAGGAACCCACGGCAACGAAGGCGGGGGTAAAGACCTTTACTTGTAAGGTGTGCAAAGCGACGAAAACAGAGACAATCCCAGCAGCAGGAACACCAGAGCCCCAATTGCCGAAAGTGGGGGATACCTTAAAAGACAAAACTTCCAAAGCAGTTTATAAGGTGACCTCCATAAAAACAGTGAAAGGGAAAACAAGTGGTACTGTGAAGTATCTAAAGCCTTCCAGCACTTCTGTGAAAACGGCCACTATTCCAGCAAGTGTTAAGATAAACAATATTACTTACAAGGTAACGGCACTTGCAGACAAAGCGCTGCAGAATCACAAAAAGCTGACAAAAGCAGTGATTGGAAGCAATGTTACTTCTATCGGTTCGAATGCATTTCGTGGATGTACGAAGCTTAAGACGTTGACAATTGGAAAGAACGTCACATCCATTGGGACAAAAGCATTTTATAAATGTACCAGCCTTGGCAAAGTTACGATTCCGTCCAAAGTGAAAAAGATCGGCAAGCAGGCATTTGATGGATGTAAAAAGCTTACAACTGCCGTGATCGGAAATAGTGTTACCACCATAGGGGACAATGCATTCAGCGGATGTACGAAGCTTAAGACAGTGACAATCGGGAAAAAGGTTACAACCATTGGGGCAAAGGCATTTTATCAATGCAGCACCCTTGGAAAAGTAACAATTCCGTCCAAGGTGAAAAAGATCGGCAAGCAGGCATTCTATGGATGTAAGAAACTGAAGACGATCACAATCAAGACAACGTTATTGAAAAAGACAACGGTTGGAAGCAGTGCATTTAAAGGAATTTATGCAAAGGCGACCATCAAGGTTCCTAAGAGTAAGCTGAAAGCCTATAAGGGCATTTTGAAGGCAAGGGGCGTAGGAAAGAAAGTCAAAATAAAGAGTTAGAAATACATGTGAGATACGTTTTATTTTTGATGCGCAGGGATTCGAAAAAGCCAATGTCAGAAAAATTAGGTCGAATCCCGCGCTAAGGTTCGCACAAGGAGCCTTGAAATAATAACTGTAGCTCTGACACAAAGAGTATCTGTTAAGAAAGAAGGATATAGAAGGTATGAACAAAAAATTCAGAAAGCAAATTTGTATTCTGCTTTGTCTGTTTTTGACATGCATGGATCTTTATGTTGGAAATGGATCTCAAGTGTATGCCCAGGGGCAAGGGGAAGCGGCAAAGGGGGAATCTTCGGATGCTTCCCCTTTTGCCCCCTATGATCAGGTGTATGTCTTTGATGATACAAACATAAAAGGTACCGTGTATGAGGGGAAAGATTTTTGCCAGATTGAGTACAGTGAGGGATGGACTGGTGAAAATGGAGGCGGCGGCTTGGGATGTTATAACAATACGGACCATTGGGCAGACAGTGGGGCCACCTGCACGATTACCTTTGTGGGAACAAATCTGAAGTTTTATTCCAGAACTGCAAGTCATCTAGGCAGCTCTGTTTTTTCCCTTGACAACAAAGAGCCAGTTTCCGTAAATTTCTGGTCAAGTAAGCAGACGGATAATGTATTTCTCTATGACACAGGAATTTTGGAGTATGGAGAGCATTGTTTGACTATCCAGGCAGGGGCGCTCATTGTTGTAGACAGGGTGGAAGTATCTTGTCCATATGCCATAGTAAATGATTCCGAGGAGGGAACAGGGGAATTACAAGTCAAATATGATGGTACATGGACCTATGAAGGTTCTGAAAAACCTCAAGGGTGTGAACATAAACATGATGTGAAAACCAAGGATGCATCTTATGGAAAGGATGTGCATTGGGCGGAAAATACAGGCTCTTTTGAGATAAAGTTTAGCGGTACGTCTGTGAAGTATTATACAGAAAGCGGGAATGGGCAAATTAATGTTTCCCTTGACGGCGAATCGGTAGCGGATGGTCTTTTGTTGAACAGCGGAACGCCAAACCAAGGATTGGCATTTGATTCGAAAAATTATAAAGAATTGGCTCCAGGTCTGCATACACTGAACGTTGAGATAGCTGGCGGCGTAGTGGTAGCAGACAGGCTTGAGGTATGCTGTACCCATAATGGTGAGGAGCAAATTCTGAAAAATAAGAAAGAGGCGACCTGTACCGAGGAAGGCTATACAGGAGATACCTGCTACAAGAATTGCGGGCAGGAGATTTCCAAAGGAGAAACCATTCCGGTAAAGGCACACTCCTGGAATGAAGGAGAGGTAACAGAGCAGCCTACACAGGACAAGGATGGAATAAAGACCTATACATGTACTGTGTGTGGGGCAACTAGGACAGAGATCGTAAGTTTTTCCTGCAGCCATGAAAATAAGGAAGAGAGACATGAGGAGGCAACCTGTACAAAACCTGGCTATAAGGAAGCCTTTTACTGTCCAAGCTGTGATAAGATGATTTCAGACGGAATTGAGATTCCAGCATTGGGGCATGACCTGCAAGTCCGTGATTTTAAAGAGGCGGGTACCACAGAGGATGGCTATACTGGTGACACCTACTGTACCAGATGTGATTATGTGGAAGCAGGTGAAGTGATTCCGAAAGCGTATGCGGTAGTAAATAATGCTGTTACAGGGACAAAAGAATTGGAATATAACTTTACAGATGGATGGACATATGAGAAGGCGGATTCTTCCGCAGACTGTTATGAGGGGGATAATCACTGGTCGGATACCGCCAATGCTGCATTTGAGTTTAAGTTCAATGGTACATCTGTAAAGTATTGCGGTCAAAAAGGACCAAATTTAGGATATGCTGCATTTTCTGTTGATGGCGGAGAGGAAGAAGAGGTCAATTTGTACAATGCCTCTAAAGTGGATCAAGTACTGATCTATAAAACCAAAGATCTGCAGCCTGGTCTACATACCTTGAAAGTCCGGGTAACTGGGAAAAACGGCGGAGGGAATTCCTGTGTTGTGGTGGCTGACAGGATTGAAGTTTATTGTAACCATAAAGGAGAAGAAACAGAAAGCTGTGACACGGAGGCGACTTGTACAGAACCGAAACGCACAGGGGATAGCTATGGAAAGGTATGCGGGCAGAAGGTTTCTGAAGGAAAGGAAGTTGGGGAACCACTAGGGCATGAGATAAAGAATAAGGAAGACAAGGCGGCAACTTGTACAGAACCAGGATATACAGGACAGACCTACTGTACCAGATGTGATATGGTGATTGGCCAGGGAGAAAAAATAGAAGCCTTGGGCCATGCGTGGGATGATGGAGTAATTACGAAACAGCCCACAGACACAGAGGAGGGAATTCGGCTGTATACTTGTACCCGGACGGATTGCAAAGAAACGAAAACTTTAACAGTGCCGGCGACAGGCGGTGTTGGTTCCTGCAGCCATGGGAATACAGAGAAGAAGAATCAGGCAGCAACCTGTACTAAACCAGGTTACAGGGATGCTGTCTACTGCAGGGACTGTGGCAAAATGCTTCAAGAAGGGACTGTGATCCTGGCATTGGGGCATAATCCAGAAGTGAAAGGCATCAAAGAGGCAAACGGGACAGAGGATGGATATACAGGAGATACTTACTGTACCAGATGCAGCAGCCTTCTTGAAACAGGTGAAGTGATTCCGAAAGCGTATGCTGTGATAAATGACCATGCCACAGGAACCAAAGAATTGGAATTCAGCTATGTTGGAGATTGGCGTGAGGGTTCTGATACAGAAGGTTGTTATGAGGAAGACAGTTTTTGGTCAGAAACCATGGACGATTATTTTGAATTTAAATTTAGTGGCACATCCGTCAAGTATTACGGAAAGAGGGCAGATCATTTAGGTTATGCGGCATTTTCCATTGACGGTGGAGAAGAAGAGATGGTCAATTTGTACAACGCAGTGGAAGAAGACCAGGTATTGGTTTATAAGACTGAGGAATTACAACCTGGTACACATACGCTGAAAGTCCGCGTAACCGGGGAAAACGGCGCAGGCGGCAGACATATTGTAGTGGCAGACAAAATAGAAGTGTACTGCAACCATAAAGGAGAAAGGAGGGGGAGCCGGAATGTGGAGGCAACCTGTACAGAAACAGGCAGTATAGGTGAGGTTTATGGCAAAGTATGCGGGCAGAAGATTTCAGATGGAAAACAGGTAAAGGCATTTGGACATTTGACTGCTTCGCGTGATAAGAAGGCAACCTGTACAAAATCAGGTTATCGTGGACAGATTTATTGTATTAGGTGCAAGGAAATTATTGACCATGGGCAAAAACTTCCTGCATTGGGACATCAGTGGGATAACGGCGTGGTTACGAAGGAACCCACGGCAACGAAGGCGGGGGTAAAGACCTTTACTTGTAAGGTGTGCAAAGCGACGAAAACAGAGACAATCCCAGCAGCAGGAA